>NZ_JASIAL010000393.1:0-7618 GCF_030042015.1 Trebonia sp. | reverse complement strand
CGCCGCTGACGCTGGCCGAGGAGCATGTGCTGCTGCTTGGGCAGGTCACGGCGCGCGCGGACGAGCTGCTGACCGCGGCCGCGGCTGGCCGGTGGCCCGGCGCCGAGCTGGCGGCGCTGGCCGGGTACGCCCGGGCAGAGGTGCTGCGCCAGGCGTCGGATGAGGAGGCGCTGCTGTTTCCCGCTGCCCCTGCCGGGCAGGCGGCCGGCCTGGCCAGGGACCATGCCCGGCTGCGCGCGGCTGCTGACCTGCTGGCCCGGGCGGCCGCCGGAGAGCAGCCGATGTCCTGCGGGCAGGTGGCCACCGCCGCCCGTGATTTCGCCGCCCAGCTCGAGTGTCACCTGCGCGCCGAGGAGAGCCTGCTGGCGCCGGGGCCCACGGCGCAGGGCGTGCCGGGCACCGTGGCGCTCGGCGGGCATCCACGCGACTGGTACCCGCTTACGGAGGGTCCTGCGGTCGACCTCGACGCGCTTCCCGCGGATGAGGCGATCACCGCCGCTGTCGACCGGCTGCTGCGGATGACTCGCGGCGAGCAGGTCGAGCTCTTGTCCGGCACGGACCTGGACCCGGTGTGGCGGGAGGTCAGCGAGCTGCGCCCGGGCGGCTACCGGTTCACCGTCCTGCAGGACGGGCCGGACCGGTGGCGGACGCAGGTCACCCGTCGCCGGGCGGCTGGCTGACCCGTAAGGCCGGGGTGCGCATTCCGCGCCGCGCAAACGGTGGGGCAGGCGCGAATCAAAGCGAGCGACTCGTGCACAGGAGGCATTCATGGCACTCGCGATACGAACGGCGCGGACCGCCGGCACGGGTGCGGCGCTCACGCTGCCGCCGCCCGCATGGCCTCGCTCCGCCCCCGCTTGCCCGAGCCGCGGTAGGCAAGGACCTTGGTCCCTGGCACAGGCAGCTGAGCATGCCTAGTCTCCCAGTGCGAACGGCAGCCGTGGCGCCTGCGCGCGGTCCGGGGCTCGTGTGGCGCGCGCTGTCCGTGGGCAGCATGAAGCTGACCGGCATCACCCCAAGGCACAACTGCGGCGTTCTCATGCCAGGACGAAGGAGGCGGCGGACGTGCGAGCTGAAGGCCGCCTGAGGATGTTCACCCGGGGCCTGCCTGGCCGGTGAACCGATGAATGTCGCCGCCGGACAGCGGCCCTCCACGGCCAGCCCCCCGCCGCCCGGCGGCAGCCCGCCTGGCGCCGCCGCGGTGTTCGGGATCAGGCTGCTTGGCAGGTTCGCGGTGGAGCGTGACGGCCAGGAGATCGCACTCGGCTCGTTCGGCGGCAGGATGGCCTGCCGGCTGCTGCGGCTGCTGGCGCTGCGGCGGGGAACGCTGGTCCCGAAGGACCTGATCGCCGACGCGCTGTGGCCGGACGCCCCCCCGGGAGATCCCGCGGGGAACATCGAGGTCCTGGTCAGCCGCATCCGCAGGGCGATGGGCGATCGCACGCTGATCCGGACCGGCTCAGGCGGATACAGCCTCGCCGAGGGCGGCCGCTGCCGGGTTGACGCCGAGGAGTTCCTGACCGCGGTACTGGCCGGCCGGGCCGCCCTGGCAGCACGGCCCGGCGAGGCCCTCGGGTCATTCCGCGCGGCGCTGGACATCTGGCGCGGCGACCCACTCCCCGAGGACACCTACGCCGACTGGGCGCAAGCCGACCGCCGGCAGCTGTCCCTGGCCTGCCTGGAAGCGCTGGACGGAGCCGCGGCAGCAGCCCTGGACAGCCCTGGCAACGCCGCGGCGATGGAAGCAGCCAGCTGGGCCAGGCAGGCACTGGCCGCCGAACCGCTGCGCGAGTCCTCGGTGCTGCTGCTGGTCCGCGCGCTGGCCGCCGCGGGTGACCAGGCCGGGGCGCTGGCCGCCTTCGACGAGTACCGGGATCAGCTCGCCGCAGGAACCGGCCTGGCGCCCACGCCGCGGGCCCGCCAGGTCCGCCAGCGGGTCCTGGCATGCCAGCCCGGAGGAGGCCGGCCCGCAGGAGGCCAGCCGGGAGGAGGCCAGCCGGGAGGAGGCCAGCCGGCCCCCTCCCGTGGGCAGCCCGGCCCGCCGGACGGATCCTGTCCCGGTAGCGGGAACCCGTTCCTCGGCCGTGAGCAGGAGTGCGCGGTGATCGCCGCGGCGGCCGGCGGCCACGGTCCCCCGGTGGTGATGATCACCGGGCCGAGCGGCATCGGCAAGTCCGCGCTCCTGACGGAGGCGGCGCGGCGGGCCGACATGCCCGTGCTGGCCGCGCAGGCGTTCGCCCCGGATCGGCACGAGGCATGGTCGCTGGCTGGCAGGCTGCTCGGCCAGGCCGCCCGGCGGCTGCCGGTCCCGGTAGCGGCGGTCCTGGCGGAACCGGAGGCCAGCGCGCTGGCCGAGGTGGTGCCCGGCCTCGCGGTGCCGCGCGGCGCCGCCGCCGGCCTCGCGGATGAGCGGACCCGCCGCGCGTTCGCCTTGCAGGGCGCGGTTCGCCTGCTCGCGGCCGTGGCACGGCCGCGCTGCCTGATCGTGGCCGACGACATGCAGTGGGCCGACCCGACCAGCCTGACCCTGCTGGGCCTGCTGCTGCGCCGGCTGGACAGCGTCAGCCTCGCGGCCGCCTACCGGCCGGCCGCCAACGCCTTCGCCGACCCCGCCGAAGCACTTGGCCTGCCGCCCCCGCAGCTGACCAGCATCACGCTCGGGCCGCTGCCGGCCCGTGTCATCCGGGGCCTGTTCAGCGACCAGCTGCTGGCCGAGGCCATCCTCCGGCAGGCCGGCCGCACCCCGTTCAACATCACCGAAGTCATCGCCGCCCTTGCCCGGCAGGGGGTGATCACCCGCGGCGCGGGCAGGAAGTGGCGGCTGCAGCCAGGCCGCGACGCCGTGGCTGCCGCGAGCATCGTCGCCGCCGGGTTCGGGCAGGCCGCGGGGAACCGGCTGGCCGGATTGCCCTCCCGGTGGCGGCACATGCTGAGCCTGCTTGCGCTGCTTGACCGCCCGGCGCCGCCGGCGCTGCTCGCCGCCGCGAGCAGCACCGGCCTGCATTCCGCGCTGGACACCCTGGAGGGACTGGGCAGCGCCGGAATGGCCAGCCCAGGCCCGCGAGGCTGGGCACTCAGCCACGAGCTGGTCCGCCGGGCGGTCACCGCGACGATCTGCCCCGCCGAAACCGCCCGGTTCCACGCGCTGCTCGCCCGGGCGCTGCGGCAATGCGGCGCCGACCCCGCCGAGGCCGCCAGCCATCTGGCCGCAAGCGGCGACAGCGACGCGGCCGCACGGGCGTACGCGGCCGCCGCGCGCCGCGAGCTTGACCGGATCTGCGACCGTGAGGCGATCCGGCTGGCCGGGGCCGGCCTGTCGCTCGACCCGGACGGCCGTGCCCGGGCGGTGCTGCTTGAGACGCGCGGGGAGGCACACCGCCGCGCCGGCCAGCTCACCGCGGCCCGCGCCGACTTCACCAGCGCGCTTGACAGCCTCGATGATCCGCCCGCCCGGTCCCATGTCCTGGCCCAGCTGGCCATCCTGGACGCCAGGACCGCCGACGCGGCTCGCGGCGCCGAACTGGCGGAACTGGCGATCGCCGAGGCCGGGGATCAGCCCGCCGCCCTGGGCCAGGCCCTGGCGGCAGCCGCGATCATCGACCTGGCCGGGGGCAACCTGACCCGTGCCCGGCACCGGGTGCGCCGGGCAGCCCGGCTGCTTGACCAGGCCGGCGACAGCCGCGGCAGCGCCCGCCTGCTGTACTGGCGCGCGATGGCATGCTTCGTCGAGGGCAGGCTGCCCGACGCCGTCGAACAGCTCGACCGGCTGGCCCACCTGGCGGTCACACCCGGCGAAGTGCTGCGGCTGTGGAGCCCGCGCGCCACTCGCGGCCACGCCCTCGCCTTCCTCGGCCACGCCGCTGAGGGCCTGACGGAGATCGAAGAGACCCTCGCCTGGGCCCGCGCTGCCTGCCATCCGGCCGTGGAGGCCGAGTCCCTGTGGCACCGCAGCGAGGCCCTGGCCGCAGTCGGCCGGGGCGCCGAGGCGATCGGATCGGCGGAGCAGGCAGCCGACATCGCCGCCCGCATCGGGCACGCGGAATGGACCGCCGCCGCCCACCGCGGCCTGGGTATCGCCTGCGAGGCGGCGGGGCTGCCCGGCCGGGCCGAAGCCGCCTACCGCCGCTCGCTTGAGGCCGCAGAGAGCATCCCGTTCTTCCGCGCCTGGGCGGCGTCCCGGCTCGGCGCCCTGCTGGCCCGCCAGGGACGACCGGACGAGGCGGCACCGCACATCCGGGCCGCCCTGGCGGGAGGAACGCCGCTCACCCGCCACGAGGCCCGGTGGGCGCACGCCGAGCTGCTCGCCAGCCAGGGCGCCGGCGAGGCGAGCCGCGCGACCGCCGCGGCCGCCGCGGCCGCCGCGGACAAGGCGCGCGATGACGGCTACCTGATCCTCGTGCCGCGGCTACGCGAACTCGCCGGCCGTTGACCCGGGGCACCGGCGAGCTTGCGCACCCTCGCGGCTAACGCCGGCGAGCCGGAGAACTGCAGGGAAGCTGCAAGCCCGGGCGCTTAGCCTAACCCGGCAAAAGCCGGCGGCGAGGAGGCGAGGACACGCCTCGGCCGCCGGATCGACGAGGGGGTTACGTGGCCGAGCCGACAGCAGCGCACGCCGGCACGCCTGGCGGGCAGGACGTGACCACGCCCGGCACCCAGGACGGCGACCTGCTCGCGCCCTTGCTGCCGGCCGGCGAGCCGGTCGAGCGGCTGCTGCGCAAGGCGCAGTTCTTCGTCCCCGGCGGGACCCCCAGCCCGGACTTTCGCGCGGTGCACCGCACGGGCGGCCGCGCCGCCGAGGAGTTCTACCGGGAGCGGTGGCGGCACGACAAGGTGGTCCGGTCCACGCACGGGGTGAACTGCACCGGCTCGTGCTCGTGGAAGGTGTACGTCAAGGACGGGATCATCACCTGGGAGACCCAGCAGACCGACTACCCCTCGACGGGCCCGGACTCGCCCGAGTACGAGCCGCGGGGCTGTCCGCGCGGGGCGTCGTTCTCCTGGTACACGTATTCGCCCTCCCGGGTGCGGTACCCCTACATCAGGGACGAGCTGCTCCGGCTCTGGCGCGAGGCGCGGCGGCGCCTGGGCGACCCGGTGGACGCCTGGGCGGAGATCACCGGCGACCCGGCCAAGGCGGACCGCTACAAGCAGGCCCGCGGCAAGGGCGGGTTCGTGCGCGCCTCCTGGGAGGAGGCCACCGAGCTGATCGCCGCCGCGCACGTGCACACGATCAGCGCCTACGGCCCGGACCGGGTGGCCGGCTTCTCCCCGATCCCGGCCATGTCGCAGGTCTCCTACGCCGCGGGCACCCGGTTCCTGTCCCTGATCGGCGGCACGATCCTGTCGTTCTACGACTGGTACGCCGACCTGCCGCCCGCCTCCCCGCAGGTGTTCGGCGACCAGACCGACGTCCCGGAGTCCGGGGACTGGTGGAACTCCTCCTACCTGATCGTCTGGGGCACCAACCTGCCGATCACGCGCACGCCCGACGCGCACTTCATGACCGAGGCCAGGTACCGGGGGCAGAAGGTCGTCGTGGTCTCCCCCGACTACTCCGACCACACCAAGTTCGCCGACGACTGGCTGCCCGCGGCGCCCGGCACCGACGGCGCGCTGGCGATGGCGATGGGGCACGTGGTGCTCACCGAGTTCTTCCGCGACCGCCAGGTCCCCTACTTCACTGACTACGTGCGGACCTACACGGACGCGCCGTTCCTGGTGACGCTGCGGGAACGCGGGGACGGCTACGTGCCTGACCGGTTCCTGACCGCGGCCGACCTCGGGGACACCGCCGAGGGCGCGGCCCACAAGACCGTCGTGCTTGACGCCGCGACCGGCGGGCCGGCCATCCCGAACGGCTCGCTCGGATTCCGCTTCGGCGAGTCGGGCGCGGGCAAATGGAACCTCGACCTTGGCGGCATCGACCCGGTGCTCACCTGCTACGGCCGCCATCATGAGGCGGTCCCAGTGGACCTGCCCCGGTTCGACACGGGCCAGACCGAGGGCGGCGCCGCAGTCCGCCGCGGGGTCCCGGCGGCCCGGATCGGGCCGCACCTGGTGACGACGGTCTTCGACCTGCTGATGGCGCAGTACGCCGTGCCCCGCGACGGCCTGCCTGGCGCCTGGCCGGCGGGCTACGCCGACGCGGGCACGCCGGGCACCCCGGCCTGGCAGGAAGCGATCACGTCCGTGCCGGCCGCCGCGGCGGCCCGGGTCGCGCGCGAGTTCGCCCGCAACGCGGAGCTGTCGAAGGGCCGGTCGATGATCGCGATGGGCGCCGGCACCAACCACTGGTTCCACTCCGACCAGATCTACCGGACGTTCTTCACGCTGATCATGCTGTGCGGCTGCCAGGGGGTGAACGGCGGCGGCTGGGCGCATTACGTGGGCCAGGAGAAGGTCCGGCCGCTGGCGGGCTGGCAGCAGGTGGCGTTCGCGCTGGACTGGCTGCGGCCGCCCCGGCACATGACCGGCACCTCGTTCTTCTACCTGCACACCGACCAGTGGCGGTACGAGGCCTTCGGCCCCGCGGAGCTGGCCAGCCCGCTCGGCCGCGGGCTGTTCGCGGGGCAGACCTTCGCCGACTGCGTGGCCCGGGCGTCCCGTCTCGGCTGGACCCCGTCGCACCCCGCTTTCGGCCGTAACCCGCTAGATCTTTGCGATGATTCCGAACGGGCCGGGCTGACTGTCGCCGATTACGTCGTTCGCGAGCTGCGGGCGGGCCGCCTGCGGTTCGCCGCGCAGGACCCCGATGACCCGGCGAACTGGCCGCGGGTGCTGACCGTGTGGCGGGCGAACCTGCTCGGCTCGTCGGGCAAGGGCATGGAGTACTTCATGCGGCACCTGCTCGGCACCCACGACGCGGTGCGGGCGCAGGAGTCGCCGGAGGGCCTGCGGCCGGCCGAGGTGAGCTGGCGGGAGGAGGCACCGCGCGGCAAGCTGGACCTGCTGACCGCGATCGACTTCCGGATGACCAGCACGTGCACGTTCGCGGACGTGGTGCTGCCTGCCGCCACCTGGTATGAGAAGCACGACATCTCGACCACCGACATGCACCCGTTCGTGCACTCGTTCAACCCCGCCATCGCGCCGCCGTGGGAGGCACGCACCGACTTCGACGCGTTCACGCTGATCGCCGCGGAGTTCTCCCGGCTGGCCGGCCAGCACCTGGGCACGCGCACCGACGTGCTCGCCGCCCCGCTCATGCACGACACCCCCGATGAGCTGGCGCAGCCGGGCGGGGCCGTCCGCGACTGGAAGGTCGGCGAATGCGAGCCGGTGCCCGGCGTGAGCATGCCGCGGCTGGTCACGGTCGAGCGGGACTACCCGGCGACCGCGGAGAAGATGGCGGCCCTCGGCCCGCTGACCGACACTCTCGGCACCACCGCCAAGGGCGTCACCTGGGTGCCGGCGGCCGCGGTGGACTACCTGCGCCGCGCCAACGGCACGGTGCGCGGCGGCCCGGGCGACGGGCGGCCCTCGCTCGGCCGCGACGTGCACCTGGCCGAGGCGATCCTGGCCCTGTCGGGCACCACCAACGGCCAGGTCGCGATGCAAGGCTGGCGGGATCTGGAGGAGCGTACCGGGATGCCCCTGGCCGACCTGGCCGCCGAACGGG
>NZ_JASIAL010000392.1:0-3314 GCF_030042015.1 Trebonia sp. | reverse complement strand
CGCCCGGGGTCGCCATCGATGCAGGCGGTCACGATCGGCAGCAGCGCGGGCGGGCAGCCGTCCAGGTCTGGCTCGCCGCGCGTGTCCGGCTCGCGCAGGGCCCCAGCCGGGCAGCCGCCCCAGGGCGAGCGGCCGGTCGCCGCGAAGAACGCGGCGCAGCCGAGCATGAACACGTCGTCGGCGGCGCCCATGGACCCGTCGGTCAGCGCGACCCGGCTGAGGCCGACGTCGGTGAGCACCGGCCCGCCCGTCTCGAGCAGCACGTTGGACGGGGTGATCGCCTGATGCGCGAGCCCGCCCTCGTGCAGCGCGGCGACCGCGCGGGCGACGCCGAGCGCGAGCCAGGCCGCGGAGGCGGCGGGGAGCGGCCCGGTCTCGGTCACGGCCGCCGTCAGCGACGGACCCCGCACGAGCGTGCCGGCCACCCATGGCGCGACGGCCTCGGTGGCGGAGTCGGTGACCCGCGCGATGTGCGGCCCGCGCGGGACGCTGGCCGCCACGACCCCCGCGGCGAGGCGGCGGCGCACGTCCGGGTCGCCGGCGAACTCCCGCCGGTATTCCTTGATCGCGAGCCAGCCGCCGTCCCGTGCGCTGCCGAGGTACACCTGGCCGGCGAGGCCGGCGCCGAGGCGCGCGCAGACGCGATAGTCCCCTATCTCGCGCGGGTCGTCCTTAGCGAGGCGCTGATAGGCCGGCTCGCTCCACTGGCGCGCGGACACCCATATCCAGGCCGGTCCTGCGAATTCCTTCGCGACGACGTTCACCCGAGTGAACTGGGCACCGGGAATTCCCGGATAGCCGGGCCGGATTATCGTGGCGTGCACCTGGTCGGATATCGCGACCGCGAGATCGGCGGCGGGATGAGCCGACAATGCGGAGCGTAGCGGCGCGCTGTCGACCAGCCGGTTCATATCGATGATCATGGGCCCGCCGAACCCGGCCCTGTTCTGCTCGACAAGTCCCACGCCCACGGCCATCCGCAGCCGGACCCGGTCGCCGCTGCGCGCGTTGTCCGCGCCGAGATTCGCGGCCAGCGAGCGGATCAGCACGGGCAGCACGACGGTCGGATCCATGTCGGCAGGCATGACCGCGTTGATGCCGTCTCCTGTCCACTCGTGCGCGACGCTATCAAGATCCATTCCGCATTCGGCTAGCGTATTGATCACGAGCGGCGGAAGGCGTCGCTGCACCTGGTTCTGAAGAGGTGCCGAACGCGCACCGTAACCGGCGACATCCAGAACGAATCCCATTCGCAGCTTACGGCCCGATTGACTTCGTGCTGGTGGCGCCTGACCTTGCCCCCGGGGCTCGGCGGCCACGCCGTCTCCCATTTCCCCACGCTCCCTGTGTAAGCAGGGTAATAGCTGACTACGCCGGCGGGGAAGAATGCATCCGGCATTTTCACGTTCCCGGATTCAGGTAGTGCCCGCTGACGGCGCGGAAGACCTGGCAAAATCGGTGCTGTGTCAGTCCCGCTCTCCGCGCACTCCCCGCACTCCGCGAATTCGCCGCCGCGCGCGCCTGCCGTGGCGCTGACCGAGCGCGGCAGGTGGCCGCAGGCCAGCCTGGCCGCCCTGCTGACCGATGTTGAACGCGCCGCCCTGCTGGCAGCCGGCACCCCGGTCCGGTTCGAAGACGACGACATCCTGGTGCTGCAGGGTGAGGCCGGTGACAGCCTGTACGTGCTGACTGGCGGCATGGTCAAGGTCACCGTCGCCACGGAAACCGGTACGGAGACGACGCTGGCGGTGCGCTCGCGCGGTGACCTGATCGGTGAGTTCGCCGTGCTCGACGGCATGCCGCGCACCGCCACGGCCCGCGCTGTCGGTGTGGTCGGCGCGGTCCGGATCGGCCGGGCGGCCTTCGCGGCCTACGGTGAGCGGCATCCGGCGGCGCTGGCCACGATCACCCGCTCGCTCGTGGCCAAGATGCGCGCCGCGACGGAACGGCATGCGGCCGAGCGCACGTGGGGCGCGAAGGAACGGCTCGCCCAGGTGATCTACGAGCTCGCGGCGGGATACGGCGAGCGGGCCGCCGACGGGGCGGTGGTGATCCCGCTCCCGCTCACCCAGATGGAACTCGGCGAGCTGGCAGGCGTCGCGGTGTCGACGACAGAGCGCATCCTCGGCGAGTTGCGCAGGGACGGCGTCATCGCCACCGGTTACCGCGAGATAGCCGTGCGGAACATGGACTTCCTCGCCGTCATCAGGTTTTCGTAACGGATGGCCTGACTCCCTTTCCGGAGGGCATCCCTGTGGCGCGTGCTGCCCTAAGGTCCTCGCGTTGCGGAAATGATGTCCTTGCGGAGGGACAGCCAGAGCGGCCATGCCGGGGGCGGCGGCGGTCGCTCGACCCTGCGGTGCCGCTTGACCGACGCGGCGGCGGGGAGCACGTCACCGGGGCCTGCCTTGCCAGGGCCTGCCGCGCTGTCACCAGCGCGGCAGCCCGGGCTGGCGGGGAGCGTCCCGGCGTATCGGATGCCATCGCGCGCGCTTGTCGGCTAACATGGGTGCGCGAAGGGGAGTAGCTCCGTCGCCGGGACGCCGACAATCTCGGTCCTGCGGTCCGGCACGCCGGGAACGGCGCGCCTGCCCGTCGGGCCCGGTGCCCGGGGGCCGCATCCGGCCTGAGTGAGACCTTCGGCCGCAGCAGCATGCTGCCGGGCCGGAGGTCCCGGGTTCGCCGGGCGAAAGCCGGCCCGGCCCGGACACTCGGAGCCCCGGATGAGCCTGACCGTCGCAGTGACGTCCTTCCTGGCCGTGCTGCCCGCCGAACTCCCGGACAAGACGGTGCTGGCCTGCCTGATCCTGAGCAGCCGCTATCGCCCCGGCTACGTGTTCACCGGGGCCGCCGCCGCGTTCGCGGCCCAGGTGACGCTCGCGGTCGCCGCCGGGGGAGCGATCAGCCTGCTGCCGCGCCAGGTGGTGCAGGCCGTGGCCGCCGCCGCCTTCCTGGCCGGCGCCGTGCTGCTCTGGCGCCACCGCCCGGAAAGCCCGGAGGACGAGGACGTCCGGCGTGACGGCGTGCGCGACGGGTTCTGGCCGGTCGCGGGGACGTCCTTCGCGGTCGTGTTCCTTGCCGAGTTCGGCGACCTCACCCAGTTCATGACCGTCAGCCTGGCGGCCCGCTACCACGACCCTGTCGCGGTCGGGGTCGGCGCGCTGCTGGCGCTGTGGGTGGCCTCCGGCGTGGCGATCGTGGTGGGCTGGCGGCTGCTTGGCGTCATCCCGGTCCGGTGGCTGACAAGGGGCGCCGCGCTGATCATGCTCGCCCTGGCCGGCACGAGCGCCGCCGCGGCGGCCGGGGCCTAGCAC
>NZ_JASIAL010000060.1:0-3037 GCF_030042015.1 Trebonia sp. | reverse complement strand
GGTTCTGGGAGGAGGGGCCGTTCGCTGCCGGTCATGACGTGAGCGACAGGGAGAGCTACCTGTCCCTTGTGTACCGGCTGGGCAGTACTCCCAACGGCGTGTTCGGCGCCAAGATCCACTGGAACACCCTGCGATGGGCGCTGGCGAAGTTTTCGGAGCTGCCCCGCTTCGCCGGCCTGGACCGGGCCGCGATCCTCCGCACGGCGTTTCCTGGCTTGCGGGTCGTAGATGTCAGGCGGCGCGACCGGGTCCGCCAGGCGGTCTCCTGGGCGCGGATGGCCCAGGACGGGATGTGGGTCGACCCCGTCGGCCGGCCGGAGCCTGCGTGGCCGCCCCCTGCGGGCCCGCCGCGCTATGACTACCGGCTCATCGCCGCCCTGGAGGCCCTGATCGCCGAGAGCGAGCCCGGCTGGGGCCAGCTGTACGACGAGCTCGGGCTGACGCCCTGCCAGGTCGTCTACGAGGAGCTGAGCAGCCCAGATGGTTACCGGCCGACGATCCGGGGCGTGCTGGCTCATCTTGGACTCACGGAGTACCAGGGCCAGATCCCGGCCCCCCAGACGCGCCGTCAATCCAACGACCTGAACGAGGCCTGGGTGACCGCCTACCTCGCGGATAAGGCGTCCCGCCAGGAGCACTGACTCGCAGGCAACCCCGGATGATTCAGGTCAAGCCGCTGGCTGGCTCGTTCTCGCTAGGCCGGGCGGACGAGCCTGCTAGCGAATGACGCGGTAGCGGAGGTAGACGACTTTCGAGCTGAAGGTGCGGGTCTCGGCGAGTTCGAGATCCACCCGGCGCTCGCGCTGGGCAAAGAACGGAATGCCACCGCCGACCAGCACCGGGTAGACCCTGGCCCGGTACTCGTCGATCAGGCCAAGCGCGGCCGCCTCGGCGGCGAGAGTCGCGCCGCCGATCGCGATGTCGCCCTCCGCCGGCTCGGCTCGCAGCCGCTCGATCTCCTCTGCCAAGCCTCCGGAGGCCAGGCGGGCATTGCCCTGCACCGCCGACAGCGTGGTGGAGAACACTACCTTCGGGAGCGCCTTCCAGATCGCGGCCCACTCGAGCTCTGAGTCGTCGAGCGATCGATCCTGATCGGCGGTCTCCCAGTACAGCATCGTCTCGTACAGCCTTCGTCCCAGCAGGTGGACGCCGACCTGTCGTATCTCGTCGATGACGAAGCGGAAGACCTCCTCGTCGGGCGGCGGCGCAGCGATGTCACCGTCCGGCCCGGCGATGTAGCCGTCAAGTGAGACGCCCATCGAGTAGGTCACGCTGCGCATCAGAAGTCCTCCTCGGTAACGGGTTCGACGGTACGACCGCCGGACAGCGGGCACCGGCTTGGGCCGGGTCTTCGCCGGGGGACGGTGCCCCGCCAACCCCGTGCGGTCAAAGCCCCGGCACTCGCAGCGGTAGTGTAGATCGCTACCTAACGGTAGCGCATAGTGCCGCAAAATGGTAGCTTATAAAGCTTCAGAATGGTAGCGTTATCGCATGCCAGAAGGCCGCGGTGATCGTACCGGCGATTCGGCGGCCGCCTACCGGCGCCGAATCGCCGATGACGAGCTCGATGAGCTGCTCGGTGGCCTCTCGGCCGTCGCGATCGAAGGGCCGCGCGCGGTCGGGAAGACGGCCACTGCCCTGCAGCGGGCCAAAACCGTGTACCGGCTCGACGATGAAGCACAACGCATTATCGCCCGGGCGGATCCCGCGCTGCTGATCGAAGGTGAACCCCCCGTGCTGATTGACGAGTGGCAGCGTTTGCCTGAGTCCTTCGACAGAGTCCGCCGGGCAGTTGACGCGGGTGCCCCAGCCGACAGCTTCCTTCTCACCGGGTCCGCATCGCCGAAGGACCCGCCTACCCATTCCGGCGCGGGCCGCATCGTGCGCGTGCGACTTCGCCCGATGACGCTGGCGGAACGAGACATCGATACCGCGACAGTCAGCCTTCGCGGTCTGCTGACTGGAAACCGGACCGCGGTTAACGGCCGGACCCAGGTCAGGCTCGACACATACGTCGATGAAATTCTCCGGTCGGGACTGCCGGGACTGCGATCGCTGGGCGGCCGACTGCTACGGGCGCAGCTTGACGGCTACCTGTCTGGAATAGTGGACCGCGACTTCGAGGAAGCCGGGCAAACGGTGCGGCGACCGCAGGCGCTAAGGCGATGGATGGCGGCCTACGCAGCCGCAACAGCCTCGGTCGCTTCCTTTGAGAAGATCCGCGATGCCGCAGCCGGTGATTTGGGAGAAAAACCCGCCAAGACAACCGTCCAGGTCTATCGGGACGTTCTGGAACGGCTCTTCATCCTTGATCCCGTTCCGGCCTGGCTGCCAACGACCAACAGATTCGCCCATCTCGCTTCGGCGCCTAAGCACCACCTAGCAGATCCCGCGCTCGCGGCCCGGCTTCTGCAGGCCGACGCGCCGGCACTGCTCCGCGGGCGGTCGCCGGGACCGCAACCGTTCCGGGAGGGTCCTCTCCTAGGCGCGCTCTTCGAGTCGCTAGTGACCCAGTCCGTCCGGGCGTACGCACAAGCAGCCGAGGCGCAGGTTAGTCACTTGCGCACGCACCGGGGTGACCACGAAATCGACCTCATCGTCGAGCGCGGCGGTGACGTGCTGGCAATCGAGGTGAAACTCGCGCAGGTACCAGAAGAACGAGACCTGCGCCACCTCCTGTGGCTTGAGGCTGAAATCGGCGACCGCCTCCTGGACGCCGCAGTCATCACCACGGGACCCGCGGCCTACCGTCGGCCGGACGGAATCGCCGTCGTCCCGGCCGCACTGCTTGGCCCCTGAACCCCAAATGTCCCCGCCGCGATGGCGCCCCGCGCGAACGATGCCGCCGCCGAGTCGGTCGCGCCTGTCATCGCCGCAGAGTGGCCGGTGCCGCCTGTCCTGTCCCCGGCTCCGGCCGGCTCGGACCTTTGGCCCTGCCAGCACGGCTGGCCTGGTGCTTAGTTTGCGATTAGCAATTAAATCGCTCGCTTGACGAACAGACTCCGGCAGGCCGTGCCGGGCCGCCGCAGGCCCGCCC
>NZ_JASIAL010000391.1:0-27764 GCF_030042015.1 Trebonia sp. | reverse complement strand
CCGCAGCCCGGGGCGCTGCACGCCCAGCTCGGTCCCGAGCTCGGCGCGGTCTTCGCCGGGCTGCACGAGGCGCAGGGCGTGGAGTTCCGGTTCGGCGAGACGGCGGCGGAGTTCCACGGCGACGCGGCGGGCCGGGTCGGGTCCGTGCTCACCTCGGCGGGTGCGCTGCTGCCCGCCCAGGTGGTGGTCGTCGGCATTGGCGCGATCCCCGGCACGAAGCTGGCGTCGGCGGCCGGGCTCGAGGTCTCCGACGGGGTTGTCACCGACGCCGCGCTGCGCACGTCGGCGCCCGACGTCTTCGCCGTCGGCGACGTGGCCAGCTCCTACCTGCCGCTGCTCGGTCGGCACGTGCGGGTCGAGCACTGGTCGAACGCGCTGAACGGCGGGCCCGCCGCCGCCAGGTCCATGCTCGGCCAGCAGGTGGAGTACAACCGGGTGCCCTACTTCTACAGCGACCAGTACGACCTCGGCATGGAGTGCGCGGGACTGCCCTCGCCGGGCAGCTACGACCAGGTGGCCTACCGCGGCGACCGGGCCGGCCTGGAGTTCATCGCGTTCTGGCTGAGCGAGGGCCGCCTGGTCGCGGGCATGAACGTGAACGTCTGGGACGTCAACCAAGACATCCAGACCCTGATCCGCTCGGCCCGCGTCCTGGACGTCACCCGCCTAACCGACCCCACGATCCCGCTACCCGAGGTTTAGCCCCAGCTGCCCCACCGGCCCCGGGCACTTACCCAAACCCCAGCCACACGGCCCCCCGGCAGCCGCCCGGCAGCCGCCCGGCAGCCCCCCGCTAGCCGGCCTGTACCCGGCCGGCAGCTGTACGCCCGCCCAACTCGCCAACCCCGGCATCGCCGCCTCTGCGGCTGACCTCAGTGGTCTCATTTGGCCGCAGAATCCTCTCCTGCGACAGCAAGGCGAAGACTTTTTTCAACGCGTAGAGATTTTGTACCTGTAACTACAAAAAGTCTTCCGGATCATGGTCCATGTCCGATTTGTCGGTGCTAGTCGGCATACTCGTCGCCATGCGCAATCAAATTCCCCCGCGTCTGCGTGAGCTGGCAAGCCTCCAGGCTGGCGTCGTCACGCGTCGGCAGGCACTCGACAGCGGCCTGTCCCCGGGCGCGATCGTTGCCAGGCTCGGCTCCGCGAAGTGGCAGCAGGTCTACCGGGGCGTGTACGCCACTTTCAGCGGTCCGGCGCACCGGGATGCGCAGTTGTGGGCGGCGGTGCTGTACGCGGGAAAGGGCGCCCAGCTCAGCCACGAGACCGCTGCCGAACTGCACGGCCTTACCGATCGCCGGACGCCGCTGATCCACGTGACGATCCCGTCCCGCAGGCGGGTCACGGCCACGCGGAACATAGTGATCCATGTCTCGGCCCGCGCCGGAAGCGCGCATTTCCGGCCGCGCGTTGTCCCGTGCACGTCCGTCGAGGAGACGATCCTCGACCTCGTGCACGCAGCCCGTGAACTGGACGACGCGTGCGGGTGGGTAACCGCGGCGTTCGGGCGGCGGCTGACCGGCGACGGGTCACTGCTGGCCGCGATGCGCCGCCGGAGACGACTGCGGTGGCGAGACCAGCTTGGCGAGATCGTCACCGCCGCGGCTGGAGGAGCGCATTCGGTGCTTGAGTACCGGTACGACCGCGACGTGGAACGCGCGCACGGGCTGCCCGCCGCCCAGCGCCAGGCCCCGTTCGCCAAGCCAGACGGGCGCCGCGGGTTCCGCGACCGCTACTACCCGCGGTACGGGCTTGTCGTCGAGCTAGACGGGAGGCTGGCACACCCTGAAGACACCCGCTGGCAGGACAGGGCCCGCGACAACGCGGCCACGGCGCATGGCGGGTCGACGCTGCGATACGACTGGGAGGACGTCACGAGGAACGGCTGCGCCACGGCGGCCCAGGTCGCCCACGCGCTCCAGGCCCGCGGCTGGACCGGCAAGCTGACGCCATGCTCGCCGGGCTGCCGCGCGGTCGCCGACGATAAGCGCCGGTCGGCTTAAGTGAGCCTGGGAACCCGGACCCTCAGTCCAGCAGGGCCCGCAGGACCGCTCGCGTGTCCGTGAGGTCGGGCAGCACGGCGTGCGCCCCGGCGGCGTACAGGTCAGCCGCGCGGCAGGAGCCGGTCGCGACGCCGACGGCGCGGGCGCCGGCGGCCAGCGCCGCCTCGATGTCCAGCGTCGTGTCGCCGACCAGGACCGTCGACAGGCCGCCGAACTCGCCGGCAGGCGTGCCGTGCACGGCCGCCGCGCGGCGCCGCGCGATCTGCACGAGCTCGCTGCGCACCTCGTGGTCGTCGCCGTACGCCCCGATGCACAGGTCCAGCGGGTCGCGCAGCCCGACCGCGGACAGCTTGACCTCGGCCACCGGCCGGATGTTGCCGGTGAGCACGGACTGGTGCACCCGCCCGGGACGCCCGGGACGCCCCGGATGCCCGGGACGCCCGGAACGGAACGGACGGAACGGACGGCCCGCCAGCGCGGCGAGCGCCGCCGCCGCGCCGGGCAGCGCGTGCCCGCGGGCCGCGACGGCCGAACGGACCGACGGCGCGTGCGCGGTCAGGCCGGCGATGAACGGGTCAACGTGCCGGCGCGGCTCGGGGATGCCCGCCAGCTCCAGCGTCTGCAGGATGATCGCGCGGTCCGTGCGGCCCGCCATCGGCGCGAACGCCTCAAGCGTCCGGCCGAACAGCTGCAGGAACACCACGCTGTACAGGTCTACGCCCACTCCGCCGGCGTTGAGCAGCGTGCCGTCCACGTCCCAGAGCACAAGGAGATCGCCCACGTCCGCCGAGCCGAACACTCCCCACCCCCCGGGCAACCCTGACCAAGCACATCGTAAGCCGGGGGCTGCGGCGGGTACGACCCCGGCTCACGCGTGTCCGCCTGGCCGCGAACCTCCCCGTTCCCGGCCATTCGCGGCCGTAGACTTCCCTCATGCCGGGTCGGATTCGCCAGGAAGACATCGCGGCGGTCCGCGAGCGCTCGCCGATCGCCGACGTGGTGGGGGAGTACCTGCAGCTGCGCAGCGCGGGCGGCGGCTCGCTCAAAGGGCTGTGCCCGTTCCACGACGAGAAGACCTCGTCGTTCAACGTGACGCCCGGCAAGGAGCTGTTCTACTGTTTCTCCTGCGCCGCGGGCGGCGACGTCATCAAGTTCGTCCAGTCGATCGAGAACCTGTCCTTCACCGAGGCGGTCGAGCGGCTGGCGGCCCGCGCGGGCGTCGAGCTCCGTTACGAGCAGGGCGGCTACGTTCCCGGCCAGGAAAGTTCCGTCCGCCGCAGGCTGATCGAAGCGCACCGGCTGGCGCAGGACTTTTATTCCGAACGGATCCGTGGCGACTCTGGACGGGCCGCCCGCGAGTTCCTCGCCGAGCGCGGGTTCGGGCTCGCCGACGCCGAGCTGTTCGGCGTCGGGTACTCCCCGGCCGCCTGGGACGAGCTGACCGGCCACCTGCGCGGGCGCGGGTTCAGCGACGACGAGCTGACCAGGGCCGGGCTGGCCAGGCAGGGCCGGCGGGGCCTGATCGACTCCTTCCGCGGCCGGCTGATGTGGCCGATCAGGGACCTGACCGGGGAGACGATCGCGTTCGGCGCGCGCAAGCTCGACCCCGGCGACGACGGGCCCAAGTACCTGAACACGCCGGAGACCGCGCTGTTCAAGAAGGGGCACGTGCTGTACGGCGCGGACCTGGCGAAGCGGGAGATAGCGCACAGACGGCAGGCGGTGATCGTCGAGGGGTACACCGACGTGATGGCCTGCCACCTGTCCGGGGTGCCGACCGCGGTGGCCACCTGCGGCACGAGCTTCGGCGAGGACCACGTGAAGATCCTGCGCCGGCTGATCATGGACACCGACGGGTCTGACGGCGAGGTGATCTTCACGTTCGACGGGGACGCGGCCGGGCAGAAGGCGGCGCTGCGCGCGTTCGGCCTTGAGGAGAAGTTCGTCACCCAGACGTTCGTCGCCGTGCAGCCCGACGGCCTCGACCCGTGCGACCTGCGGCTGAAGCACGGCGACGGCGCGGTCAGGGACCTGATCGCGCGGCGGGTGCCGCTGTTCGAATTCGCGATCAGGTCCGCGCTCGCCAAGCACGACCTGGACACCACGGAAGGCCAGCTCGCCGCCCTCGATGAGGCCGCGCCGATCGTGGCGCGGATCAAGGACCAGGGGATGCGCGGCAGGTACGCGGTCAACCTGGACCGCTGGCTCGGGCTGATGGACGAGCGGTTCGTGCTCGCCCGGGTCCGCCAGCACGCAGGCCGAACGCGCGCCGGGCGAGTCGCCCCGGCTCGTTCGGACAATCGACCGGCGGCGGCGAGCGCGGACGGACAGCGGGGCGCGGACGGTGCGGGGGCACCGGGCGGTCCCGATCCCGGGCAGCCGTACGACCGGTCCGACCCGGTGCTGCGGGTGGAGCGCGAGGCGCTCAAGCTGGCCGTGCAGTGGCCGGCCCTGTGCGGCCCGGAGTTCGACTCGCTCGCCGAACATGCGTTCACGATTCCCGCGCACGCCGCGGTGTTCGGGCTGATCGCCGGCTGCGGCGGGGTGGTGAGCGCCGGCCGGGGGCGGGCCAGGGACTGGGTGGCCGCGCTGCTGGAGGCGGCCCCCGACGACCGGGCCCGCGCGTTCGTCACCGAGCTGGCCGTGGAGCCGCTGATCACGGCCGGGGAGGCCGACGAGCGGTACGCCGACATCCAGCTCGCCCGGGTCGGGGAACTGGCCGTCGGGCGGCAGATCGCCGCGGTCAAGGCACGGCTGCAGCGGACCAACCCGGTGGTGGACCAGGCCGCGTACGACAAGATGTTCGGCGAACTTGTGGCGCTTGAGCAGCGCCGCAAGGCCCTGCTCGACCGGGCGACCGGCGGCTGAGACACGCGGCCGTAACAAAATTAGGTCCCCCGTAATCACGTGGACGTGCCGCACACTGGTCTTCGTGAGCCTCACCGTAGTAACGAGCGGACCATCGCTGACACAGCACATGACCGACCTCGTGGCGCTCGGGCGCTCGCGGGGTTTCGTGACGATGGGGGACGTCACCGCGGCAATCGACACGGCCAGGACCGAGCTGACGGCCGACGCGCTCGCCGGGCTGGTGCGGGCGCTCGCGGACGAGGGCATCGAGGTGCTCGGGGCGCCGGCCGAGGACGACACGGACACCCGGCTTGCCGATGCGGACGCGGAGGGGGACGCGGCTCCGCGCGCGGGAACCAGCGACCTGGTGCGCATCTACCTGCGCGAGATCGGCCGGGTCCCGCTGCTCACGGCCGAAGACGAGGTGGAGCTCGCCAAGGCCATCGAGGCCGGCCTGTACGCCGAGGAGAAGCTGAACGGCGCCTCCCCCCTGCCCGGCGCGGAACGGGCCGACCTGGAGTGGCTGGCCACCGACGGCGCGCACGGCAAGCAGCGGCTGATCGAGGCCAACCTGCGGCTGGTCGTCTCGATCGCCAAGCGGTACATCGGCCGCGGCCTTGTGTTCCTCGACCTGATCCAGGAGGGCAACCTCGGGCTCATCCGCGCGGTGGAGAAGTTCGACTACACCCGCGGCTACAAGTTCTCCACGTACGCGACCTGGTGGATCCGCCAGGCCATCACCCGGGCGATCGCCGACCAGGCGCGCACGATCCGGGTGCCGGTGCACATGGTGGAGACGATCAACAAGCTGGCCAGGGTGCAGCGCCAGCTGCACCAGGAACTCGGCCGGGAGGCGACGCCCGAGGAGATCGCCGCCGAGATGGGCGTCGAGCCGGAACGGGTCGCGGAGATCCAGCGGATCGCCCAGGAGCCGGTGTCGCTGCAGTCGCCGATCGGCGAGGAGGAATCCGACCTCGGCGACTTCATCGAGGACGCCGACGCCGTGGTGCCGATCGAGGCCGCGGCGTTCATCATGCTGCAGGACCAGCTCGACCGCGTGCTGTGCCAGCTCTCGGAGCGGGAGCAGCGGATCATCCAGCTGCGGTTCGGCCTGACCGACGGGCATCCGCGCACGCTGGAAGAGGTCGGCAGGGAGTTCGGTGTGACCAGGGAGCGGATCAGGCAGATCGAGTCCAAGACGCTGGCCAAGCTGCGCCACCCCAGCCGCGCCCTGCTGCTGCGCGAGTACCTCGACTAGGCCGCGCCACCGGGCGACCCTCCGGGTCGCGGCCGCCCCTAGCGCGCGCCCTCGGCCGCGGCCTGGCTGCTGTCCTCGGCAGGGTAGATGAGGTGACCGTCGGCCGAGACGTCGTCGGCGTCGTCCGCCGCCTGCCCCTTGCCGCCAAGCCGGGACGGCAGGCGGTCCGCCGCCGCCTTCTTCGCCGACGTGACGATCTTCGGCACCTGCGCGGACGCCGTCTTGGTGATCTCTGTGGTCTTGGTGGTGACGGTCTGCGTCGCCTTCTGCACCGCGGGGTGCTCCGCGACCTGCCGGCCGACCTTCACAATCTGTTCGTATCGCTCCCGGCCGGCCCGCGTGCCGACCACGTAGCCGATAGCGAACCCCGCCGCGAACATGGCCCGGTACCCCATCTGGCACCCCTTCCGGTGTGTAGCGTCCTGCGCTTGTCTTCCCCGCCCGCGCCGCCCTATACATTCCGTTGGCTGTCGCTACATCGCGTTGCCGCTTCCAGCGTAGAGCAGGCGTGCCGCGGGCACCCGTTGGGGTGCGCTACGCTTGTCGGCAGCACCAGCCGGGCTCGCTGGGCCCGCCGTGCTGACGGTCCCGCGTAGCTCAATTGGCAGAGCGTCCGGCTGTTAACCGGCAGGTTATAGGTTCGAGTCCTATCGCGGGAGCCCGGTCCCTACACGGTTTCCAGCCTTCTCACCTGCGACAACGCAGGAAGAGACCGCTCTTTGAGCTTCTCCAGCTTGGTGGCCAGCTTCGCCTCGGTCGTCGGGCCGGGACCTCCGCTGCCAGTTCTCGATGAACACCGCCCGCCACGGTTCCCCGTCGGTCTCCGGCGGGTAGACCAGGATACCGGCTTAGCAAAGACCCGGGCGCGTTATCCCCGCCGCGAAGGAGGGCATCAGGTAGAACAGATTCAGAGCCAGGCTCTGCGGAATTACGTCACATCTACATTCTAGGCTCGACGGAGTGGTCGGCGTGGAACACGCATTAGTGACTGGCGTGGCCGGGTTTATCGGCTCACACTTGGCGACTGAACTGCTGAAGCGTGGATGGCTGGTGACCGGAGTTGATGGACGATCCCCAGCCAGCGATCCGGTGGCGGCGGAGAACCTAGCCGGGCTGATGGGAGACGGCAGCTTCCAGTTCGTGGAAACGAATATCGCCGACGCTGACATGACGATACTGCTGGAAGGTGTCCAGGTGGTATTCCATCTGGCGGCACTGCCGGGTGTGCGCCGATCTTGGGGGGACAGGTTCGCCGACTACCTGACCTGCAACGTCCTCGGTACTCAGCGGCTGCTGGAAGCCTGCGGCGTGGTTGAGGTGCCGCGGCTGGTGTTCGCCTCTTCCTCCAGTGTCTACGGGCAGACTGATAGCCAGCCCTCACGGGAGAGTGATCTGGCTTCCCCCTCATCGCCGTACGGCGTGTCCAAACTAGCCGCGGAACGCTTGTGTATCGCCTACGCGACCCGGCCGGGTGCCGTAACCAGCGTGATAGCGCTGCGCTACTTCACGGTGTACGGCCCACGTCAGCGTCCCGACATGGCGATCAGCCGAGTCATGCGTGCTGCGATGTCCGGCCATACGGTGTCCCTTTACGGCAGAGGGACCCAGCGCCGCGACTTCACTTACGTCTCCGACGCGATAAGCGCGACAATCGCTGCGGCGAACGCCGGCGTACAAGCCGAGGTGATCAACGTCGGATCAGGACAAAGCACGTCGCTTGCCGAAGTAATGGATGCCGTAGCCGAGCTATCCGGAGCGTCGGTGCCCGCCCTGCGGAGGGTGGCCCAGCCCGGTGATGTCGATGCGACCGCCGCCGACCTGTCGAAGGCACATGCCTTGCTCGGTTACGAGCCGCAGGTTGCCCTCGGCGAAGGGCTGCGGCGGCAATGGAATTGGCTGGCCAGCCGAGAGCATAAGACGCATCCGGTCGCGGTGGAGGCGGCCCGATGACTCTGGCGCTGACCGCGGACTCGGCAAGCGAGTTGTTCACCCAGGCTTGCCGCGCCGTGCTGGCTTCAGGGCATCTGGCCGCGCCCAGAGGCCTGCCGACTGTCGAGGTACTCGGCGCGAGCCTGACACTGACCAACCCACGCCGAAGGCTTGTCGATGTCCCTCCGGCCCGGATCATTAATCCGGCCTTCGCTGCCGCCGAAGCAGTGTGGATTCTGTCGGGGTCGGATGACTCATGGGTCTACATGTACAACGAGCGTCTCGCCGACTACGCCGATGATGGCAAGCTGATGGGTGCATACGGGCCGAGGCTGCGCCGCTGGCACGGTACGGTTGACCAGCTTGCCCGGGTGCGGCAGCAGCTGACGGATGACCCTAGCACGCGGCGTGCGGTGATCCAGCTGTTCGACCCAGAAACCGACTTCGGTGATTACAAGGATGTGCCCTGTACGCTGGGGTACCGGTTCTTCCTCCGTGACGGCCTGCTGCATATGCACACCACCATGCGCAGCCAGGACCTGTGGCTCGGGTTCTGCTACGACATGTTTACCGCGACGATCATGCAGGAATTGCTCGCCGACTGGCTTGGCGCGAAGGTTGGCAGTTACTGGCTCTGCGCTGATTCCCTGCACCTGTATGACCGCGACCGCGTAGCCGCGCAGGAGCTTCCGTCGGCCGCTGTTCCCGGACCGCCGATGACGCCGCTGGCCACGCCTTGGGAGACATTCGACGAGCTGCTCGCTGCGGTGGTCAACGGCAGCCCGGTAGCACATCCGGGCTGGGCGGAACTGGCAAGGGTGCTCGGCAGCTACCGCGCGCGCAAATGCGGAGACCGCACCGGGGCCCGGGCCATTATCGACGACTGCGGCGGGCTGCTGGCTGGGGCGCTCGGCCGATGGTACGACCACCTCGACCTAGACCGGCAGCCAGTTAAGGAACTCGGCCATGACCACCCGTGATCACCGGCCGACTGTCCTCGGATTGTGCTCGTTCACTCATGACTCGGCCGCTGCATTGATCACTGGCGGAAGCGTGATAGGGATGGCCGAGGAAGAACGGCTGTCCGGAATCAAGCACACCCGAGACTATCCCGACGGTGCCGTGGAGTGGCTGCTCACGGATGCTCGTCTGACGCCTGGCGACGTCGATGTCGTGGCGTACAACTTCGCCGGGCATCGCTACCTGGCCGGAATCGCCGGAACCCCGGGTTACCTGATGCGGGCCGAGACCCGCTCGCGTGCGCTGCAGCGTGCGGCCAGCTTCGCCGTCATCCACCGCCGGTTCCGGCAGCGCATGAAGATATTGAAGGACACTTTCCCGAACGGCCGGGTGCGCTGCGTTCCACACCACCTCACTCACGGCTTGTATGCGTTCGCGGCGTCCGGCTTCGACGAGGGAGCCATCCTCGTCATTGACAGTCTTGGCGAAACCTGCACCACGTCCATCAGCCACGCTGAAATCCGGCCCGACGGTGATGTCCGGTACCGGATCATCGAGACCATCAGTGATCCTGCGTCTCTCGGCTATGCCTACGGAGCCGTGACCGCACATCTGGGCTGGCGGCGCGGTGATGAAGAGGGCACCGTGATGGCCCTGGCCGCGCTCGGCGACCCGGCTCGGTTCAGGCCCCTGTTCGCCCGCGCGATCCCGCTGACCCGCACCGGGTTCGCGCTCGACCCCGCGCTGTTTCCGCTGCGGGTCCTGCGCCATGGCTGGCCCCGCGTGACCCCAGCCTTTGCCGCCGTCACCTGCCTGCCCCGCCACCCAGACGAGGAGGCCACCCAGGTCCATGCCGACCTTGCGGCAGCGCTGCAAGAGCGCACCGAGCAGGTGATGATGCACCTGGCCCGCCGCGCCTTGGACGTCGCCGGAACACGGCAGCTGTGCGTCGGCGGGGGCGTCGCGATGAACTGCGTCGGAATCGGCAAGATCCTCGCCAGCGGCCAGTTCGATGAGGTATACGTTCCGTCTGCTCCCGGTGACTCCGGCACCGCTGTCGGCGCCGCGCTCGCCGCGTACCGCAGCGCCACAGGTGTCCTTCCGGGCGGCCCGCTGCGTTCCTGTTACCTCGGCCCCGCCTACCCCGAATTTACGCCGCCTGCGGCGCCCCGTCCCGGTCTGTCGGCACGCCAGGTCGCTGACCCGGCCCGGTTCCTGGCGGCCCAGCTGGCTGAGGGGAAGATCGCCGGGCTGTTCCAGGGGAGGCTGGAAGCCGGGCCGCGGGCGCTCGGCAACCGGTCCATCCTGGCCTCCCCGCTCCAGTCTGGCATTACCCAGCGGCTGAACGCCGCCGTGAAGTTCCGCGAGCCGTTCCGCCCGTTCGCTCCTGTGGTCCTGGCCGGGAAGGCAGCCGACTACTTCCGGCTCAGCCAGCCCAGCCCGTACATGTCGATCGCCGTGCCTGTCACCGAACTGGCGCGGGAGCTGATCCCGGCGGTCGTCCACATTAACGGCACGGCCCGGGTGCAGACCCTGGCATCGGAACAGAACCCGTTCCTCGCCCGGGTGCTCGACCACTTCGCCGAACTGACCGGCGTTCCAGTGCTGATCAACACCTCCCTCAACATCAAGGGCAAGCCGATCTGCGGTACCCCGCAGATGGCGATCGACTGCCTGGCCTCCAGCGGTCTGGACGGGCTGATGCTCGATGGCGGCTGGTGGGTGAGCAAATGAGGATTGGGTACAGCTTCTGGGGCTTCCTCGGCCCTGGTATCACCGATACTCCCGACGGCGGACGCAGCCACCGGCGTACCCTCATCGACGGACTTATCGCGGCCGGACACGACATCGTGTTCCTTCAGCGCGACCGTGACCTACACGAGGCCGGACATGACCTGCGTGAGCGGTACCGTTGGGATGACGGCCTGCCGGGCATCGAAGTGCTGTTCCTGGAGTGGCGGTGGCCGATCCCAGGCCGGAACACCACTGCATGCGGCAGCCCCGGTCACACCTGCGACCTGCACCGCCAGGACCAGCTCGTCTCCTGGTACATCCTCGATCGCCGCGTTCCGGCGATCGTGTGGGACAAGGACCTGCAACTGCCCGCCGGGTCGCCGCTGCGGCAGATGCCCGGGGTGGCGGTCTGCGAGGCGGCGCTAGCGCCCAGCCCCGGCACGGCCAGCCTCCTGTTCCCGGTAGACGATGAGGAACTGGACCGCGCCGACCCGGCGGCTCTGGCGGCGATCCCCAGGCCGCTGCCGCTTGTCTACGTCGGCAACCAGTACGACCGCGACGACGCCTTCACCACCTTCTTCGCCCCAGCAGCGATGCAGTTCGACCACCGGGTGGCAGGGAAATGGACACGCACCGCGCCCTGGCCGCACGTTAACTTCACTGGACGGTGCTCCTTCCCCGAGGTCCGGAAGCTGTATGGATCGGCACTGACGACCGTAATGCTGCTGCCGGAACGGTACGCCAGATCCGGGCAGATGACACAGCGCCTCTTCGAGGCTGTGCTCGCCGGATGCCTGCCGGTCACGCCGGCCATGATCTCGTTCAGTACCGTCTTCGCACCTCCGGCGCTGCACGCCTCGACCGGGCAGCAGGTAGCTGACTGCATCGCCAGATTGCAGGACATCGCCGGGACCGCACGGCACCGCAGGCTCATCGCCGACTGCCTGACCCGCCTGGACACCTTCCGCCTGTCGCGGCAACTCCGCACCCTTGATGAGATTCTCCAGGACCACTGATGGCTGTTCCGCAGGACCACTGATGGCTGTTCCGCGTGTCTGCGCCCGGCCCCGACGGTTGGCCGTTAGGGTCGTGCGTTGTGGACCGGATCTCGATCATTGGTTGCGGCGGCAGTGGCAAGTCCCACCTGGCCCGCCAGCTCGGCGGCATGCTCGGCATCACGCCCGTGCATCTGGACACCTTGTACTACGGTCGGGACTGGAAACCGCTGGACAAGGAGCAATTCGCGGCCTTGCAGTGGGATCTGGTGACCGCGCCCCAGTGGATCATCGACGGGAACTATGCCTCCAGCCTGCCGGTCCGGTTGGAGGCTGCCGACACTGTTATCTTCCTGGATCTTCCGGCCTGGACATGCCTGGGGGGCATCGCCCAGCGGCGGCTGAAGCATGGCGGCGGCCAGCACGACGCTATCGGCGTGTACGACCGGATCACCTGGAACTTCATCCGCTACATCGTCGGATACCGCAAGCAGATGGCACCGCGCGTCCGCAAGCTGGTCGCCGATCACGCTGGCCATGCCCAGGTGGTCGTGCTGCGCAACCGCCGGGCCGTCCGGCGCTACCTGGCAGGCATCACAGCGAGCGCATCCGCGGCGTCCCAGGCGGTTGCTGCCGGTGAGGAACGCGGATAACCCCTTCACCGATCAGGCGCTGGTCCACGGTGCGCTGTATGCCTCAGTCGGCCGGATCACCCAGCGCACCGGAGCCCTGCACCGTGCCCGGGTCAGCGGACGGCACGCCGGGGAAGTCATTGCCGATCTCGCATGCGAGGCAGTAGGCACCAACGAGATCTTGGTTGCGGATCTGGGATGCGGGCGCGGCACGACGACACGGATGCTGGCCGACCGGCTCCCCACCGCAACCATACTGGCGGTCGACCTGTCGGCCGCCTTGCTGGCTGACGCCAGGATGCGGTTGCCTGGTCCCCGTCACGTCGGCGCGATCCTGGCGGATTTCCACAGACTGCCCTTCCCTGACGGCGTTTGCGGCCTTGTCGTCGCCGCGTTCTGCCTGTACCACTCGCCCTCGCCCAACCGGGTCATCACGGAGATCGCCCGCTGCCTGCTCCCCGGCGGGACGGCGATCTTCGCGGTCAAGTCGGCAGACAGCTACACCGAACTCGATCAGCTCGTCGTCCGCTCCGGCCTCGATCCCGAAGCGACCCACCGCCCGAGCCTGTACCAGGCCGCCCACAGCGGCAACATCACCGAGCTTGCCGCAGCGAGCCTCAGCGTCCGGCAGGTCAGGAACGAAACCCACCGCTTCACCTTCCCGGCGCTCGCCGACGTCGCCAAGTACCTGGCGACTTCACCGAAGTACGACCTGTCGCCTGCTCTGGCCGGGAGTCCTGCTGCCCTGGCCGCGGCCCTACGGCAGCGGGTTCCCGATGCGCCGGTCACGGCGACATCCGTCGTTACCTACCTGGTCGCTCTCCGGCCGTCGGAGGCGCCGCCATGAGCAGGCCGTTCGTGAAGCACTACACGTCTTCGGCCGCCAGGCAGGCGGCCGAAGCCAATTACCGCTGGCTGGCAGGGCTAGAGAGTCGGCTGCGCCTCCCGGAACTGACAGCCGCGAGCGGACCAGTTCTGTGGTTCGAGCGCATTGACGGACGCTATGCTCGCCCAGAAGACCTCGTCATGCTTGCCGCCCACCTCGGCGACGCGCACGGCAGTGCCTACGTAACAGACCTGCATCAGGCCCGCCTGAACCAGCCTTACTGTGCGGGACTCAACCACATGCTGCCATCCTTCCCCGATAGGCGCGTCGATGCCGTGGCACGCGAACTCCGTGCCGGTAACGTGTCCGGCTCCGGGCTCATGAGCGTCGCTCGCGCACAGCGGCTGCTGACCGAGGCAGACGGCCCGGCAGCGTTCTACAAGGATTCCAATCCGCGTAACTTCCTGATCACTCCGGGCGGGCTTCCGGTCACCATCGACTTCGACGATCTGACCCTCGCCCCGTTTGGCTACGACCTGGCTAAGCTCATCGTCACCCTCGCCATGACCTACGGCGCTCTGCCACGCGGACAGATCGCCGCCGCGCTCAGCGCCTATAACACCGCTGCCGCAAGGCAATGTGCGGCACTTCCTGGCGTCACCTGGGCTGAGCTGATGAACTGGGCGGAGATCCATCACATCCTCACCAGCCGGTACGCGGCGGACGGCCGTTACTCCCGCCGCTGGCACGAGGTGGGACCCGCCGATGGCGAGACGGGAGCGCGGACATGGCCGTGATCACCAGCCTGCTGCTCACCCGCCACGGCGAGGCGCACTGCAACGTCGCCGGCGTGGCTGGGGGAGAGAAGACCTGCACTGGCCTAACCGAACGCGGGCGCACACAGGTCCGGCTGCTGGCCGAACGGCTGTGCGCCGAAGCTCCGGCCGACGTACTGTACGCGGCACCCCGACGACGGGTCCAGGAATCAGCGCAGATCCTGTCCCAGACGCTCGGACTCCGATTGCACATCGAGCCGGGACTGAGCGGCCCAGACCACGGCGAGGCCGACGGGCGTCCATGGGATGAGATCAAGGCCGCGTTCGGCGGACCCGCACAGTCTGATCCCGACCGGCCATACGCCCCCGGATCGGAGACCTGGAACCATTACCTCGCCCGCGCGGGGGCAACTCTCTCCCGATTGATACGACGGCACGAAGGGCAGCGGATCCTGATCGCCGGACACGGCGAGACCGTGGACGCCGCCGCCACCTTGCTGCTCGGCCTCTCTTCTGGCTCCTCGACGCGGGTCGGCTTCGAATCCGCTCATGCGTCGATCACCTGCTGGAACATGCAGCGCAACCGGTTCGGCCAGGAAGTATGGATACTCGCCGCCCTGAACGACACCGGGCACCTGGCCAGCGCACCGTGACTAGATCTACGGTCTTTCTTGAGGTTGCCAAGCGCGTCCTGGGGTCCTGCGAGGTTACCGCGGTCCTAGGGGATGCAGTCGTACGGGTCCGCGATGCCCGCGGTCAGGAGTTCGTCGTCAAGCAGCACGGCAGCCGATCAAAACACGACCGGGAAGTCCACGCGTACCGGTACTGGACGGCCGCCCTCGCTCCCTCGGCGCCGAGGCTGATTGCTGCAGACAGCGCGACCATGACCATCGTCATCACCATGCTGCCAGGGCAGCCATGCTCAGGCGTCCCAAAGGCTGCCATACACCACCAGGCCGGCGCCCTGCTACGCCGCTTCCACGACACCGAACCTGCACGCGAGCTTCCGTGGCTTCATTGCTGGCTCGACGACCGCATCCACTATTGGACGAGCCAGGCGAAGACGCTGCTGCCCGCCGAGGACGCCCTGGTCGTCGATAGCCACCTCACCGCGCTGAGGAGGATCGGCGTCGCGTACGGGGTGCCATGTCATCTCGACTTCCAGCCGCGCAACTGGCTGCTTGACGAGTCAGGAAACCTCTCGCTTGTCGACTTCGAGCACGCGCGCACCAACCTGCCCGCCCGCGACCTCGTGCGCCTGCGATTCCGGGTCTGGCCATCCCGGCCAGACCTGCAAGACGCTTTCTTCAACGGATACGGGCGCCGCCTCACCGATGCCGAAGACGAACTGGTCTGGCACCTCGGCGCGCTCGATGCGCTCGCGGCGCTGGTGCGGGGGCGTCAGACTGGCGACCGGGCGCTGACCACATCCGGGGCTGCGACGCTCCGCCAGCTGCGAGAGAAGCAGCCGTGAACCCGGCCGCTGCACGCATACTCGACCAGCTGCAGGCTCCGGATCGGGTCGGCCGCGATCTAACCCTGCTCCGGACCCGCCTGTACCGGTTCAGTGATGATCTCCGCTGGTACGTGCTCGCCGAAGCACTTGAGGAACACTTGCTGGCAGGTCGGCAGCCGCAGTCCGCAACCATTAGCGCTGTCCGCGCTTGCCTGGAGCAGATCCGCCGAGAAGGCAGCCCGCCCGTCTTCGAAAGCGCCCTCGCGACAGCCGAGGACATCGACATAACAACGGCGCTGGCCGAGCGCGGCGCCTACATGTGGCAGCAGGTCCCCTTGGTCACCCCGCCCAGCGCAGTGGTCATCATTGTCGGCGCGCCCCGGTCAGGCACCAGTCACCTGTTCAACCTTCTCGCCGCTACCGGCAAGTTCGCCTACCTCACTACCGATTCCTGCTGGGCTTGGCCGGTACGTAACCTTCACCAGCCCGGACGGCAGCTGTTCACCGCTGTTGGCGCCGCGGTCCTCAAGGTGGACAACAAGCGCACCCGGATCATCCCCGGCCTTGTCATGCCCGGCGAAGCAGAAGACATCTGGCACCGGGCTATGCCCGCTTACCGGCATCTCCACGGCCACCGCTACGAAATCGGCGCGGACGTGAGCATCGGCGACCTGGGCATCCTTCAGGCCGCGACGCACGCTCACCTTGCCCACTTCCAGCGGGCACAGCTGCTGGCGAAATCGCCGTTTAACTCCTTCCGCATCCCCGCGATCGAACGGTTGTGGGGTGATGCGGTCAGGTACATCCACATCATCCGTGACCAGCACGAGGTGGCCGATTCGATGCGCCGCAACCACTTTGAGTTCGTTGGCGGAGGTCGACTGCTTACAGCCGAAGCAGCGTGGTCACGGTTCGTCCGTTCGGTTCAGCGGCATGCCCCTGCCGACCGCACTACGACCATTTCGCACGAGCTCCTCATGATCAACCCCGAACAAGCGGCGGGGTTGATCATGGATGCCATAGCGTGAGCGAACCGGCCCGAGGGATGCCAGCGAGACCGCCGTCCGCGCGGATGCTGAGTTCCACGGTCACATCCGCGCTCGCCGCACTCATGGAAGGACGGCCACCTTCAATACATCGCGCGTCCTGCTTGCCGGTACGTCCTTGATGTGGATTGTGAGACCCGGGACAGGGCCGCTGGCAGGCTTGGTGATCTCGGTAGTTCCCCCGTCTGGGCATGGCCGGCATCGCGCTCGCCGGGGCGGGTGCCGTCGGCACGGTCTGGATGCACGCGATTTGGGCGACATCAGGAGTACGCGGGTACGTGCTGGTCGCCGATGCGGACAAGGCCGGGGTCACGAACAACAACCTGAACCGGTGCCCGCTGTTCAGGACCGCGAGCCTCGGCAGACCGAAGGCAGCCGAGGCCGCACGCTTGTCAGCCAGCACCTGTGGACCGCGCTGAGCTCGGCGTACAGGTCGGCAGCCCAGGCCAGTCCTATCGCGGGAGCCACTATCGCGGGGCCACGCCACCACGTGCACAGCGATGGGGGCCGCTGCCCGCCCCCATCGCCATGCCGCTGAGCTGCTAAAAGCGGCTGCGGCGCACGAGCGTGACCGCGTCGATGACCGCCGGGCTGGCGGTGCTGGTGATCCCGCTGCTGTTCTGCGTCGGATCGATGGCCCGGACCAGGATGCTGGTCTCGTCGCCGACGAACCCCGGTGCCTTGACGTCAAGGACGATGAAGCTCCAGTTGGCGTGGCGGTAGGCGGAGTAGTCGGTCACGGTGTCCGGGATGTCCTCGGAGGTGCCGGTGCCGCCATCCGCCGTGTTGGTGCCCGTCCACTCCCAGAGCAGCGGTGGTCCCGACGTGGTCGCCGGGTCGCCGCCGCCGGTGACGCCGTACCACCCGGTGTAGAGGTCCTGGCCGCCGCCGCCCGCGCAGATGTACGTGGTGCCGTCGGTCTCGGGGTTGACGGTGCCGCCCGAGGGCACGGCCTTGGTGACCTCGCCGCCGATCAGCGGGTAGCTGCGCTCGTAGGCGTGCACGTGGCCGCTGACCACGAGGTCGACCTGGTACCGGTCGAAGATGGGCTCCCAGACCAGGCGGATGCCGCCGTCCGAGCCGTGCGTGGTGTTGGACGAGAACACGCAGTTGTGGAAGCCGACGATGATGAAGTCGATCCCCGAGCCGGGCGAGCGGTACGCGGCCAGCTGCTCGGTGAGCCACCTCGTCTGGCGACCGTCGGTGTAGCCGTTGTTGTCGGACAGCTCAGCCGACAGGTCGTTGCCGTCCAGCTGGATGATCGCGACGTTCCCATAGGTGAAGGCCTTGAGCACCGGGGAACCGGTGACCGCTTGCGGGGCGTACGCCTGCGGGAACCTCGTGGTGAACCCGATGTAGCCGAAGTCGGCCAGCGGCTCCATCTCGTGGTTGCCGACGCCAACCTGCCACGGGATCGACTGCGCGGCGGCCGGGCCGACGATCCCCAGGTACGCGTCCCAGGCGCCGGGGCTGAACGCGCTGACGTTGGTCGGCACCCCGTTGGAGTAGTAGCCGGACCCGCCGCCGGCGTAGCTCAGGTCCCCGACCACGACGTTGAACCGGGGCTGCAGCGCGGCGATGACCTGGGCGACGGGAAGCGAGGTGCTGTCGCTGGTCGCCTCGTCACCGACGATGGTGAAGCGGAAGTCGGAGCGGCCCTCGGCGGCGGTCGTGAAGGCGACGTCGTCGCTCCAGGTCTTCCCGTCGTTGCTCACCGAGTAGTGGTAGGTGGTGTTCGGCAACAGCCCGGCCAGCAGGGCGTTGCTGTACACGGTGTTCTCGGCCGGCTCCCCGCTGATCGCCGGCACCGGAACCGTTCCTGAGGCGAAGGCGCGCACGGTCCTGCCGTAGCCCCGGTCCGGGCCGTAGCGGACCTGCGGAGCGGGAACCGAGGGGATGGGGCCGTTGTAGGTGCCGGCCGACCAGGAGACGTAGATGTCCCTGGCGGGGTCGTCGCCGTAGCCGATCCACTGCGGCGCGGCCGCGGTCGAGGCGTAGGCGGATGGCTGGCGCCAGAAGGCCGGCCCGGCGGCGGCGGCCGCCAGGCCGAGGACACCCGCGCCCTTGAGGACGGCCCGGCGGCGGTAACGGCCGCGTGCCGCGAGGTAGTCGTGCATCTCCTGCAGCGACATGTCTTTGACGAATTTCTCGGGGATCTCGCCATACGGAGTTTCCATAAAGCAGACCGTAAAGATATAAAATGAACGCCCCGTGGTCCGATGGCATCCTGTGAAAGAAGAAGCAGGAACGAGCCGACAGCCCGCAGCTGAACCAGGCTGAACCCGGCCTTGCGCTGGTCCTTGTGCGGCGTCTCCTTGTGCGGCGTCGCGGTCAGCCGGATCGCGGCACCAGGCGGATGACCGGGAGCTGCCGGTCCGTCTTCTCCTGGTATTTCGCGAAACGGGGCGAGGCGGCCGTGATCTGCCGCCATGCCTCGTCCCGCTCCGCCCCGTGCAGCTGCCCGGCGGTCACGGGCACCGTGCGGCCGGTCACCTCGATCCGGACCGTGTCGGGCCGCGCGGCGATGTTGTAATACCACGCCGGGTTCCGCGCCGCCCCGCCCGCTGACGCGACGATCAGCCAGCTGCCGTCCGTACCGGGAAACCAGGCGACCGGGGTGGTGCGTTCGGCGCCGCTGTTGCGCCCGACCGTGGTCAGCGCCAGCGCGTTCATTTCCATGAACCTGCCACCCTTGCGCCGAATCCGGCTCATGGCCATCTTGTTCCCCCACCGGATCATGCGCCCCGCGCCGGGCTGCCGGGCGCCGCGGGTTCCGTTAGGCGTGTCGAAGCTCATGTGAGTCCTCATTCCCCGTTACGGCCGTGGCTTAGTGGGAAAGACTAACGTGTGTCTAATGGGGGTGGACATGGCCAGCCCGCTACGCCCGATTTGGCGTCGCTGACCGCCGAGGAACGCCGGCTGGCTGAAGCACGGGAGGGCGTCGCGTGGCGAGCCTGGGGGCCCTACCTGAGCGAACGCCAGTGGGGCACGGTCCGCGAGGACTACAGCGAAAGCGGCGATGCCTGGTCGTACTTCAGTCACGATCAGGCGCGCTCGCGCGCCTACCGGTGGGGCGAGGACGGCATCGCCGGGATCAGCGACGACAAGCAGCGGCTCTGCCTGGCCCTGGCGCTGTGGAATGAGCGGGACCCGATCCTGAAGGAGCGGCTGTTCGGCCTGACCAACGCCGAGGGCAACCACGGCGAGGACGTCAAGGAGTATTACTTCTACGTCGACAACGTTCCGACCCACAGCTACCAGCGCTACCTGTACAAGTACCCGCAGGGTGAGTTCCCCTACAACGACCTGGTGGCGGGCAACAGATCCCGGTCGCGGCATGAATTCGAGTACGAGCTGGCCGACACGGGCATCTTCAATGCGGGGAAGTATTTCGACGTCGAGGTGGAGTACGCGAAGGCGGAGCCGGAAGACATCGTCTGCCGCGTCACCGTGTACAACCGCGGCGCCGACGACGCCACGCTCCACGTGCTGCCCACGCTGTGGTTCCGCAACAACTGGTCGTGGCCCGACGGCGAGCCCAAGCCCCGGCTCGAGCGCGTCGAGTCGGCGTATCCGGCGGTCCGCGCCGACCACCGCAAGCTCGGCGTCTTCCACCTGTACGCCGAGCCGGCGGCCGAGCTGCTGTTCTGCGAGAACGAAACGAACGCGGCCCGGGTATTCGGCACCGAGGCAGGCCCGCGGTTCCCCAAGGACGGCATCGGCGACCACGTCATCCACGGCGCGGACACCGTCAATCCCGGCGGGTCGGGGACCAAGGCGGCCGCCCACGTCAGGCTCCGCGTGCCCGGCGGCGGGCAGGCCGCCGTGCTGGTCCGGCTGACCAGGCAAGCACCGCAGCGGCTGACCGATCCGTTCGCCGGCGCGGGCGAACTGATCGCGCGACGGCGCGCGGAGGCAGACGACTTCTACGGCGCGATCACGCCGTCGCACCTGACCGATGACGCGAAGGCGGTCATGCGGCAGGCGCTGGCGGGGATGCTGTGGTCCAAGCAGTGCTATTACTTCGACGTCGACAAGTGGCTGCGCGAGCGGCGCTTCCACCCGCTGCGGACGCCGCTGTGGCGGGGTACCCGCAACGAGTCGTGGTTCCACATGTTCAACCACGACGTGGTGTCCATGCCCGACAAGTGGGAGTACCCGTGGTACGCGGCCTGGGACCTGGCGTTCCATTGCATTCCGCTGGCCATGGTCGACCCGGACTTCGCGGAGAACCAGATCGACCTGATGCTCTCCCAGGAGTACCTGCACCCGACCGGCCAGATGCCGGCGTATGAGTGGAATTTCGGCGACGTGAACCCGCCGGTGCACGCCTTCGCGACCCTGTTCCTGCAGAACCTGAAGGCCAACCTCGGCGATGTGGACCTGCCGTTCCTGCGCAAGAGCTTCGCGCGGCTGCTGCTGAATTTCACCTGGTGGGTGAACCGCAAGGATCTCACCGGGCACAACGTGTACGAGGGCGGGTTCCTCGGGCTCGACAACATCGGGGTGTTCGACCGCAGCGCCGAGCTGCCCACCGGCGGGCGGCTCGAGCAGGCGGACGGCACCGCCTGGATGGCCCTGTTCAGCCAGAACATGCTCGAGCTCGCGCTGGACCTGCTGGAGTACGACGAGACCTACGAGGGGTTCGTGCTCAAGTTCGTCGAGCGCTTCTTCTGGATCGCGGCGGCCATGGACCCCATCGGCGGCCAGCGCTCCGACGAGATGTGGGACGAGGAAGACGGCTTCTTCTACGACGTGCTTCGCCTGCCCGACGGCACCGGCACCAGGATCAGGGTGCGCTCCCTGGTCGGCCTGCTCCCCATCTGCGCCACGACCGTCGTCGAGGCGGAGCTGATCGGGCGCTACCCGCAGATCGCCGAGCAGGTGGCTGTCTTCCTCGGGCGCAACAAGGACCTGCTGGCCAACATCGCCGACCCGTTCGTGCCAGGCGCGCACGGCCGGCGCCTGCTGTCCCTGGTGAACGAGGACAAGCTGCGGCGGATACTGGCGCGCATGCTGGACGAGGACCGCTTCCTCGGCCCGCACGGGATCCGGTCGATCTCGCGCTGGCACCTTGAGCACCCGTACGTGTTCAATGTCCACGGCACCGAGTACCGGGTGCAGTACGAGCCCGCGGAGTCAACCACCGGAATGTTCGGCGGCAACTCCAACTGGCGCGGTCCGGTCTGGTTCCCGATCAACCTGCTGCTGATCCGGGCGCTGATCACCCACTACAGGTACTACGGCGACAACTTCAAGATCGAGTGCCCGACCGGCTCGGGGAACATCATGAACCTGTTCGAGGTGTCCCAGGAGCTGTCCCGTCGGCTCGTCACGACATTCCTGCGGGACCGCGACGGGCGCCGCCCGGTCTATGGCGGGACGCCGCTGTTCCAGGAGGATCCGCACTGGCGTGACCTCGTTCTCTTCTACGAGTATTTCCATGGCGACAACGGGGCCGGTCTCGGCGCCTCGCACCAGACTGGGTGGACCGGCCTGGTGGCCAAGCTGATCCAGACGCTGGGCCAGTTCGACGCCGAGACCGTCCTTGACGACCCGCACTGGCCGATGTCCCGTCCCTACCGCCGCCCCACCGCCGGCTGACAATCATTCATCCGAACGATCCGGGCCGGCTCCCGCGGCCCCGCCTGCTCTGGCCGGCGGCAAGCCGGGCCCGGCGCCGTCCAGGGGAGCCGGCGCCTCGCCGGCGGTGGCCGGCGCGACCGCCGGGATCCCGACGTCCGCGGGCGTGAGCGTCGCCCCCCTGTGCAGCGCGACGGCGATCAGCGGATAGAACAGGACCGACAGCACGCCGGCGCCGATCAGCGCGGCGGACGTGGCCGGGAGCATGATCCCGTCCTGCTCGCCGATGTCGGCCAGCGCGATCAGCAGCGGCAGTGAGGTTGCCGTGATGAACGTCATCTCCACCCGCTGCCTGGCCGGGAGGTCGCGCCGGTACACGAGCAGCGACGGCAGGCCGCGGACGATAAGCAGCAGCAGGAAGAGCGCCACCAGCCGGAGCGGGTCCTGGGCGATCGCCCTCAGGTCGATGCTCATGCCGGAGTAGACGAAGAAGATCGGGATGAAGATCCCGTACCCGACCGCGTCGAACTTGTGCTCAAGGCCGGTGGTGTCGATCTTGAGCCGGCGGGTCCAGGACCGCAGCACCATCCCGGCCAGCATGGCGCCGAGCACGACGTCAAGGCCGAACCGGCTTGCCACGGCGAGCAGCAGGAACAGCAAGACCATCGCCCAGCGCAGCGTGATCTGCCCGGTCGCGTCCTGGCCCTCGCGGATGATCCGCTGCACCGCGGGGTTCCTGGCCAGCCACGGGACCACCGACAGGGCGAGGGCAAGCACCCCGACCACGGCCACGGAGGCGAGCGCGATGAAATGGCCGCGCTTGGTGAGGAAGACCGCGATGATCAAGATGGGGAACAGTTCCCCGACGGCGCCGGCGGCGTAGACGTACCGGCCGAACTGGCCGGCGAGCATCCCGTTGTCCCGCAGGATCGGCAGCAGCGTGCCCAGCGCCGTGGTGGTCAGCGCGAGCCCGACAGGGACGTAGTCCTTGATGTAGCCGGCCGCGGTCAGTCCCCCCGCCACGCCCACGGCGATCGCGGCCGAGATCACCCAGCCGAGGATCGCCAGCCGGCCGGCCCGCTCGCGCAGCAGGTGGGGTTCCAGCTCGTAACCGGCGAGCAGGAACAGGAAACCCAGCCCTATGTTGGCCAGCAGCTCGATGCTGCCCGACTCGGCCAGCCCGAGCACGTGCGGGCCGATCAGCACGCCGCCGAGCAGGAAGATGACGACCTGCGGAACGCGCGGACCGGGGAGCGCGGCGACCAGGAGCGGCGTGAGCGCGGCCACCACCGCCACGACGACCAGGTCATCAAGCCCCACGATAAGGTTCACGACGGCCGGCCAGCCTCACGCGATGTCGTCATCCGTCCCCCCAACGGTGATCACTAAGGACGTACCCACGTGCGCCGCGCTTAACAGCGGCGCCGGCCGAGGTCCTGGTCCGGCGGGGACTTCGGGCACTACCCGCGCAGGGCCGCGCGAGGGAAAGTCGCAGCGTCGGCGGTGGTGCGGGAAAGACGTACGCGACGCTGAACGTCCAGCACCTGGCAGGAACCCGCGACGCGGTCGGGCAGATCACCGGGGAGCAGCAGCTCAGCGTGCGCTGGAAGCCGGGGCCGGGGCAGCCACCGCGGTCCGTTCCGGATAACGGGCGACAGCGGGCGGGCCGGCCGGAAAGCCAGGCGCGGACGGCGGCTGTCCGCGGCCCCTGACCCCTCCCGCATCGAGTCCACTTCACCATCGACCTGGCCGCGCAGCGAATCACCCGCGACGGCCGGCCGGTGCGGCTGACCCGCACCGAGTGGCAGATCGTGCAACTGCTCGCGCGCAACCCGGGGTGCCTGATAACCCACAGGCAGCTGCTCGCCGACGTCTGGGGCGTGACGGACACAAGCGACAGCAGCTACGTGCGCGTCTTCGTGGTCTCGATCCGCGCAAGCTGGAGCCCGACCCCGCGCACCCCGCTACTTCTTCACAGAACCGGGCTGCGGGGTCTGCTTCCAGCCGGACTCGCCGCCGCGCCGCCAGCGCGCGCTCGCGGAGCCGGGTGGCAGGTCGACCGCCGCCGTCGCTGCTGGCATGCTGTCATACGTGAGCGGTCAGCAAGACCTGCCGGAACTGAACGCCTTCCTGGTCGGCATCCCCTTGTTCGCTTCGCTGGATGAGACCACCAGGCTCGAGCTTGCCGGGCAGCTTGAACCGGTGCACGTGGCCGCCGGGGAGGTGATCTTCAGGCAAGGTGACGCGGGCGCGGGCCTTTTCCTCGTGGTCAGCGGCAGGCTCCGCGTCACGGTGGCCGCCGAGGGCGCCGAGCGCATGCTGTACGACCTGGGCCGCGGCGCGATCGTGGGGGAGATCGCGCTGCTCACCGACCGGCCGCGGGCGGCCACCGTGCACGCGGTCAGGGACAGCGACCTGCTGCTGCTGCGGGTGTCCTCGTTCAGGTCCCTGGTGGAACGCAGCCCGGTGCTTGTGGCCGGGATGATCCGGTTGCTGGCCGACCGGGTGCTCACCGTCGACAGGATGCTGACCGTGGACCGCCCGGAGGCGCCGCCCCCGGGCGCCCAGACCATCGCCGTGGCCTGCGCCGGCACGAACACCCGCCCGGCCGCGCTGATCGCCGAGCGGCTGGAAGCGCAGCTGGCGCGCGCCGGCTCCGTCTTCCGGGTCGCCGCCGGCGTCGTCGAGCAGCACCTGGGCCAGGGCGCGGCGCAGCGCGGCCCGGCCGACCCCGGCCGGGCCGAGCTGACCAGCTGGCTGCACGCGATCGAGCGCGCCCACGACACGGTGATCTACCAGCCGGACGCGGACGACTCGGCGTGGAGCCGGCTCTGCCTCAGCCAGTCCGACGTCGTGCTGCTCGCCGCCGCGGCCAGGGACGACCCCTCGATCGGCCCCGTGGAAGCGCGCGCGCTCGCGACGGACGCGCTGCGCTGTGAACTCGCCCTGCTGCACGCGGGCGAGCCGTCGGCGACCGCCAGGTGGCTGCGCGGCCGGCCGGTGGCCGACTACCACCACCTGCGCGCTGACCGCCCGGCGGATGTCGCGCGGCTGGCGCGGATGGTCACCGGCACGGGCTGCGGGCTCGTGCTCGGCGGCGGCGGCGCCCGCGGGCTCGCCCACGTCGGCGTGATCCGGGCGCTGGAGGAGGCCGGTGTGCCCATCGACGTGGTCGGCGGCACCAGCATCGGCGCGATCATGGCCGCGGGGTGTGCCCTGGGCGTTGCGGACGCGGAGCGGGTGCGGCGCGTTAAGTCCATCGCCCGTTCCGGCCGCCGGCTGATCACGCCGACGCTGCCGCTTGTCGCCCTGTCGGCGGGCCGTCACCTGGACCGCGTGCTGGCCGAGCAACTCGGCACCGTGCCGATCGAGGACCTGCCGCGGCGTTTCTTCTGCGTCTCAGCCAGCCTGACCCGGGCCGAGGAGGTCATCCACGAACGGGGGCCGCTATGGCCCGCCGTGCGCGCCAGCCTGGCGCTGCCCGGCATCTTCCCGCCGGTCTACTCGGGCGGGGACCTGCTCATCGACGGTGCCGCGCTGGACAACGTGCCCGTGGACGTCATGCGCGGCCGCGTCGGCACGGGCACGATCGTCGCGGTCGACGTGTCCCCCGAGGTGGAGCCGCTGACCGTGGCGCCGTTCGGGCCCGGGCTGTCCGGCTGGCGCGTGCTCGGGCGCCGCCTTAACCGCTTCGCCGCGCAGGAGCCTGTGCCGCGCATCGCCGACATCCTGAGCCGCTCGACCGGGCTGTCGCAGGTGCGGCATCGGCGTGCCGCGCTTGACGGCGACCGGGTCGACCTGCTGCTGCGCCCGCCGACGGCCAGCATCCGCGTCCTGGATTTCAAGGGCGGGATCGCGCTGATCGAGACCAGCTACCGGTACGCGGCCGACGCGCTTGCCAAGTCAGGGCTCGCCAAGCGGTTCGCCGGCTGAGGCGCCCAAGCCGAAGTCGCCGCGGGCCGCACCCGATCGCGGGCTAGCGCGGTGATTTTCGCCCGCGGACGGCGTCCATACCTGCGGGAAGGTCGGGTGAGCGGCGTGCGTGACCCGCACTGGTGGCGCCGGGCGCATCGCGGTCGGCCCAGGCTCCGCCCGCGTGGGCTGCCGCGAATGCGCCGCGCCCGCGCGCCAGGCGGCGATGGCTCCTGGGCCTGGCTGGAGCCTTACCCCGGCCCGTTCACCGGGCCGCCCGCGCCGTCGATGTCACTGGCGTTCATCGCGGCGCTGCAGCGGCTGCCTCCGCAGGAGCGGGCCGCACTCGTGCTCAGCGACGTGCTCGGCTTCTGCGCCGCCGAGGTGGCCGAGATCCTGGGCCGCGACCCGGACGAGGCCGCTTGCCTGCTCGCCCGCGCCCGGGCGGGGATCGCCGGGGCGCTGCCTCGCCCGGCGCCCGCGCCGGACGAGGACGCGGTGGCCGCCCGGTTCGCGGGCGCGTTCGACCGCGGTGACGTCCCCGGCATCGCCGCGCTGCTCACCGACGACGCGCGGCTGCGGCTGCGGCCGCTTCCGGTGGAGTACCAGGGCAAGAGGGCCGCCAGGCACTTCCTGGCGGCCGTCGCGTTTCCTGGCGGCACCACCCGTTACCGGCTGCTGGTCACCCGGGCGAACGGCCAGCCCGCGTTCGGCTGCTACCTGCGCGACCCGTGCGCCGGGATCGACCGCGCGTGCGGCCTCGTGGTGCTCACCGTGGCCGGCGACCGCATCGCCGCGATCGACCGGTTCGTCGACAACAGCGCGCTGCCGCGGTTCGGCCTGCCCCGCGCCGTCCCGTCGGCGCCGCCAGGACCAGCGGGTTAGCCTGCCCGCCCGCTACCCGGTTGCGACGCGTTATATCGCGAGGTAGCCTACTCGCAGTGGCAGCGCACCACCTGCCCGCTTCCGAGCCAGCGATCGGCCCGCGCCGTCGGCGGCGAAGAGGACAAGGGTCTACGACTCGGGTGCCCTACCTGGTCATGTGCTAGTCACCCATGGCGGGCAGACGCGGGCGGACTCGCCAGGAAAGAAACGATCATGACTCAGGACAAGGCGCGGAAGAACGCGATACGCCAGCGCATGGCCGAGACCGGCGAGCCGTACAGCGTCGCCAGGCGCGCGGTGCAGGACGACGACCAGGGCCCCGAGGGTTCAGGCGGCACGCCGCGCGACGACGACTGGTACGCCCGGATGGCCGCGGAGGCGGGCATCAGCGTCGAGGAGTTCCGCGCCCAGGTGCACGCCGAACGGGCACGCCAGTCTGCGGAGGACGCGCGCGACCTAGCCGGGCAAGCCCGGATGCGGGCCGAACGCGCGGACGAGGCGGCCGCAGCGGCGGAGGAAGCCGCCGGGCTGACGCAGGAAGCGGCCGAGCTGACCATGGAATGGGCCGGCGAGGAGGACATCGCCCAGGCCCAGCGCCGGGCCGACGAGGTCCGTGCCGCCGCCGGGGAGGCCCGCCACCGGGCCGAGCGGGCCGAGCAACTGGCCGACGAGGCGGAAGAGGCCGCCGACCGGGCGGAGGAAGCCGCCGACGAGGCCGAGGGCCTGGCCGGCGACTTCGACGACCGCCCGCCCCATCGGCACTACCGCTCGCCCCGCCCGCCGCAGCCGCCACGGGCGCCACGGGCGCCTTGGCCGCCACAGCCGCCACGGGCGCCATGGGCGCCTTGGCCGCCACAGCCGCCGCAGGCCCCACCGCCACCGGGCTACCACCGGCACGGCCACGCCGGCCCGTACC
>NZ_JASIAL010000390.1:0-22233 GCF_030042015.1 Trebonia sp. | reverse complement strand
ACCGTGCTCGGCGAGCACGAGGGCACCTACGGGTTCACCGTCGGGCAGCGCAAGGGGCTGCGCGTGGACCGCCCCGCCGCCGACGGCGCGCCGCGGTACGTGCTCAGCATCGAACCGGTGGCCCGCACGGTCACGGTCGGCCCGGCCAGCGGCCTGCAGGTGCGCGAGATCACCGCGCAGCGCCCGGTCTGGACCGGCTGCCCGCCGCCGCGCGAGCCGATCCAGTGCGAAGTCCAGCTGCGGGCACATGGCGAGGTGCACCCGTGCAGCGCGCGGCAAGATGGCGAAACGCTGCAGATCAACCTGCGTAGCCCGGCCAGCGCCGTGGCGGTCGGCCAGGCGGCGGTTCTCTATAGCGGCGACACCGTACTTGGCAGCGGCACGATCGCGGTCGCTCGCCAAGCGTCCTACACGTCGCCGTAGAGGTGCCTGTTCAGCTCCCTGGGCCGGGTCGACTCAGGCCAGGACTCTGTGTAGAAGTTCATGACGGCGACAACCCTGATGTCCGACTCCGCGGCTAGCGGTCTCGCGTAGTGCGAACGCTCCCGGGCGTCGAAGATGATCAGGTGCCCTGCGTGCGGCCTGATGATAGAGCAGTCCAACTCCACCGCGGCGATGTCCGCCGCCGCGGGATCGTTCCCGAAGACGAGCTCGCCACCCATGGCATGGTCGGTGCAGAAGAGTACGCCCGTGAGCGGGTTAGAGTCGACATGATTCTCGAACCGCATCGCAGTCCCGCGCTGCACGTTGAGGACAACGCCGTAACGGTGGTCGCGCGCCACGACGACGGCCTCGGTACACGCTTCACGTGCCAGTTCGAGAAATATGCCGTGGTAGGACTCATAAAGCCAGGGCAACTGCAGCCGCACCTGATCGGCGTGGACCCGGCCGCGGTTAATATGCGCCACGTCCGCCGCCTCCCGCGACAGGATAGGCGTCCGCGGGAACTGCCTGAAATCGGCCTCGATGGCCGCCGCGATGATTTCCCGCTGCCAGCCCGCCGGAAGGAGGCTGTTTACATCGAACGTGGTCCACCGGAATCGTCGCACTGCGGAGCGGTACTGGGCGGCCGGACCGGAGTGGTGCTTAGCCACGGCACCTCCAACTCTCGGCTCTTCAGCGGTCCACCCGCTACCTGGCATCCCGCACGGGACCTAGTTGCGGCGCAGTGCGCCCCCGGCACCGTTACAAGAAAAAGTGATTTATAATCTTATATTCAGTTCGCTGAGGCGGGAATACAGGACGGGATGACACTTCCTGTCAGGCCAGGACGACGGAAGCCCGTGCCCGGAGTCGCAGATGGCTACGCCGCCGGCGCCGCTGCGGGCGGCGGCACCGACGGCGTGCTGAACACCGGACGATCATCACAAGCACCACTACACCCGGCGCAGGACGCGTTGCGCATCCAGCGCCTCAAAGGCAGGTGCGTAGGGTTTTGGGGTCGTAGTGCTCATACCGGTATTGCGCTGACGGTCGTGCGCGTCTTTTAGCCATGAATGCCTCCTCACCCTATAGTCGCCTAAAGCCCCCGGGCCGAGACCGGCGCCCGCCTTGGCCCAGCCCAGGGCAAGCATTTCGCTGCCCTGAGTCTGTTACCCCACCGAAGCCTCACTGGTCACGTGCTGGTGCAGCGAGCTCCTCCGGAACTTTGCCGTAATTCATCACGAACTGGTGTCGGTCTGCGGGAAGAACGGTAATGGTTACACGGAAGGGATATACACCTTCCGCCGTCTCCTCGTAGCCGGTTCGAATCAAAGAGACCACGGGGACGCGACCGTCGTCTGGCAGACCGAAGAATCTCGCCTCGTTCTCATTCGGCGGGCGAACCAGAATCCTGACCCGGTATCCGCACTGGATGAGCCCCAGCGTTTTCCCGAGGTATTCGACAGTGCCTTCCTCGATGTCCCTGGCTCTCATCAGTGCTGGTGCGCCGTTGCCGCGCGACATGAGTTCTATGGGGTAGAACGTCGTCTGCAGCGACCACGGAGTTCGGCCCATGGAGAACTCCTGGTGCCTGATGAGGACCTCGGCGCCTTCGGGGATGCGAAGTCGCTCGGCCACATACCCGGGCGCGAACTTGACTTCTACTGTCGGAACGGATGCGTACGGTTCCCCCTCCGGCCAGTCATCTTGCTCCGGCTCGCCGGCCTGTTCTTCCGTGCCCTCTTGCCTGGCCTTCTCCCGTTCTTGGCGCGCCTGCTCTTGCCTTTGCGATCGGCGCTTGCTGATCTCGGCGAAGGCGGCTTTTCCCTCACCGCCGGCCATGCCAGTCTCTGGGTCTTCGGACAGCGTAGTGACGATTGGCTCAATTCGCCGCACGACAAAGGTCCCCTGGCCTGGCCGGGTCTCGACCAGCCCCCGAATGGCGAGCCACTTGATCGCGTCTCGAATGGTGTTCCGCGACGCGTCGTAGTCGGGAAGCCTGGCACCGGGCCCGAGTTCGCCGGATTCGATCTTCCGCCGTAGGTCCTGGGCAATCTGCCTATACAGGGGCTCAGCCATCACACCTCCCGCGCAGGCTTGCTGGCAGGCCAGCCATCCCAACCACCCCACCAACCCCGATGTTGCCACAGTCTGACCGGCTTGCAGGCGAGGCTCTGGGCGTGTCGCGCCACTGACCTCTGTTGCTACCCGTTCTGGGCTGACCTACACAACCTATACCACACGTTGGGATGGATAGGATGGCAGGGTTTGTCGGTCCGCCTGGTTCAGGCAGAACTAGTGGCATCATTCCAGAAGCCGCCGCCCCTGCGGGTTCGATAGCAAATAAAAGCTCATGTGACAGGCAGCCGCCCGTGCCGGCGCCCGCCCGGCTGAGGGCCTCAGGAGGCAGGCGGCTCCCGGGGTTCCTCTTCGTACCGGGGGTGCGGTGGGTCGCCTACGTTGACGATGAACTGGTTCCGGTCGGCGGGGAACACCGTCACTGTGAGCCGGATTGGTGCCTTCTGCTGATCGAACGCGGTCCGGAAGATCTCGAAAACTATCGAGTCGTGGCCGATACCGAAGAATTTCTGCTCGACCTCGCTCGGCGACCGCGCGGTTATCCAGTCCCGGTAGCTGGCCTGAACGCGGCCGATCGCCTCGGCCAGGTAACGGACGGTGCCCTCGGTGATGTCCTCCGCCATCATCAGCCGTGTCGCGCCCATTCTGATGAAGTCCATCGGGTAGAAGGACGTCTGAAGCGACCACGGGATGTCATCGATATGCCGTTGCTGGTGCCGGCTGATCACGTGCGCGCCCGCTGGAAGGCGGAGGCGCCTGGTGATTGCGGTCGGCGCTACCTGGACTTCGACCTTTGGCGCACTGCTCTTCGGCAGCCGGTGCTGCTCGCTCACCTGGGATAGGTACTGGGCACTCTCGCCGCCGCCGAACCCGGTCCTCGGGTCCGCGGTGAGGTCGGTGACAAACGGATCGACGCTCATCGTCACAAAGGTGCCCTGGCCTGGCCTGGTCTCAACCATTCCCATGCCTACGAGCCGCTTGATCGCGTCCCTGATGGTGTTCCGCGAGGCGACGTATTTCGCGCGCAGCTCCAGCTCGGTCGGCAACTGGCTGCCTCGCGCGATGGCTCCGGAGTCAATCTGCGTGCGGATGTCCTCAGCGATCTGCTGATACATCGGCGTCTGCATCATGACTCCTCCCATAGATACCAACCATCAGAATGATTCCACTTGATCGGATCATTCGGTAGTGCGGGGCTATCAGAACTATGGTGATTTAGTTGTCTTTCTGCGCCAATAGGTTGGGATGATCGGGATGGCATGCATGTTTGCCGGGCATCTTAACAGGCTTATCGGAACGGCGGGGATAGCCCAGCACCAAGGGCTGAAATTGATCCCGGTTCGGCATGCTGTACCAGCTACCCCAACATGTCTGGCAGTACTTCCCGGTCTCCTCAGAGGAATATGTCCTATAGCTGGGTTTAACAGCTGTAAATCGGGCATTCTGTGGGTAGGTACCACCTGTTGGTATAGGTGAGGTAGGCTGATCAGCCCTTCTAGGTGGTACACCATATGAATCGCGGATGCTGGCCACCGGTTCCGGCATCAGCAACAGCAAGAGGCCTGCGGACTGGTCACCACCAGCCCGCAGGGAGCGGGGCCGAGGGAAGACAGCCCGTCGGCGAAGTACGGGAGGCCGTCATGGGCGAGTACGAGATAGCGGCGATCATGCTCCTCGTCGGGTTTCTCGGAGGGGTCTTGGCAGGGATAGTCGCGATTGTGTCGATCGCGTCGCGGCGAGAAGACCAGCTTTACACCCTGAACGGTGACGCGCCGGACGCGATGTGCCGCGCTGGGCGGCGGCTCACCGGGATGCGCGCGCCCGGCAGCAGGTTCTCGGGGATCGAACCGCCGTTCGCCGGCGAGGAGCTCGATGAGGGTCCGCGCTGGCCAGTTAGCGGGTTCAGGGGCCTATAAGCCAGGCGCGACGCAGGGGCCGCGCCAGGGCCGGCGGCCCGCGATGTCCTGTTAGCCAGGCTCTGCGGGCCGCCGGGGCAGCCGCTGCAGGCACTGTCCCCGGCGACGCCAGTGTGCATCCGGGACCTGCGCCCTTCGCCCGGCTAAGCTCGGCAGCGTGGCTGAACTGGCTGGCAAGGCGTTCCCCTGGGCACCGGGCACCGCGACCGGGATCGGGTCGATGCCCGGCGGCGACCCGCTCGAGGCGGCCCGGACCGTCGCCGGGGAGCTGCCGGACTTCCCGTACCTGGCCGAACTCCCCGGCCGCGGCCCCGGCGCCGACATGATAGGCCGGGCGGCGGCCCTCCTCGTCGACATCCCGGCCGAGGTCACGCCGCGCGGCTGGCGGATCGCCGAGCGCCCCGGCCGGGACCTGCGCCGCGCCGCGTCGATGCTCTCGTCGGACCTGGACGCGATGGAGGAGGTCCTCGACGGCTACGCGGGGCTGGTCAAGATCCAGGTCTGCGGCCCGTGGACGCTCGCCGCGACGCTGGAGCAGCCGCGCTCGCTGACCGCCGCGCTCGCCGATCCCGGCCTGGTCGCCGACCTCGCCTCCTCGCTGGCCGAAGGAGCCGCCAGGCACGCGGCGGAGGTCGCCAAGCGCGTCCCGCGGGCGACCCTGGTCGTGCAGTTCGACGAGCCCGCGCTGCCCGCCGTCGCCGCGGGCGCGGTGCCGACCGCGAGCGGGCTGTCCCGCGTCCGCGCGGTCGAGGAGGAGGTGCTGCGGAGCAGGCTCAACGAAGTGCTCGCCGCCACCGGCCGCTACACGATCGTGCACTGCTGCAGTCGGGGGTGCCCGTTCGGGATAATCACGGGAGCGGGGGCGGATGCGGTGTCGTTCGACCTGCGCCTGCTGCGGCGCGATGACTACGACGAGCTCGCCGCGACGGCTGAGGCCGGCGCGGGGCTGCTGGCCGGAGCCATATCGTTCGATTATCCCGAACGAAGGGGGGTTACTCCCACGGACACCGCCCGGACCGTGCAAGTGGCATGGCGCACGATCGCGCTTCCCGCGGCCCGGTGCGCGCCCCAGGTCGTGGTCACGCCCGCCTGCGGGCTTGCCGCGGCATCCCCCGCGCAGGCGCGGGAGGCGCTGCGCTGGTGCAGGGAAGCGGCGCGGATCCTGCCCGAGATGATGGAGGAGCTGGGGTGATGGAGCTGGCCCAGGCCCGGCAGCGGCACGCGGAGCTGAGCGAGAAGCTGACCGAGGCGCAGTACAGGTACTACGTCCTCGACGCGCCGACGATCTCCGACGCCGACTACGACGCGGACATGCGCGCGCTTGAGCGGATCGAGGAGGAGTTCCCCGAGCTGCGCACCCCTGACTCGCCGACCCAGAACGTGGGCGGCGGGCTCTCGACCCTGTTCACCCCGGTCGAGCACCTGGAGCGGCTGCTCAGCCTGGACAACGTGTTCTCCGCGCAGGAGTTCGCCGGGTGGGCGGACCGGGCGGCGCGGCTTGGCGGCACCGGGCCGTACCTGTGCGAGCTCAAGATCGACGGGCTCGCGATCGACCTGGTGTACGAGCGGGGGCGGCTGGCGCGGGCGGCCACCAGGGGCGACGGCCGGACCGGCGAGGACGTGACGCTGAACGTGCGGACGATCGCGTCGGTGCCGTCCGTGCTCGCCGGTTCTGGCGTGCCCGAGGTCATCGAGGTGCGCGGCGAGGTGTTCCTGCCCGAGGCGGCCTTCACCCGGCTGAACGAGTCGCTGCAGGAGGCGGGCAGGCCCGCGTTCGCGAACCCGCGCAACGCGGCGGCCGGCTCGCTGCGGCAGAAGGACCCGCGGGTGACCGCCTCCCGCGCCCTGGACGCGATCGTGCACGGCATCGGCCGGGTCGGCCAGCTGGCGGGGGCCCCGGACACCCAGTCGGGCTGGTACGAGCGGCTGCGGGAGTGGGGGCTGCCGGTCAGCGACCGGTACCAGGTCGTGTCCGGCCTCGCCGACGTGGGGGCGTACATCGACTACTACGCCGACCCCGTGCACCGGCACGAGCCGGCGTATGAGATCGACGGCGTGGTCGTGAAGATCGACCCGCTGCCGGTGCAGCACGCCATGGGCGCCACCAGCCGGGCGCCGCGCTGGGCGATCGCCTACAAGTACCCGCCGGAGGAGGTGACCACGCGGCTGCTCGACGTCCGGGTCAACGTGGGGCGGACCGGGCGGGTCACCCCGTACGCGGTGATGGAGCCCGTCAGGGTCAGCGGGTCCACCGTGGAGCAGGCGACCCTGCACAACGAGGACGAGGTCAGGCGCAAGGGCGTGCTGATCGGCGACATGGTGGTCCTGCGCAAGGCCGGCGAGGTGATCCCCGAGGTGGTCGGCCCGGTGGCCGAGCTGCGCACGGGCGCGGAGCGGGAGTTCGCCTTCCCGCGCGAGTGCCCGGCGTGCGGCACCCCGCTGGCCAGGGACGAGGGCGAGGTCGACTGGCGCTGCCCGAACGCCGTGGCCTGCCCGGCGCAGCTGCGCGAGCGGCTGTTCTACGTGGCCTCGCGCGGCGCCCTCGACATCGAGGTCCTGGGCTATGAGGCCGTCGTCGCGCTGCTGGACTGCGGGCTGGTCGCCGATGAGGGCGACGTGTTCGCGCTGACCGAGGACAAGCTCGCCACCTGCCCGTTCTTCGTGAACAAGGCGGGCGGGCTGAAGGTGAACGCGCAGGCGCTGCTGCTGAACCTCGCCGACGCGAGGACCAGGCCGCTGTGGCGCGTCCTGGTGGCGCTGTCGATCAGGCACGTGGGCCCGACCGCCGCCAGGGCGCTGGCCGAGGCGTTCGGGTCGGTGGAGGCGATCGCGACCGCGTCGCCTGACGCGCTCGCCGTCGTGGACGGGGTGGGGCCGACGATCGCCGCCTCGGTGGCGGAGTGGTTCGCCGTCGACTGGCACAGCGCGATCGTGGCGAAGTGGCGGGCGGCGGGCGTGCGGCTCGCCACGCCCGGGTTCGACCCCGCGGCGGCCTCGTCCCGGCTGCTCGCCGGCGTGACCGTGGTGATCACAGGGACGCTGGCCGGGCGCACCAGGGACGAGGCGGCCGAGGCCGTCCGGGCGGCCGGCGGCAAGGTCTCCTCCTCGGTGTCGAAGAAGACGAACTTCGTCGTCGCCGGGGAGAACGCCGGATCCAAGTACGACAAGGCCGTGGAGCTAGGCGTGCCGATCCTTGACGAGGCCGCGTTCGCGGCCCTGCTGTCCGGTGGTTCCGGGGCTGTCAGCCCCGGAACCACCGACGGGACCTAACCCTCCAGGTCCCGCAGCGAGTCGATGAAGTTCTGCCCGTTGGGCGTGCCGATGCCGGTCATCGTGTCGTAGCCAGGGCGGGTCACCTGGCCGTCGTAACCGAGCATGCTGTAGCTCTCGTCGTCGAACTCGGTGAGCGACAGCAGCCCGCAGTCGGCGACGTCGCACGCGACGCCGCGGTAGCGCGCGGGCGTCGCGGACGTGATCGGCAGCGTGTCGTAGACGGCGCTCGTCCCGGCCAGCCGGTACAGCGCCGGGTTGAGGAACCCGAACGGGTGGGGCTGGTTCTGCTCGGCGTCCGCCACGATGCCCGCGACAAGCGGAGTGGACAGGCTGGTCCCGCCGATGGGGGTCTCGAAGTACCCGGTGAGGACGCCCTTGGCGTTGTACGACAGCAGCCCGAGCGCGATCCCGGTGAAGGGGTCGGCGTCGGCGCTGATGTCCGGCACGGCGCGGACCAGCCCGCCCCGGTTGCCCGGCGGTGTGGCCAGCCAGTTGGGCACCACCCCGCGCTGGTAGGCCGGCTGCGCCCACAGTAGGCTCTGGCCGCCGCCGGCCGCGCCGAACTCGCCCTCGGAGACCCACTTGTTGTTGACGTCCACGGAGACGTTGTCCGACCAGCCGGTCTCGAAGAGCCGGGCGACCTTGTTGCCGATGCCCAGGGTCGTGCCGCCCACCGCGGTGGCGTAGGGGTCGCTGGCCGGGGTGACCACGCCGGAGGAGTCGCCGGAGGCGAACAGCATGCTGACGCCCTCGACGGAGGCCCGCACGAGGTAGGCGTTCTCGATGTTCAAGATGTTGACGGGGAGCGTCTCATCCCCGGTCTGCCAGGAGTTGGACGCGATCTGGGCCAGCGGGTGGTTGTTCACGCCGTTGAGGATCGCGGTGTCGGCGTCGAACACGGCCTGGTCACCGTAGAAGCCGTTGTTGCACGAGTCGCCGCCGACCACGAGCTGGTTCGCCAGCGGCGCCATCACGTAGGACGCCTCGACGTCCAGCTGCTCTTCGATGTCGAACGGGTCGCCGCAGGCCGAGCCCCGGCCGAGGGACAGCTCCGCGTACCGGCTGGGGGAGGGGGCCTGGATGTGGTTGTACGCGGCGTAGTCCTGCAGGTTCAGGAACATGTTCGGCGCCAGCCCGACCTCGACAAGCGCGACGGTCACGCCCTTGCCGGCGTTGTCGCTGTCGTAGCCGTAGACGCGGCGCAGCTGGTGAGCGTCATAGCCGCACAGCACGGTCGGGACGTTGACGGTGCCGAACGTCTTCGGCAGGCGCAGGGCGTAGTGCTGGCCGTAGTACTGCGAGCACGGGAACGAGATCGGCCCGCCGCTTGCCGCGGTTTTCGTGCCGGGCGTGCCCGAGACATCCGGCCACTGGTACATCGGCTTGACTGCCGCGTTGTCCAGGCCGGTGACGCCGAGCACGCTGGCGGCCAGCGACGATGGCACGGAGACCGCCCGGTCGTTGGCCCGCAGCTCGTAGCTGCCCGCGTTGACCTCGGCGGACGAGCGGTAGTAATCCAGCTGCACGTGGAACGCCGCGTCGATCGCCGACACGGCCCCGGTCGCCTGCACGTAGTCACGCCCGGAGTCGGCCGCGACGCCGGTGAACCCGGACGAGCGCAGCCACGACTCGACGGCGGCGGCCTGCGCGCGGCTCGCGCTGAAGCGGGCCGTGTAGGCCGACGGGCTCAGGTAGTGCTGGTACAAGGCGTTGCCCGGCGTGCTGACCGCAGTAGCGTAACTCTCCGCGGCCGCGGTCTGCGGCTTCAGCCACACCTGAATTGTTAGCTTCTGGGAGCCAGCGACCGCACCGAGTGCGCTTTTCGGGGTGGCGAAAGGCACGGCGCTATCCGAAAGCTTTGTGACTGCCGGGACGTGTGGGCCCCCGAGCACAGTCGCATCCGCCTGCGCTGCTGATCCGCCGGCTATCGCGGCGAGAGTCGTCGCTGCCAGCGCAGTGGCAGCGACGACCGTGATCGGTCTTTTCATGGTCTCCCGTTCGTGACGGATGTGTTTTACTTATGTGGGCTAGCGGGAGGCCAACGCCAGAATACGGAGGTAACACGGGGAAAGCTCGCAATCCAGGTGAAATCTTTTTGCCGTTTTCCCCGGCTCCCGCGGCACCGCCGGGGGGTTATCGCTTACGGGTTTGCCCGCGGCGCGCCCTAGGATGGCGTGCATGTCCATCACCCGTGACGAGGTTGCCCACCTGGCCCGGCTGTCGAGGCTCGCGCTCAGCGACGCAGAGCTAGATCATCTGGCACCGCAGCTTGACCAGATCATCTCGGCGGTCGCTCAGGTGCAGGAGGTCGCGGCGGAGGGGATTCCGCCGACCTCGCACGCGACCGGCCTGACCAACGTGTTCCGCGAGGACGAGCCGGCCCCCTGCCTGACGCCTGAGCAGGCGCTGAGCGGTGCGCCTGCCGTCGAGCTGCAGCGCTTCAAGGTGCCGCGGATCCTGGCCGAGGAGTGAGGCAGGAGCATGGACGAGCTCATCACGATGACCGCGGCGCAGCTGTCGGCCGCGCTGACCGCGGGCGAGGTGACCGCCGTCGAGGTGACCGCCGCGCACCTGGACCGGATCGCGGACGTCGACGACCGCGTGCGGGCGTTCCTGCACGTCGCCAGCGACGACGCGCTCGCGCGGGCGCGGGCTATCGACCGCAGGCGCGCGGCAGGGGAGCCGCTCGGCCCGCTGGCCGGCGTCCCTGTCGCGGTGAAGGACCTGTTCACCACCGTCGGCATGCCGACCACCTGCGGCTCGCGCATCCTCGACGGCTGGTACCCGCCGTACGAGTCGACGATCACCGGGCGGCTGCGGGACGCCGGCGCGGTCCTGATCGGCAAGACGAACATGGACGAGTTCGCGATGGGCTCCTCGACGGAGAACTCCGGATTCGGGCCGTCGCGCAACCCGTGGGACCTGGCGAAGGTGCCGGGAGGGTCGTCCGGCGGCAGCGCCGCCGCGGTCGCGGCCTACGAGGCGCCGCTGGCGCTGGGCTCCGACACGGGCGGCTCGATCCGCCAGCCCGCCGCGGTGTGCGGGATCGTCGGCACCAAGCCCACCTACGGCGGTTCCTCACGCTACGGCGTGGTGGCGTTCGCGTCATCACTGGACACCCCGGGGCCGTTCGGGCGGACCGTCCTTGACGCCGCGCTGCTGCACGAGGCGATGTCCGGGCACGACCCGATGGACTCCACGTCGATCGACGCGCCGGTGCCGCCCGTGGTCGAGGCGGCCAGGCACGGCGACGTGGCCGGCCTGCGGGTCGGCGTGGTCGCCGAGTTCTCCGGCGAGGGCTACCAGCCCGGCGTGATGGCCCGGTTCACCGAGGCGGTGGAGCTGCTCGAGTCGCTCGGCGCGAAGGTCGCCGAGATCAGCTGCCCGCACTTCACGTACGCGCTGCCCGCGTACTACCTGATCGCGCCGAGCGAGGTGTCGTCCAACCTGGCGCGGTTCGACGGGATGCGCTACGGGCTGCGGGCCGGCACGGGCAGCGCGGAAGAGGTGATGGCGCAGACCCGGGCGGCCGGGTTCGGCGCCGAGGTCAAGCGCCGGATCATGCTCGGCACGTACGCGCTGTCCAGCGGCTACTACGACGCCTACTACGGCAAGGCCCAGCAGGTCCGCACGCTGATCATCAGGGACTTCGAGGCCGCGTTCGGCCAGGTCGACGTGCTGGTCTCGCCGGTGACGCCGACCACCGCGTTCCCGCTCGGGGAGCGGGCGGACGACCCGATGGCGATGTACCTCGCCGACCTGTGCACGATCCCGACCGACCTGGCGGGCAACGCGGCCATCTCCGTGCCGTGCGGCCTGGCAGACGAGGACGGCCTGCCGGCCGGGCTGCAGGTGATGGCGCCGCCGCTGGCGGACGACCGGCTGTACCGGGTGGCCGCCGCGGTGGAGGCGGCCCTTGAGGATCGTTGGGGGCACCCGCTCCTGGCCGAGGCGAAGGGACTCATCGCCAAGTGACGCTCACCTATGACACCGTCTCCTATGAAGCGGCGCTGGGGCGCTACGAGCCGGTCTTCGGGCTGGAAACGCACGTGGAGCTCGGCACAAGGACCAAGATGTTCTGCGGCTGCGGGACGGCGTTCGGCGCGGAGCCGAACACCCAGACCTGCCCGGTGTGCCTTGGCCTGCCAGGCTCGCTGCCCGTGGCGAACCGGCTGGCGATCGAACTCACGATCAAGATCGGGCTGGCGCTCAACTGCTCGATCGCGCCGGCGTGCCGGTTCGCGCGCAAGAATTACTTCTACCCCGACATGCCGAAGAACTTCCAGATCTCCCAGTACGACGAGCCGCTGTGCACGCAGGGGTACCTGGACGTCCTGATCGGCGGCAAGACCGTGCGCGTCGGCATCGAGCGTGTCCACCTGGAGGAGGACACGGGCAAGTCGCTGCACGTCGGCGGCGCGACCGGGCGCATCCAGGGCGCCGAGTACTCGCTCGTGGACTACAACAGGGCGGGCATCCCGCTGGTGGAGATCGTCACCAAGCCGGTGCCGGGCACCGGCTTCCTGGCGCCCGAGGTCGCCCGCGCCTACGTCACCGAACTGCGTGACGTGCTCCGCGTGCTCGGCGTCTCCGACGTGCGGATGGAAGAGGGCTCGCTGCGCTGCGACGTGAACACGTCGCTGTCGGCCCGGGGTTCCGGCGTGTGGGGGACGCGGACCGAGACCAAGAACGTGAACTCGCTGCGCTCGGTGGAGCGCGCGATCCGTTCTGAGATCGAGCGGCAGGCCGCGGTTCTCGACGCCGGCGGGCGGGTGATCCAGGAGACCAGGCACTTCCACGAGGACTCCGGCGTGACGACCTCCGGGCGGTCCAAGGAAGAGGCGCAGGACTACCGCTACTTCCCCGAGCCCGACCTGGTGCCGGTCGCGCCGGCACCGCAGTGGGTCGGGCGGATCCGCGCGTCGCTGCCCGAACTGCCGTCGGCGCGCCGCGCCAGGCTGGTCGCGTCGTGGTCGCTGTCTGAGCTTGAGTTCGAGGCGCTGCGCAACGTCGGCGCGCTCGACGTGGTCGAGCAGACCGTGGCCGCCGGCGCGTCCCCGGCCGACGCCCGCAAGTGGTGGCTTGGCGAGCTGGCCCGGCGGGCCAACGACTCCGGCGTGGAGGTGACCGACCTGCCGATCACGCCGGCGGCGGTCGCGCGGGTGGCAGCCCTGGTCGCGTCCGGCGCGCTCAATGACCGGCTCGCCCGCGAGGTCATCGAGGCCGTGCTCGAGGGCGAGGGCTCGCCCGACGAGGTGGTCGCCGCGCGCGGGCTCGCCGTGGTCAGCGACGAGGCCGCGCTGCTCGCCGCGATCGACGAGGCCGTCGCCGCCAACCCGGACGTGGCGGAGAAGGTGCGCGGCGGCAAGACGGCGGCGGCCGGCGTCCTGGTCGGCGCGGTCATGAAGGCGACCGGCGGCAAGGCCGCCGCCGCCCGCGTCCGCGACCTGATCCTGGACCGCCTGACCTAGCGGCGCCAGAGGCCACGTACCGGGATCTTGCCGCGGAGCCGTACAGCGACTGGCGGGACATTCTCGACTACCTGGCCCGGGCTGCGCGGGAGTCACGCTCCAGCTGCACCCGTTCCGGCCGCACGAAGCCGCGCTGATGCTGACGAACCTGGATCCGGCCGACCGGGCGCGGGTGTACGGGGTCGTCGGTGGCACGCCGCTGTATCTGTCCTGGTGGGATCAGCGGGCCACGGTTACGCAGAACCTGGTCGAGCTGGCCTGCCGCCGAGGAGCGCCGTTGCTCACCGAGGGGCAGCTCGTCATGGCCACCGAGGTCGGCGAGGGCGAGCACACGATGGGCGTGCTCACCGCGATCGCGGCTGGCCGCACGAAGCACAGCGAGATCAAGGACGCGATCGGCGCGTCTACCGGATCGCCGACAACTACCTCGCCTTCTACCTAGGGCCGCTCACCAGGTTCCTGGCCGAGATCGAGCGCGGCCTCGGGAGATCGATCGTCCGGCCCCTGGGTGCCTTCATCGACGAGCACATGGGGCCGGCGTACGAGGAGACTTTCCGCGAACACCTGCGTCGACTGGCCAACCAGGGCGAGCTTGGCGAGGACATCGTGGCGGTCGGCTCCTGGTGGGGCGACGACAGCCAGCAGGAAATCGACGCCGTTGTGCTTGCGCAGCGCGGCCTTACCCGGGTGCCGGTGCTGGCCGGCGAGGCCAAGTGGGCAGGCTCGGTGAACGCCGCGCGTGTCAAGGCCGGGCTTGTCCGCAAGGCCGCGCATCTTACCCGCGAGGCCGCTGGGCTGCGGTACGCGATCTGCGCACGCGATGGCGTGGAGCACGCTGATGATGACACCCTGACGGTTACCGCGAAGGACATCTTCTGACCGTGAGTGACCGCCGATCCCCGGCGGCTAGGACGCGAGCTGGCGGATCGGCCAGCGCAGGAAGAAGCGCTCCTCGCCGTTGATCGACGCCTGCCCGAGGACGCCGGCACCGAGCAGCTGGTACGGGCGGAGCCGGCGGCGCGTGCACGTGGAGTACGCCACCTCGAAGCCCTGTGCCACAAGGTCGCCGTACCCGAAGCCCTGGATGAACGACCCGTAGGTGGCCCGGGCGGTCTCGCGGTGGTGCGGCGTCGTCATGACGTTCAGGATCTCGCAGAAGCGAGTTCCGGGCTCGTCCGGCGGGCTGAAGCCGAACGCCGCCGCCTGGAATTCCGCGGGGTTCAGGTTGACCGCCATCGCCACCGTCAGCCTGCCGCCGGGATCCCGCGCGGTGTAGATGACCTGGTCCGCGTAGGAGATCCTCGTCCGGATGCGCTGCCCCGCGTCATCCCAGTCCCAGATCAGCCGCACCAGCTTGTTGTCGGTCAGCCCCGCGTACGCGCGGTAGAAGTGCCGCTCGTACTCACCGACCTGGCGGTCGTCGGCGACGTCGACGATTCCGTAGGCCGCGTTCATGACCTGGCCTCCACCCGCATCCGCAGCCCGCCAGCCGGGCGCTGAGTGACCGCGGGCACCGCGACGACCGGGCATCCCGGGTCATGCCGCAGCCGAACACGCTGGCCCGCCACCGCGAGCACGGTGAGCATCTCCACTGTGGCGAAGGTCGCGCCCAGGCACCTGCGCTTGCCGAAGGAGAACGGCAGGTACGCGCTGCGCTGCGCCTGGGTCAGCCGCCCGGCCGTGAACCGCTCCGGGCAGAACGCGCCCGGCTCGGCCCAGTACTGCGCCATGTGGTGCAGGGCGTGAATCGGGATCACGAGGTCGTCACCGCGCCGGATCTGGTGCCCGCCGATCAGGTCGTCGGCCGCCGCCTTCCTGGTCATCCCGTAGACCGGGGGGTACATCCGCAGCGACTCGTGGATGACCTGGTTCGTGTAGCGCAGTGACTTCACGTCCTCCACCGTGGGCGCCCGTCCGCCGAGAACGCTGTCAAGCTCCGCGTGGAAGCGTGCCTCCGCCTCGGGGTGCTGGCTGAGCAGCAGCCAGGTCCAGGCCAGCGCCACCGCGGTGGTCTCGAAGCCCGCGAAGAACAGCGTGACGACCTGATCGCGCAGGTCGCGCCGCAGCGCCGGGGCGCGGTCGCCGTAGGCACGGATCAGCTCGCCGAGGATGTCATCGGGGCCGCCGCCGTCCGCCAGCCGCTGGTCGATCTGCTCGTACACGAAACGGTCGACACCCGCTAGCGCGCGGCGGAAACGGCGGTTGACCTTGCCGGGGATCCACAGCGGCAGCACGACCGGGCTGATGTTGCGGCGGAAGACGACCGCCGCGCCGTACCGCCTGGCCTCGGTGAAGCAGTTCGCCGTCACGGTGACCGTGCCGTCGGCCGCGGTGTGCCTGTCGGTCGTCATGTCGCGGCTGAACAGGGCCATTCCGATCACCCGCAGGGCCAGCTCCTCCATGTCGTCGAGGAGATCCACCTGCTCGCCGCGCCGCCCCGCCTGATCCCACCGGGCCAGCAGTTCCGTGGTCAGCGCGCCGGTGATCTCCACCACGCGCGCCATCAGGGCCCTGTCGAAGGCGGGCTGGGCGAGCCTGCGCTGCCGCTCCCAGTCCGCGCCCTCGCTGCATATCAGGCCGCGGCCGATCACCAGCGCGAGGTTGTCGTAGTGCCGGCCGCGGCGGTAGTTCCGCGGCGCCAGGACGAACATCTGCTGGTTGGCGTCCGCGCTGGCCACCAGCGTGAAGACGCGCCTGAGCACCTGGTACCTGGCGAACCCGTCGTGCTCTTTCACCAGCGCCTGCTGCGTGCCGAGCAGGTCGGCGCGCAACTGGCGCAGCGGGAGCCGGATGGGTGCGCCGTCGGCCGGGCAGCCGGCGGGCGCGGGATGCCGGCCATCGCGCCGGCGCTCGCTAAGCAGTTGCATGGTCGAGTCCGCTCAGCCGGGCGGCTTCCGCCGCGAAAGCATCGTCAAGGCCGGCGCCGTCTTCCAGCAGCCCGATAAGGGTCTGGGCGAAGCGCGCCGCGGGGGCGCCGTCCACGACGTCGTGGTCGATCGTGACCGTCACGCTTTGGGTCACGCGCGGCTCGGCGCGCCCGTCGACCCAGGCAACCCGTTCGTACCTGCCGCCGATGGTGAGCGTGCAGGTGAGGAACGAGCTCGCCATCCCCCAGAATGCGCGCGGCAGCATGAACGAGCCGACGTTCGACACCGCGACCGTGCCCCACTGCTGCTTGAGCCGCGCGGGATCCCGGAACATCCACCACCACAGCAGCGCCCGCGCCCGCCTCGGCAGCCGCATGATCCGGCGACGGCGCCGGACGCCCTGGTCGTCGCGCATGTCGCTGTTCACGGCCTGCCGCAGCTCGTGATTGATCTGCGCCAGGCTCTTGCCGTTCGCGCCGCGCACGATGTACGGGACCGGGACCAGCGAGCCGTCGGGCTTGCGCTTCTCCAGCAGCGCGCTGACGTCCACGTCGTCGAATATGACCAGCTTCCCGCGGCCCTTGCGGTAGGCGTGCATGATCGTGTGCGCACCGACCGCCTGACCCAGGCAGTACACGATGTAGGCGGTAAAGGACACTCCGTCGGGAAGCCGTGACTTGTATCGCTCGATGCCGGCGAGCGCCCGCGACACGTCGACTTCGACGAGGCCATGCGCCAGGTGCGCCCGGTGACCCGCCGTGAGGGTGTCGGTGACGAGCTCCCGGATGCGGGGCCAGGGAACTTCCTGGCACGGCGTCTTACTCATCGAAGGATCCCCCCTGCGACCGGTGCTGGCGCGCGAACCCGTCCATGAAATCCACGAGCCGGCCGACCGCCTCCTGGGTGACTCCGTTGAACAGGCTGGCCCGGCACCCCCCTGTGCTGCGGTGCCCGGCAAGCCCGGTGAACCCGGCCTTGCCCGCTTCCTCAAGGAACTGCCCGAGCAGCCGCGCCGACGGAAGATCGAACGTCACGTTCGTGATCGACCGGGAGCCGCGCTCGGCCAGGCAGCGGTAGAACGGCGTGCCGTCAAGGAAGTCATACAGCGTGGCGGCCTTGCGGCGGTTCAGCGTGCCCAGTGCGGCCAGCCCGCCGATTTCTCCCTCGATCCAGTCGAGCATGAGCCAGGTGACGTAAATGGCGAACGTCGGCGGCGTGTGATAGTTCGAGCCGTGCTGGGCGTGCGTACGGTAATCCAGGATCGCGGGCAGTTCGCTCGGCCGCGCGGCGATCCCCTCCAGCATCGACCGGCGGACGATGACCAGGGTCACGCCGGCGATCCCGATGTTCTTCTGGGCGTGCGCGTAGACCATGTCGCTGGCGCTCGCGTCGAACACGTCCGTCATCAGGTCCGAGCTCATGTCGGCGATCAGCGGAACCCCGGTCCGCGGCAGTTCGCGGAACTGCGTGCCCTCGACGGTGTTGTTGGTGACGAGGTGCAGGTACCTGGCGCGGCGCCGGGGCCTGATCGACGAGACCGGCGGCACGTGCCGGTAGGACGTGTCGGCGGACGAGGCCACGACCGCGACGTCCCGCCCCATCCGCTGGGGCTCGGCGATCGACTTGCACGCCCAGTACCCGGTGTCGACGTAATCGACGGGGTCCCCCGGGGCGGAAAAGTTCATCGGAATCATGCTGAACTGCAGCGACCCGCCGCCCTGCAGGAACAGCACCTCCCAGTCGGCCGGCAGGCCGAGCACGCGGCGGACCCTGGCCGCGGTGTCCGCGAGCAGGAACTCGATCTCTGGCGCGCGGTGGCTGATTTCCATGACGCCCATCCCGGTGCCCTGGAAATCGACGATGTCCCCCCGCATGCGCGCTATGACCGGCCATGGCAAGGCGGTGGGACCGGCAAAGAAGTTCAGGACGCCGCGGTCCATGTTCGTGACAGGCAAGACTTACCCCTTCGGTTACGGCAGCTTCGGTACCACGATGACCGGCGCCCATTGCGTCGCTACTGACTCTTAATTAAGTAGCGGCCAAGCGAGGGTGCCGGAGTTCGCGCAGCCGAGAAGCCTGCTGCAAAGAGAGTCAGGCCGGTCTCTTCGGACTCATGTTTCAGCTGATCTTGCTGGGGTGCAGGAAAGCCTCGTGGCGCAGGTGGTCGTCCTGGCCGACGAACGCCTTGAAGGACCCCAGCTTGTAGGCGTCGCCGCTCTTGCGGGTGTCGACCGCGATGCGGAAGTCGCGCTTAAGGTGGCTCAAGTGCCGCTCGAACGCGGGGACATCCATCGCCGCGTCAAGGCGCCGCACGATCTGCTCCATCGTGAGGAACCCGCCGTCGGAGCAACCGCACTGCCCACCAGCGACTGCCGTCGCCCGGCATCAGCCTTTGAAGCACGCAAACGACCTCTGTGAACTTCCTGCCACTCCGTTAAACCGGGGAGACAGGCTAGTTCGGTTCTGCCGCGAAACTTGCATGATGCCCGAGGTCGGTGGCTGTTGGTATAGAGGCAGTCGCATTCAGTGCGTCGCGAATTGCCTCACCCAGGGCCCTGGCGACTGGAGGCGGGAATGCGTTGCCGACTTGACGATAGGCCGCTGTCTTCCGGCCCGAGAACGCCCAATTATCAGGAAAACCCTGGATACGGGCCACCATGCGCGTAGTCAACTTCACCGGTCGGTCGATTGGGAAGTCTGGCCCAGGGGGTTCGTTTGCGACGCCAAGACCGTCCACCCCCAGTTTTTTCCACGCTTCACGTGCACGGGTAGGACCAAGGTCAGGACCGCCATGCTTCTTGCTGCCGCCGACGATAGTTGATCCAATTCCCTGTGCCTTGTCCCGCCACTCATCGGAGCCTGGCCAGCCGGCCTCACTGATGAGGTCGTACAGCGTGTCACCGACCGTCGGCGGTGGATAGGGTGATGGCTCCGGCCACCGGAACTGCCCTGCCCAGGGTTTTTTCATCGCCACCAGCACGAATCTGGGCCGCAGTTGGGGAACACCATGTTCGCTGGCCTGCACTAGATCCCACCACGTCTGGTACCCGAGTGCGTGCAACTGCTCCAGCACCTGGGCCCGGTAGCTGTCGAATCGGCTGGTGGCCAGGCCCGGCACGTTCTCTAGGAGAACGGCCCGTGGCCCGGTCTCCCTGACGAGTCTGAGTGCCTGGGGGAACAAGTCGCGGTCGTCATCTTGGCCGAGCCGCTTACCCGCGATAGAGAAGGGAGGACAGGGCACGCCACCAGAAAAGAGATCGATGCCCGCGTAAGAACGCCCGTCTAGGTTGCGGACGTCGTCTTCAACGACCTTCCACTCGGAACCGCGGTTAAGGCGGAGAGTCTCGCAAGCATCGGTGTCAATCTCGACTACTGCCTCGTGAACGAAGCCTGCCTGCTCCAGGCCGAGCGACTGGCCACCAGCACCAGCGCAGATCTCAAGACAGGTCAACTCGTCCACAGTTCCTCCAGCGCTAGCATCATGGCTCATTCTGCCTGCGGGTACCGACATTCGGCGGATGCCACGCTGATCCGCCGGTCCTTGGTTACCAGGAAGCCAGGGTGTCGAGCAGAACCTCGTAGCTGAGCAGGCGCCGCTGCCCCACGACCTCTCGCCAAGCATCTTGCTGTTCCGAGTTGGCGTTCTCGCTCACGCTAGCGTCGAGGGCGTCGAAGGCCACATGGTACACGGCATCGACCTCGCCGGTTCCCCGGGCGATCGAGGCCAAGCGGCTAGGCAACGGCTCAGCGGTCACGGTCACCAGATGCGGCTGCCTGCCACGGCGGTGACGAATCATCTGCAGACACTCATGGCGGATGTTCTGCACCCGGTCGGAGCGGATCGTCCACTTGCACGAGATTGCTGCATGCAGCGGAGGCAGCCCGGATGCAGTCACCACGTTCCCCAAGGCGACCGTCACGTCGGGCTTGATGAGGTAATCCATCCCCACGGTGATGCGCAACTCGGGATTGGCGCGGACCAATTCGGCCACCTTGCTGAGGTGCGCGTACTGGTCAAACTGGGTGATAATCGCACCCCGGGCCACCACCCACGTGCGATCGGGGTGCAGGTCCGGGAGTTGATCAGCGAGGTGATCACGGACTTCCTGTTCCAGCGGCCCCCCGGGGTCCTTGGGCACGTCGGAGGCTACGTCCCGCACCACATCGAGGTAATCAAGCATCCGGGCGCCGATCCGCATGGACTCGGCATTGTCCACATCAGCAAAGTTGGGCACCAATGGCCAGTCCAACTTATTCTTTCCGCTAGGTTTCCACCCCAGCAGAGCACGCGCGAACGGCGCCGTCACGCACTACCTCCTATGCATGAACGAGGATGATCCCAGTACGGAACCATAGTCCGGGGTGAAGCGTAACGAGTCGGAGATAGCTCCGCGCGTGAGCACGAACCCGCCGCGGCACACCTGATCGAAGACCATTTTGTCGTGTTCCCTCAGGAATACACGAAGGCCCGCCACCGTGGGTCTTACGCAGAGATCGAGCAGTTCCACGAGTTGCTGCGCGGAAAGCGGCAGGCTACAGCCGTGTCAGCTTGCCGAGATGTCTTCCGGAGGAACCACTCTCAGGGTTGGTCGTCGGGATCCTCCTCGAAGGTCTCCGCGTACAGGCGCAGGTTGATCTCATTGGACCATGCCAGAGCCCATCTGCGCAGGTCAGCGATGTCATCCTCGGACATCCCGTAGGCGAAGAACTCATCGTCCGCGCGCCACTGGACGGCATTCAGCCGCATCACAAGGTTTTCAAGGCTGAATTCGTCCCGGGCATGTCGGCATCCCAGCGATTCCAGCTCAGCGAGCGACCGGAGGCGGGAAGCAGCGTGAATATCGACCAGATCTCGTGCGTAACCTCGGTCGGCCAGGGCGCGGACTTTGGTGCCTATTACATCGTCCAAGGCGAGAACCGGGCCGTAGGGCGTATCTTGCGGTGGTCGGTTGAATGCTTCTTTGAGAATGTCAACTTCGCAGTCCTCGCCGAGCTTCGGGTCAGTGACCAAGAACCGTGCGGACAGGGGATCGACTCCGATGACCCGCACCTGCCAGCCCCGCTCGGTCAACCCGGCAACGAGCTGCGATGCGAGGTTGTCCATCGAGATCGAACTGTTGGTTGCCACGTCAATATCACGACTTGGACGATCAACCAGACCATGCGCCTGAACGGCGTACCCGCCCGTAATGACGAATGGAAAATCGTTGCCAATTGCCAAAACGTCCCGCAGCAGCCGCCGATGCAGGTCGTTGAGGTTCACGACCCGGTCGGCCGCCCATCGTTAAGTTCCGGGAATGCCGATTCCCAGACGCTGCGGATAGGAGAGCTGAGGATCGTGCGCAAGACCGGCCACTGTTTGACCAAGAGCTCGCGGTTAATGTATGCGATCAGATCTTCTCGGAGCCCCTCCGTGAGGACGATGTGGTACATGCTCGCGCATAGCGGAGGACGGTCCACCTCGAACGTGGTTAGGCCCGACCAGGCCACATGCAGGGGCAATTGGACAGTGCCGTGGTCCGGGCCGGTCAGGTCGTCCAGCGAACGCGGCAGCCTGCCGCGGTAGCGCTCCTCGAGAACCGCGGCACGGGAGATAGGCGACGACAGGCTGTCCACGACTGCGATTATCCCCCCGCCGGCCCAGAACAGAGTGCGCAATCCGCCGTGCGCCAGCTATTGGGCGTCGGGGTGCAGGCGGTGCACCCGGCGGGGCCAGGTGGCTTCGAGCAGCCCGACGAGCCGGGTGATCAGCGTGTTCACCGGCGCCTCGATGCCGTGGGCAGAAGCCCTGGACGCGATCGCCCCGTTGAGGTGGGCGATCTCGGTGCGCCGGCCGTTGATCAGGTCCTGCAGGGTGGAGGCCAGGTGGTCGCCCGAGGCGGCCGGGTCGAACTGCGCCTTCATCAGCCGCAGCGCCGCGCCTGTGTCCACCTGCACGCCTTCAGCCGCCGCGACCGCTGAAACCTCGCGCAGTATCGACAAAGCAAGCTCGTCGAACCCGTCGTAGCGGGCGAGCGCGGAGACGGGTATCGACGCGATCGCGCACAGCGCGTTCATCACGCAGTTGAAGGCGACCTTCGCCCAGATCACGCCGAGCACGTCGTCGGCTGCGCGGGTGGGCAGGCCCGCGGCCGACAGAGCCAGCCGGGTCCGTTCGGCATGGGAAGAGGGCCCCGGCTGGAGCGCGCCGAGCACGGTCTCACC
>NZ_JASIAL010000389.1:0-4598 GCF_030042015.1 Trebonia sp. | reverse complement strand
CGGGCTGGGCGGGCCGGGGGCCGACGGCGTGTGGCGGCTCGCGGCGGCGGCGGCGATCGCGCTCGGGCTGCTGCAGATCGCGGAGCTGAGCCTGGCGGCCACGGGGGCGGTCGCGGTCCGCGCCCGCCGGATCCAGGCTTTCGCCGGGGCGCCGGGCGGCGCGCGGCTGCTGGTGATCGGTGCCGCCGCGCTGCTCGCGGGAGCGCGGGTGGCGTTCGCCGTCCAGCTCCTGCTCTGCGTGCTCGCGTTCGCCGCCCTGCTGGCCGGCAAGTCCGGCGAAGGCCCGGCGGCGGCGCCCGGCTGGCTTCCCGGGTACCGCGGCGACGGCCCGCTCGCGGTCTGGATCGGCCGGTTCGTGGACGGCAAGCTGCCGCCGCTGCCGCCGCTGCTCGTCGGGCTGCTCGTCACCGGCATGCTCGCCGGGCTCGGCCTGCACAACCTGCCGGGCATCCTGGTGCTCACCCCGGTCGAGGCGATGATGCTGGCCGCGCTGGCGTCGTGGCATCCGCACGACGGCCGGCGCGACTGGCTGGCGCCCCCGCTGCTGCAGGCGGGCGAATACGTGTTCCTCGCGGCGCTCGGGTTCGCCGACCGGGCCTGGGCGCCCGTGACGTTCGCGCTGCTCGCCGCCGTCATGCTGCGCCACCTTGAGCTGGCGTACCGGGTACGCACCGGGCTCGTGCCCGTCCCCGACCGGCGCGGCCTCGGCTGGGAGGGCCGGATGATCCTGGCGGGCCTGGCCGCGCTCGCGGGAATCGTTCCCGTCATCTACCCGCTGCTCGCGGTGTACCTGTGGGGACTGCTCGGCTGGGACTGGGCGGTCGGGTGGTCGCGGTCGCCTTCGTGATCAGCTGGACATTCCGCCGTCAACGGCCAGCGTCGCCCCGGTCATGAACGAGCTGTCGTCGCTGGCCAGGTACAGCATCGCGCGCGCGATCTCGTCCGGGGCCGCGTGCCTGGCCAGCGGGATCAGCTGATCGAAGATCGCGGTCGCCTTGTCGCGGTCGGCGCCGGTGGCGACGACCTCGATGCGGTGCTGGAACTCGTTGTCGACCGGGCCGGGGTGGATCGTGTTGACCCGGATGCCGCGCGGCGCGAGCTCGCTGGCGAGCGTCCGCATCAGCCCGACCTGGGCGTGCTTGGCGGTCGCGTAGCCGGCGATGTGCGGGGCGGCCATCAGGCCGACCACGCTGGAGGTGATGATCACGCTGGCGCCCGACGACAGGTGCGGCACCGCGTGCTTGCACAGCAGGAAGGCGCCGCGCACGTGCACGGCGATCGTCTGGTCGAACGAGTCCTCGGGGAAGTCGGCGATCGGCGCGTTCGCGCCGGCGATTCCCGCGTTGGCGACCACCACGTCCAGCCGCCCGAACCGGTCGACCGCCGCGTCCACGGCCGCCTTCACCTGTGCCGAGTCGGTGACGTCGGTCACCTTCCACGCGGCGCCGGCGCCGAGCTCGGCCGCGCCATTCTTCAGCCCGGGCTCGGAAATCCCAGCCAGGAAGACGCTCGCGCCTTCGGCCGCGAACGCGCGCGCGGTCGCCATGCCGATGCTGCCCTCGCCGCCGGTGATAATGGCGGCCTTGCCGTCGAGTCGACCCACAGTAGGGGATGTTATACCTGGTAAGGTAAAGAGTTCGTGGGTGGCGTTCGCCTAGGTGCCAGATGGCAGTCGCCGGCCGCCATGCCCCGTCGCTGGCTCGCCGGCGTGTTCGCCGTATCCGCGCTCTGGGCGCTGCTCGTCGCGGTCTTCAGCACCGACTCGGTGCACCAGCTCTGGGGCGAGATAGCGGCCTGCGGATACGTGCTCGCGCTCGTGGCCGTGCTCGCCTGGAAGGCGCGCGGCGCCGATGTGGCGCTGGCGCTGTCGTTCTGCGGCGCGCTGCTCGTCCCGCTCGGCTGGATGGCGGCCAGAGGGCTCGAGCAACCCGAGGTCGCGGTCGTGGCGCAGTCGGCGGTGACGCTGCTCCACCACGGCACCCCGTACGCCGATCCCGCCTCGCTCGCCGCCACGAGGAATCCGAACAGCTACAACCCGTACCTGCCGGTCATGACGCTGTTCGGGCTGCCCAGGGCGCTGTTCGGCGACGGCCTGCTGACCGACCCGCGGGTCTGGTTCGGCGTGGTGTTCCTCGTCGTGTTCGGCTACGCGCTGCGGCGCGGCGGGGCGGGGGATCCCTGGCGCTGGACGGTGCTTGTCGCGGCGACCCCGGTGATCGCCTTCGAGCTCGCGGTCGGCGGGACCGACGTGCCGATGGTCGCCTTCCTGTGCCTGGGGTTCGCCCTGGTCTGGGAGCGCCAGCCTGTGCTCGCCGGGCTCGCGCTCGGCGTCGCCGCGGCGATGAAGGCGACCGCGTGGCCGGCCGTGCTCGTGGCGCTCGCCGTGCTCGCGGTCCGCGACGGCAGGCGGCAGGCCACGGTGTTCACGGTGACCGCGCTGGCCGTGGTCGCCGTCTGCGTCGGCCCGTTCCTGGTGCTCCATCCCAGGGCGCTCGTCGAGAACACGATCAAGTTCCCGCTCGGGCTGGCGCACGTCACGTCCCAGGCGTCCAGCCCGCTGCCCGGCCACGACCTCGCCGAGACCGGGCCCGTCGGGCACATGATCGTCGTCGTGCTGCTCGTCGCGGCAGGGCTGGCGGTCGCCGCCTCGCTCGTGGTCAGGCCGCCGCGGTCCGTGCCGCGCGCGGTCCTGCTGCTCGCCGGCGCGATGACGCTCATGTTCGTGCTCGCCCCGTCGACGCGGTTCGGTTACTTCATCTACCCGGCGACGCTCGTGATCTGGCTGCTGGCCGCGCTCGGCGGCCGGGTCGCGCGGGGCGAGCAGGTCACGCCAGATCCCGATGTTCCCGCTGCCAGCTCGCGTACCAGGTGGCGAACCAGGTCCGTGACGCGGCCAGCGGCATGATGTAGCGCACGGTCTGCGCGTAGTACTCGCGCTGCCTGGCCGGGCTGAGGTTCCGCAGCGTCTGCACGTTGCTTGCCCGGTCGGCGAGCTTGACCACGATCGCGTCGTCAGGAGCGTGCCGCAGCCCCGCCAGGTACGCCTCCTTCGCCGCCTTGCCGTCGCCGTCAGACTCGGGGATCGTCACCCAGCCGACCAGGCCCGCGACCCGGTCGCCGAACTCCCGCCGCAGGTCCGCTATCGTGCACGGGGTGTCCTCCACCACGTCGTGCAGCACCGCGGCGGCCAGCACGTCCGGGTCGGTCACGCCGGCGCCGCGCACGAGGACCTCAAGCGCCTCGAGCAGATGCTCCAGGTACGGCGCCCCGGTGGGCCGCTTCTGGTCGCCGTGGTAGCGGACCGCGAACTCCACCGCCCTCGCCACCGCGTCGCAGGTGGCCGCGGGCAGCAGGCGCCGCAGCTCAGGTTCGGCTTGCGGCCAGGTGTGCCAGTTCGCGTAGATCTCCATTTACCTGATTGTGCCCGCCGATCACCCGCAGCGCGCGGCGCTGGCCAGAGGTTGCCGGTTTACAGTGGGGTCCGTGCGTCTACGACTGCGTGGTCCCCGACAGGCGGCCGAAGGGGCTGTCGCTGTGGAGCCGGCACTGTCCGTTCGGGATAAACCGGATCGTGACGGGCCCGATCGCGGCGCACGGGCGGTCAGCGACCTGCGGTCTGCGACGGCTGTCGTCGCGGCACCGGTAGCCTCGGCGGCGTCCGCCGTCCGGCGCAGGTACGTGCGCCTGTGGTGGCTTCCCGGCTGGCTGTTCGCGGCCATCACGCAGCTGCCCGCGCTGCTGGCGATCGCCTGGCTGGTGCCGGGGACCGCGATGCTGGTCGCCGGGCGGCTGCTGCCCGCCGCGATTTTGATCATCTTCGTGCCGCTGGCCCTGGCGCTGTGTTACTTCGCGATGCGGCAGCTGCCGCTGAGCTGGCCGCGGTTCGGCGACCCGCAGGACACCGACGAGCGGACCGATGATTCCCGGCCGGCGGTGCAGTCCTGGCGGCGCAGGCGGCCGGCCGTGCCCGCCGGCGCGCTGCTCGCCACCGTGGCGATCGCGGTCGGCTTCGCGGTCTGGCAGGTCGCCCGCGACTCCCAGCAGGTCTTCGTGGTCAGTGACCCAGGCGCGTACCTGCAGTACGGGTACTGGATCGCGCTGCACGGGTCGGCGAAGATCCCGCAGTCGGCCGCGGCGTTCGGGTCAGTCACGGGGCTGAACTTCGCGAGCACGGATTTCTACCAGGCCGGGACCACGGTGTCGCCCGCGTTCATGCCCGGGCTGCCGCTGGTGCTCGCGGGCGGGGTGTGGCTCGGCGGGGTGCAGGGAGCGCTGCTGATGCCCCCGGTGATCGGCGGGTGCGCCGTGCTGTCGTTCGCCGGGCTGGTCGGGCGGCTGGCGGGACCGCGGTGGGCGCCGGCGGGCGCGCTCGTCCTCGCGCTGACCCTGCCCGAGCAGTATGTCAGCCGCGCGCCGTTCAGCGAGCCGCTGGTCCAGGTGCTGCTGTTCGGCGGGCTGTGCATGGTGACCGACTCGCTGGTGCTGACCCGGCAGCGGAACGGCTACCCGGCCGCGCTGACGCTCGCCGGGCTTGGCGGGTTCGCGCTCGGCCTGACCGTGCTGGCCAGCATCGGCTCGCTGAGCACGCTGCTGCCGGC
>NZ_JASIAL010000059.1:0-4068 GCF_030042015.1 Trebonia sp. | reverse complement strand
CCGTGCGGCGGGACCGCCTCCTCGATGGCCCGCCTGATGTCACCGGCGAGCTCGCGGAACATCTCGGCTATCACGTTCCGCAGCAGTTCTTCCCTGCTGCTGTAGTAGCGGTAGAGCCCGGGCGCGGTCATCCCGATCTCGCGCGCGATCGCGCGCAGCGACGCGGCCGCCGGGCCGTGCTCGACCAGGAGCCGGCGGGCGGTCGCGGTGATCTCCTCCATCGTCGCCGCGCGCACGCGGTCGCGGCGGGTCGGCGAAGGGGCCGATGGCTGCGTCACTGATACCTCACGACTCTGTTTTACCTGCCGCGCCCTCCCGGCGGAAGAACATTGCGCTAACAGTCTTGACGAGAGTGAACGGCGTATGCGAAGTTAGCACCGTACTCAGTTTACGGTGTTCACCATAGTGATCGAAGGAAACGGCTCATCATGGCCCGGGGAGGCGTGATGTTCGAGGCGTGGGGACGCGTGCTGTACCGGACGAGGCGGCGCACGCTGGCGATCGCGGTCCTGTTCGCGATCGCCGCCGGGATCTGGGGGACCGGCGTGTTCGGCAAGCTCAACTCGGGTAACACCTTCACCCCGCCGGACAGCCAGAGCAACCAGGAAAGCAACCTCGCGGCCAGCGTCTTCGGCCGCGACGAGGCGGACGTGGTGGTGCTGTACCACAGCGCCACGATGACGGTGGCCGATCCGGCCTACCGGCAGGCCGTCACGACGGCGCTCGCCGGCCTGCCGTCCGCCGACGTCACCCGGGTCACCACGTACTGGTCGAGCGGGCAGCCCGCCCTGGTCTCCGCCGACCGGCACTCTACGTACGCGGCGCTGCAGCTGACGGGCGACAGCGACCAGGCGCGGCAGCGGACCTACCGGGCGATCGAGGGCGACTTCGCCGCGGCGCCCGGTGCGGCCGCGCTGGCCCGGGCCGGGATCAGCGAGCAGGTCGGCGGCACGGTGCCGACCGAGGTCGCCATCAACGGCGAGGTCACCGCCAACATCGCCAGGGCCGAGGGCATCTCACTGCCTGTGCTGCTCGTCCTGCTGCTGGTGATCTTCGGCAGCCTGGCCGCCGCGGCCCTGCCGGTCGCGATCGGCGGCCTGGCCATCCTCGGCTCGTTCACCGTGCTGCGGCTGCTGACGCTGGCCACCACCGTGTCGGTCTACTCGGTGAACATCACCACGATCATGGGGCTGGGCCTCGGCATCGACTACGGCCTGTTCGTCGTGACCAGGTACCGCGAGGAACTGCGCCGCCAGCCCACCGTCGAGCAGGCGGTGGCCAGAACGGTCGCCACCGCCGGCCGCACGGTCGTCGTCTCCGGCGTCACGGTGGCGCTGGCGCTGACCAGCCTGATGCTGTTCCCCGAGGTCTTCCTCCGCTCGATGGGCTACGGGGGCGTCGCCACGGTCGCGGTGGACGTGATCGCCGCGGTCACCGTGCTGCCCGCGCTGCTCGCCGTCCTCGGCCACCGGGTCAACGCGCTGCGCGTCAGGAAGAGCGTCGGCAGGGCCCCGGCGGCGGACACCTTCCAGGGCGGCTGGTACCGCCTCGCGCACAGCGTCATGCGCAGGCCGCTTGTTTACGTCACGGTCATCGTGCTCGGCCTGCTCGCCCTCGGCGCGCCCTTCCTGCGTATCTCCTGGGGCGGCACCGACGCCAGCGTGCTGCCCGCGAGCTCGGCCGTCCGGCAGGTGTCGCAGCAGCTGAGCAGCGAGTTCCCGGCCAATTCGACCGCGCCGGTCGAGGCCGTGGTCAGCGACGTCACCGACCGCGCGGCGCTGGCCGCCTACATCCGCGCGATCGACGCCGTGCCCGGCGTCACCGGCACCCAGGTCACCGGCCAGCGCGGGACGACCGTGCGGCTGGACGTCGGCTACCAGCCGGCGACCTACTCCCCGGCGGCACGCCAGATCGTCACCGACATCAGGAACATCCCGCCGCCGCGCGCGGCCGGCCACCAGCGCGCCACCGTTCTCGTCGGCGGCACGACGGCGCAGCTCGTGGACGAGCTGTCCAGCCTGGGCGCCACCCTGCCCGAGATGGCCCTGCTCGTCTGCGCCGCGACGTTCGTCCTGCTGTTCCTCGCCTTCGGCTCGGTGGTGCTGCCGGTCAAGGCGATCGTGATGAACGCGGCGTCGCTGTCGGCGACGTTCGGCGTGGTCGTGTGGGTGTTCCAGTGGGGCCACCTGTCCGGCCTCTTGCGGTTCACCCCGACGGGGACGATCGACCCGACGATGCCGATCCTGCTGCTGGCGATCATCTTCGGCCTGTCGATGGACTACGAGGTGTTCCTGCTGTCCCGCATCCGCGAGCGCTACGACCAGACGGGCGACAACACCGCCTCGGTCGCCTGGGGCCTGCAGCGCACCGGCGGCGTCATCACCAGCCTGGCGTTCCTGCTGATCATCGTCGTCGGCCTGTTCTCCGCGTCCGGGATCACGTTCCTCAAGCTGCTCGGCGTCGGCATGATCGTCGCTCTCCTCGTGGACGCCACCGTGGTCCGGGTGCTGCTTGTCCCGGCGACGATGCGGCTGCTCGGCCGCGCCAACTGGTGGGCGCCGGGTCCGCTGCGCCGCCTGTACGCCCGCTACGGGATCAGGGAAAGCGACGCACCCGCCCCGGTGCGGGTTTAAGGACAATTTTCATCCAAACGGACCGTGGTCAGGCGCCACGGCTCGTTCGGGCTAATGGGTGGCTGGCCTGGTCTCGTGGCGGCGCGCGGCGAGCCAGCCCAGCAGCCCCACGGCGGGGAACGCGGCGGCGGCCGCGCAGGCGCCCGCCCACCCCCACCGCTGGCAGGCGGCCCCTGGTCAGCGTGCCCGATGTGCGCGGTCTGCTGCGGCGTGGCTGGCGAGCAGGCGCTACAGTAGCGCGCAGCGCATGAAACGCGAGTGTGTTCGGCCCCTCAGCCGCAGAGGAGAGCGACGTGTTTGAGTCCGGTGATGCCCAGTCGCAGGTGATGTCGGCGCAGCTGCCGGCCGGCATCTTCCTGCTCGACGTGCGTGAGGACGACGAGTGGGCGGCCGGGCACGCGCCCGGCGCGGTGCACGTCCGGCTCGGCGAGCTGTCCGCGCGCACCGGGGAGATTCCGCGCGACCGCGAGGTGTACGTGATCTGCCGCTCGGGCGCGCGTTCGGCCTACGCCGCGCAGGCGCTGGCGGGCGCCGGCTGGAACACGGTCAACGTGTCCGACGGCATGACGGGCTGGGCCGTCGCGGGCCGCCCCATGATCAGCGAGACGGGCGCCGAGCCGTACGTGGCCTAGCGGCCGCGGTCGCCGGCGGGCGCGCACGGCCGTCGCTAGCATCGGTGGGGTGACGGACACCCTATCGATCCGGGGCCTGCGGGTCTCGGCGGTCATCGGCGTGCACGAGTGGGAACGCGGCACCGAGCAGACGCTCATCGTCAGCGTGGACATGGCGGCGGACGCGGCGAAGGCCGCCGCCCGCGACGACATCGCCGGGGCGCTCGACTACTCGGCGGTCGCGCAGACGGTCAGGACCGTCGTGGCGAACGGGAAGTTCGCCCTCATCGAGACCGCCGCCGAGCGGGTCGCCGAGCGCCTTCGCGGCGAGTTCGAGCTGAGCTGGCTCCGTGTCGAGGTGGCCAAGCCGCTGCCCGCCGGCGGTTACACCGCCGCGATCACGATCGAGCGGGGAAGCCGGTTAGGACGGCGTCCAGCGGCTCGGGGATGCGATTGAGGTCGATCGCGCCGGCGAGCAGCCGGGCGTAGCGGAGCTTGCGCCGCGAGCCCGCGCCGAGGAAGCGGCGCAGCTGCGCGTCCGCCGGCTTGCCCCGCCACGCGGGCTGCCGCTGCATGGTGCGGAACGACCCGAGGTCGCCCTGCGCGGCGAGCAGCTCCTCGGCCAGCGCGGTGCCCGCCGCGCGGATGAGCTCGTCCTCCAGGTCCGCGACGCAGACGTGCAGGGGAAACCAGATCCCGGCCGCCGCGAGGGCGCGCCGGACGGTGCCCTCTTCCGGGGCATCGCACAGGCCGGCGAGGCTGACCCCGGCCCCCGCCGGGCCGAGCCGCCGCGCGTAGCGGGCGAACCCGTGCGCGCCGCCGGC
>NZ_JASIAL010000388.1:0-5409 GCF_030042015.1 Trebonia sp. | reverse complement strand
TGCGTCAGGGCCTCTGAGGTCGCCGCCGAAAACCCTCGGGGGCCCGCAAGCTCCTCAACCTCAGCGATCAGCCCGCCGGCCAGCGTGACCGACCGCTTGCGGGTCAGGCTGGCCTCCGGAACCCTCTCAATCGCCATGAGTTAAGGGTAACACTTTTGGTGGCATAGCCCCGTGCTGCCTCCGCAGCACTCATGAGGCTTCAAATGTCGCTGAAGAACGCGCCGTCCACTGTGACGTCCTCGACCATCCGCGTCTGGACGCCGAGCTCATGTTTCTTCAGCAGGTCGCTCAGGCGATCGCCGTCAATCAGATCGACCGGCGGTGCGCCGTCTCTGGTCGCTTCCTTCTTAGCCTCCGCGGTAAACGTCCCTGTGGTGATCAGGAGGCCCTTGTCTCCGCGTCCCGCCATGGCGCCTCGGAAGTCGCGGACTGCCGCCGCGCCCACGCTGCCCTGGTAGCGCTTGCACTGGAAAAACACAGGGAAGCTGACCAGCCCGAGCCGGTAGACACCTAGCCCGTCAATTCCGCCGTCGCCGCTCCTGCCCGTCACTGAGACGCTGTCGAAATCGGCCTCGCGCAGCAACCTTTGGGCAAGCCGCTCGAACGCATCAGGCTGCATACCCATGAGCTGTCCGAGCAGTTGCTCTTTCCAGTTAGCCTCGTCGCCTGGCCCGTCGGCATCAACCTTGGCCATCTCCTCAGGGCTCGCCTTGCTCTTCCGGCTGGCCCGGAACTCGGGGAGATGAGCTTTCCATATCTCACGAACCCGCTGGCGCCGCTGGTCATCGGTGAGGGAAGTGTCAGCGAGCAGTGCGCTCCCAGCCTCAGTGAGAGACCAGATTCCCCGTGCGCTGTTGGTCAGCAGACCCATGCCCTTCAAGTACGAGCGCGCCCAAGCGAGCCGGTAGCTGATCTCCGTCACGGGTCCGTCGTTATGCAGCACGGCCTGCTGGGCGTCGCTGAAGTGCTGCAGCTTGACGGCGGTCTCGACGATCTCTCCGATCGATGCCGACCCGCCCAGTTCTGCCACGGCTTTGAGGGACGGCCACAACAGTTCGTTGTACGGAGGCACCTCGACATTCGTCATGAGCAGTCACTTCTTCCAGAACTCTCAGCGGAGCAACCCAACGGCCAGGCTAGTGAACTACGAGCTGACATTGGCAAGTACCGGTCATTCTGCCCGGGCAGAAGTAGTCGCCACACCCGACTGGCGGATGATCTCGCGCAGTTCGGCTGGGGTCGGCCAGGGCGGCTTCGTGTGGATCATCCGGTGGCAGTTGGAGCAGAGCAGCGCCAAGTCAAGGATGCTGCGCGGACCCTCACCGCCGACGTGGAGCGGCTCCACGTGGTGACACTCGATGTACCCGCGACCGCGCTCGCCGTAGGTCTGACCGAAGTCGAACTCGCAGACCTCGCAGGCAAGTGGCCTGCCGGCCGCCACCACGCTGTTGACCTTCTTGCGTCGCAGTGTGGGGTTACGTTCCCGGTAGGCGTGCCAGCGCAGGAGGTACCGGCCCTCCATCTCGCTCTCGCCCTCGTAGCCCACGTCGCGCGGGAAGTCGGCCGGCTCACCGCTAGCCACTGACGCGCGAGTGGCCTCCGCCATCACGTGCATCACATCGGGCTCGGCGAGGAACCTGGCGATGACCTCCTTGTCGCGCCGACCGCCGTTTGTCGGACGCCCGGTATAGCCCGGAAGCGACGTGGCGATGTCCGCGGTCTTGCGGCCGACGCCGTTCGGGTTCCTGAAGTCAGCACGCCGCGTCTCGGGAGGATGGATAGTCATCTTCTGCAAGAGCTCGGACAGCTCGATGACCTGAGGGTTCTCGGCGGGGAGCCACCGGCCGCCGTTCTGCATGACCAGGTCACAGGCGAGGACGATCTCGTCCCACTCCCAGTCCGGGTTCCTGCGCCCCTCGTCCACCATGCGCCAATCGTAGGCAGTTGCGTCTGGCAATATTGCCAAACGCAATGTGTTGCCTGCGACGATCCGAGTTAGCCTGGCTAATCACCTCAAACCGTTAGCATTGGTGCCCCACGGCCAACCATCCGATAGAAGTCAGGAGGTACTTGCGTTGCCGCGGCTCGCGATCGACAAGGACTTCCTCGATGACTACTCAAGGCTTGAGAGGTCAGTGCAAAGCGCCGTCAAGGACACGATCGATAAGTTCGCGGAGCACACCTACGCAGGCCTGCACCTGGAAAAGATCCAGAAGAGCAAGGACGACCGAATCCGGACGATCCGGATCGACCAGCACTGGCGCGGCGTCGTTCTCGCGCCGGACAGTGGCGACACCTATAGCCTGATCAGGGTCCTGCCGCACGACAGGGCGATCGAGTACGCGGCCAGCCACAAGTTCACGGTCAACCCGGCGCTCGGCGTCGTCGAGGTCCGCGACGAGACGGCCCTGGAGCAAATTCAGCCAGTGCTTGAAGAGGCCGCAGGGAAGACCGAGACGAAGCTGCTCGCGCACGTCAGAGATGCCGACCTGGCACGCCTCGGCATCGACTCGAACACCATGGTGATCGCCCGCCTGCTATCAACCGAGGCGGAGCTGGCGGCTCTGGAGAAGATGATCCCCGAGGCACAGTACAACGCGCTGTTCGGGCTGGCGTGCGGCCAGACACCCGAGGAGGTCTGGGCAGAAGTTTCGCAGTACGCGCCGAACGAGCCCGTCGACACCGGCAACATCGTCAAGGCCATGGAGCGCACGCCGGGCCGCGTGGTCTTCATCGACAGCAACACGGAGCTTCAGCGCATCCTGGAGCATCCGTTCGCGGCCTGGCGGATCTTCCTGCACCCGGCGCAGCGCAAGATTGCCTACGCAGCCCGGTACGCAGGCCCAGTCCAGGTGACCGGTGGCGCGGGAACCGGGAAAACTGTCACCGCACTGCACCGGGCCGCGCACCTCGCCCGCCAGGCCAGCGAGGAACTTTCCGCGGTGGAGGAAGCCCGGTCCGTTCTGCTGACGACTTTTACCCGGAACCTGGCAGAAGCCCTCGAGACCCAGTTCGATCTTCTTGTGGACGCGGACGACGTCCGCCGACGGGTCGAGATCCTCAACGTCGACCGGCTCGCTTACCGCCTTGCCGGGCAATCCCGCGGCGCCCGCCCCGCCATCATCGACAACAAGGCCCTGTCGGACCTCTGGGCCACAGCTGCCGCCAAGGCAGGCTTGGCGTTCGCGCCGACATTCCTCGTCCGCGAGTGGGAGCAGGTAATCCTCGCGCAGGATCTGCGAGCAGAGGAGGACTACCTCACCTGTTCGCGCGCCGGCCAGGGCACGCCGCTCGGCAAGGCGCAGCGCCGCCAGGTCTGGCAGCTCGCCCAGCAGGTCGAGTCGGAGCTGAACGCAAGGGGCCAGTCCACGTTCCTGCAGCTCGCCAATGAGGCCGCGCGTTTTCTCCAGGCGTCCGGCCGACCGCCCTACCGGCACGTGATCGTCGACGAGGCGCAGGACCTGCACCCGGCTCAGTGGCGGCTGCTGCGCGCCGCCGTTCCGGCCGGCCCCGACGACATGTTCATCGTCGGTGACGTGCACCAGCGGATCTACGACAACCACGTGTCGCTCGCGAAGGTCGGGATCAACGTCCGCGGACGCAGCCGGCGGCTCACGGTCAACTACCGCACCACCCAGGAGATCCTTGCCCTGGCCGTCCCCACGCTCGGCAAGGCGGCGTTCAGCGGATTGGACGATGAGGCCGACACGCTGACCGGTTACCGCTCTCCGATGCATGGCCGCCGCCCGATGATCCGCGGGGCGATGACTCGTGACGGTGAGCTCGCGGCGCTGGTCGCCCGCATCCGCCACTGGCAGGACGAGGGCATCGAGCCGCACGCCATCGGTGTCGCCGCCCGCGCCGGCTACCTGTTCAAGCAGGCCGCCGCGGCGCTGGCGGCGGCAGGCATCCCGACGGCACCGCTATCCGACAAGTCCGGACAGAACACAGTCCGCATCGGCACCATGCACGGCATGAAGGGCCTGGAGTTCCAGGCGGTCGCCATCATCGGCGTCGCGGACGGGATCGTCCCAGCCCCTGCCGCCGTCACCCCCGCCACAGACGACCCGCTCGCCCACGCTCAGGACCTGCAACGCGAACGCTGCCTGCTGTTCGTCGCCTGCACCCGCGCCCGGGACCATCTCTACCTCTCCTACACCGGCACCCCTAGCCCATTCCTCGCGAGATGGTAATTCAAAAGCGTGCTCAGGCTAGGTGTGGACGGATTCGGGAAGCGAATTGGACAAGTCCCGCCGCATCGAGCGCGTCTATGATGCCGGATGGCGTCATCGGCGGGCGACGCTTGCTTGCTGCGAGGCGCGTGATCGTTTCAAGGACCTCGGCCGGGAATTCCGTGTAGAGGGAGCAGAGGTAGACGTCCGGGTTCACGACCGTGACCCCATGGTTCTTCATGAAGTCACAGTTAAAGTCTTTGTCGTTCCACGTGACCAGCGCTTCAGCCTGCCCTGCCACCGGCGCTCCCGGACTATGACACGCTCCCATTCATCGAGGAGGTCGTCCGTCCACATCACATCGTGAATCCCATCCTCGGTGAGCGCGAGCATGAGATCCATCACGGAAAACGGGAACAGGACGTTCGTGTCGATGAATACTCTGGCCACGAACAGTAAGCATAAGTACGGCAAGCCAGCCGTGGCGGCTATGTCCGCGATCCTGCGCCGTCCCTCCGCTCTGCGCTCACGGCGTGCTTGGAACGCGAGCACGTCTTCAAGCCTTATCCTGCGATGACGACTCTCAGGCAAGAACTTGGACGGTATATCTCCACGTTCGAGGAGCCTGGCCACGAAAGGCCGGGACAGCCCAAGCAGTTCTGCGGCCTCCGCTGGCGAGAGGGTTACTTCAGCGGGAATAGCCATTACCGCGCGTCCGGCTGCCAGGTTGTTCGCTGCACTGACTACTAGCCGCAAAAGGGATTAAGGCAGGCTGATCTCAGTGCCGTCAGCGGTGCGCAGCAGCAACTCCCCGTCCCCAAGGTCCTCTCGCTCGCGCAGCTCGTCAAGAGCCTCATGATCCGCGGGGACCGGATCGATCCGCGTGGCTTGGCCCAGTACACCCGTGCGCGGCATTATCCCTACTGTAACTTAACTGGAATAAGTGTAACCTCCGAACTGGCTCCAGCGCTACGGCAGATGCGATGGTCAATCGTGGCGTGACTTCAACGCGTATCTTGCTGTCGGGTTGGGACGCATATTAGGTCGATATCTTGGCGTCTGACCACACAACCGTCGGCGTAGGATGTCACCCTAAGTCGCCATCGCATGGCAGAGTGGGGCAGACGTGGATGTTTTCCAGGTCCGTGATCGGCTGACCGAGGACTACCGGGAGTTCACCGGGTCCTTCGTCGACATCCACGACAAGGCCATCAAGCAGCATGTCGATGACCGGATG
>NZ_JASIAL010000387.1:0-8896 GCF_030042015.1 Trebonia sp. | reverse complement strand
GCGCACCTGGCGGCGGCGCTGCTCGGCCAGCCGGAGGGGCTGGCCGCCAGGGCCGTCGCGGCGGCGGGCATCACCCCCGAGCAGGTTTACGCCGCGGTCGGCGCCGGCCCGGCCGCGCCCGGCCCGACACCGGACTCGGCGGCGCTGCTTGACCTGACCTTCGACGGCACCGCCAAGGCCGCGCTGAAAGAGGCGCTGAAGGCGGCCCTGCGGCTGAGCCACAACTACATCGGCACCGAGCACCTGCTGCTCGGGGTCGTGTCCGCGGGCGGCCCGGCCGCCGCGGCGCTCGGCGGCCTCGGCCTGACCCCGCAGCGCGCCGAACAGCTGGTCGCCGCCGAGATCGCCGCCTACCAGGCCGGCCGTCGGGCAAGCGCCTGACCCTCGCCCGCGGCGCCGCGCTGTGGCCAGCGCACGGATCAGCGAAGTCTGGGTGAGACTACTGACGCGGCTCCCGTGACGTCCGGCACACCGGCCGGATTGAGCCGCGGCATAAGACAGGCGGCCCGGATCGTTCGGGATGGACGGGGCCTGTGCCTCCGGTTTGACCACCGGACCTGCGCCGGGAAAGGATCGTCTCCGGCGATCATCCGCGCGGGTCACGACGGCTACAACGGAAAGAGGAGCTAACGCGGCGTGAGCATACTAGGCACCCGGGTCCTGCGGACCGAAGATCCCGGCTTCCTCACCACGGGAGCCGTCTACACCGACGACGTCCAGGACGAACGGCTGGCGGGAGCCTGCTACGTGCATTTCGTGCGCTCGACGGTCGCGCACGCGAGGATCGGCGCGATCGACACCAGCGCCGCGAAGGGTGCCGACGGGGTCATCGCCGTGTACACAGGCGCGGACCTGGCCGCGGCGGGGATCAACCCGGTCCGCCCGATGATGCCGAACATGAACCAGCGGATGCTGCAGCCCATGCTCGCCGCCGACGTGGTGCGGTTCACCGGCGAGCCCGTCGCCGCGGTCGTCACCGAGCAGGCCTACCAGGGCGAGGACGCGATCGAGCTTGTCGACGTGGACTACGAGCCGCTGCCCGCCGTGGTCGACATGACCGACGCCCTCTCCGGCGCGAGGGGCGTGCTGTTCCCCGGGGCCGGGACGAACGTGGTGGTCAAGTTCGGCGACGAGGCGAACCTCAGCAAGAACCTGTTCGACGGCTGCGAGGTCGTCGTCAGCCAGACGATCCTGAACCAGCGGGTCGCGCCGGCGCCGATGGAGACCCGGGCGGCCGCGGCCACGTGGGGCGAGGACGGCCGGCTGACCGCGTGGATCCCCAACCAGGGCGCGCAGGGCACGAAGATGGCGATCGCCGACATGCTCGGCCTGAAGCCGGACGAGGTGCGGATCATCACGCCCGACGTGGGCGGGGCGTTCGGCGCGAAGTTCGGCGCCGACCCGGAGCACGGGGTCACCTGCTGGATCGCCAGGCAGCTTGGCCGGCCCGCCCGGTGGTCGGAGACCCGCAACGAGAACCTGCTCGCGATGACGCACGGCCGGGCGCAGCAGCAGAAGGTCACGATCGGCGGCGCCAGGGACGGCACCGTGCTCGCCTACCGGATCGAGATCCTGCAGGACTGCGGCGCCTACCCGAAGATCGGCGCGTTCCTGCCGTCGCTGACGATCCTGATGGCGCCTGGGCCGTACGCGATACCGCGGGCCGAGGCGGTCGCGACGTCGGTGGTGACCAACACCACGCCGGTCGGCGCCTACCGGGGGGCGGGCCGTCCCGAGGCGACCGCCGCGATCGACCGCGCTATCGACCTGTTCGCCGCGCAGGCCGGCGTCGACCCCGCCGAGGTGCGCCGCATAAACCTGCTGCCGAAGTTCACCGAGCCGCACACGACCGCGTTCGGCGCGGTCTACGACTGCGGCGACTACGTGACCGCGCTTGAGAAGGCGCTCGCCGCCGCCGGCTACGACGAGCTTCGCGCGCAGCAGGCCAAACGGCGCGCGGCCGGCGACACGCTGCAGCTGGGCATCGGCCTGTCCAGCTACGTGGAGATCACCGGGGCCGGCGGCGAGGCCGGCGGGCCGAACGAGAACGCCGCCGTGGAGGTGCACCCCGACGGCACGGCCACGATCCTCACCGGCACCTCGCCGCACGGCCAGGGCCATTCGACCGTGTGGGCGATGCTCGCCAGCGAGGAACTGGGCATCCCGATCGAGAAGATCACCGTCAAGTGGGGCGACACCGACCTGGTGCCCAGGGGCGGCGGCACCGGCGGGTCGCGGTCGCTGCAGCTGGGCGGCGCGGCGGTGCGCCAGGCGTCGCGCGAGCTGCTCGACGTCGCGCGCGAGCGGGCCGCCGCCACGCTGGAGGCCAGCGCCGCCGACCTGGTGTTCGACACGGCGGCCAGCGCGTTCACCGTCAAGGGCGACCCGGACATCAGCGTGCCGCTGGCGCGGCTTGCCGAGTCAGAGCGGCTGTTCGTGCACAGCGTGTTCACCCAGCCAGGAGCGACGTTCCCGTTCGGCACCCACGTGGCGGTCGTCGAGGTCGACACCGAGACCGGCAAGGTGTTCCTGCGCCGGATCGTGACGGTCGACGACGCGGGCACCGTGATGAACCCGCTGATCGCCGAGGGGCAGCGGCACGGCGGCATCGCCCAGGGCGCGGCGCAGGCGTTCCTCGAGGAGGTCGTCTACGACGCCGAAGGGAACCCGCTGACCGCGACGTTCGCGGACTACCCGTTCCTGTCGGCGACCGAGGTGCCCAGCTTCGAGCTCGCCGACATGGAGACTCCGACCAGCTACAACCCGCTCGGCGCCAAGGGCATCGGCGAGGCGGGCACGATCGGCGCCACCCCCGCGGTGCAGAACGCGGTGATCGACGCCGTGTCCCACCTCGGCGTCCGGCACATCGACATGCCGGCCTCCCCGCAGCGAGTCTGGCGGGCCATCAGCGCGGCCGCGGCCGCTAGCGAATCGAGGGACGCGTAGCATGCGGCTCAAGCTGACCGTCAACGGCGTCACCAGGTCAGGCGAGGTCGAGCCGCGCCTGCTGCTCGTGCACTACCTGCGCGAAGTATGCGGCCTGCGCGCCGCCAACGTCGGCTGCGACACCACCTCATGCGGCGCCTGCACGGTGCTGCTCAACGGCGAGTCGGTGAAGTCATGCACGGTGCTGGCCGCCCAGGCGAACGGCCAGTCGGTGATCACCGTCGAAGGCCTCGCCGGTGAGTCAGGTGAGCTGCACCCCGTCCAGCGGGCGTTCCGCGAGCAGCACGGGCTGCAGTGCGGCTTTTGCACCCCGGGGATGGTGATGGCGGCCACCAGCCTGCTGGCGGAGAACCCGCACCCGACCGAGCAGGAGGTCAGGGAGGGTCTTGAAGGCAACTTCTGCCGCTGCACCGGTTACCACAACATCGTCCGCGCGGTGCTCGCGGCCGCGGAAGCGCTGTCCGCGCCCGATTCCCCGGCGGCTTCCGCAGCGTCCGAAGCCGAGGTGAGCGCGTGATCCCCGCGCCGTTCGAGTACGAGGTCGCCGACTCCGCCGCGCACGCGCTGTCGCTGCTCGCCACCTACGGCGAGGACGCGAAGCTGCTGGCGGGCGGGCACTCGCTGCTGCCGATGATGAAGGTCAGGCTGGCGCAGCCCGCGCTGCTTATCGACATCGCGCGGATCGCCGGGCTGTCCGGCATCCGGGCCGACGGCGGCGAACTCGTGATCGGGGCGACCACCCGGCACGCCGAGCTCGTCTCGTCGCCGCTCGTCAGGGCCGAGGTGCCGATCCTTTCTCATGCCGCCTCGCAGGTCGGCGACCCGCAGATCAGGCACCGCGGCACGATCGGCGGCTCGCTCGCGCACGCCGACCCGTCGGCCGACCTGCCGATGACGCTGCTCGCGCTTGGCGGCCGCGTCGAGATCACCGGCCCGTCCGGCCTGCGGGTGGTCGGCGCCGACGACTTCTTCACCGGGCCGTTCGAGTCGGCGCTCGCGCCTGACGAGCTGCTGTCGGCGGTACGGGTGCCGCGCGGCGGTTCGGTGCCGTGGGGATACCAGAAGTTCGTCAGGCGGGCCAACGACTGGGCGATCGTCGGGGTCGCGGCCTACGGCGGCCGGGTGGCGCTGGCCAGCATGGGCGGCACGCCCCTGCGCGCGCTCGCCGTGGAGGAGGCGCTCCGCTCGGGCGCGCCGATCGCGGCAGCGGCCGAGCTCGCCGCCGAGGGCACCTCCCCGGGTTACGACTTCCACGCCGACGCGGACTACCGCAAGCACCTGGCCCGGGTGCTGACCCGCCGCGCGCTCGAGGGCCGGACCGGCTAAGGCCCTAGTCATCCCGAACGGACAGTGGCGTCTGTCAGGCAGGAACGCCACTGTCCGTTCGTGGTGGCGCGTGCTGCTCACCCGAAGACCCGGCGAAGGCCCTCGACAAGGGCCGTCTCGTCATCGACGAGGTGGATGAACAGCACGACGAGCAGGATGATCACAAGGGCGAGCGCGATCTTGAGCGCGAATCGCCAGAAGACCGCCGCGGCGAGCGCGCCGAGAGCGATCAGTATGGGCGTCGGGTCCTGGCCATAGGTGGCGGCCGTGAGTGCGAGCATTGTCCGTTCCTCGTTGTGCGAAGAAGCGATGCGATGGCCGGGGTGGCCGGCGGAGGGGAAGCGGACTCGCAACGCGCGACGCGTGGCAACCCTGTACGCCCCTGATCGGACCGTCTAGCTGCTACTTTCGGACCGGGTACAGGGTTGCTAGCATCGTTGTCGTCACGATCATTTGCTACCTGGATGTGATTCGTGGTGGCTGGGCCGATGCCTCACGTCGGCCCAGCTTCATTTCCGCCCGATCTGGGCGATTGCGATTGGATTTCCGGCGGGCCTCTCGGCAGCGCAGCAGTCACATCGGCGTCGCTACGTCCCGCCCCTTGAGTGCTGTACATCTGGGTCGGTACCCTCTATGCTGATGCCTTAGGTCCTATTGCGCTCTACTATTCTTTACTGAATTTCAGTAGAGTTCAGAAGACCACGGTGGACCTCAGTAGTGCTTTTATCGTAATTTCCAGGAATATGGCCCGTCAACCGCTCGGCTACTCGCCACTCGCACCTCCAAGTCCCCGCTCGAGGGCGCGACACGTCCCAGCCTGCACACGCGTAACTTCACGCGCACTTCGCCTACTGGAGGTGACCGTTTTATGCAGTTCGTTCCGCCCGAGCAACTAGAACTGGCCCTCCGCCTCAGAAGCCTCCGCGTCGAACTGTGGCCGGACACAAAACTTACGCAGAGCACGCTCGCCAGAGTCCTGGGCGGAAACGAGTCGCTGTCACCCGCCACCGTCGCCTCGTGGGAGAACAGGGGTGCCCCCAAGCTGCCGCCGCGCGAGCGAATCCTCGCCTATGCGCAGTTCTTCGCCACGCGCAGGTCCCTGGTTCCAGCCCCCCAGCTGGTGCCAACGGACACGTTCACACAAGAGGAGCTGGTTTCTTACGAAGCGCTCCGCGAGGAACTGCTGCGACTGCACGCGGCCGTCAGCGGGAGCTCGAACTCCTGGCACTTCGCCGACAGCGGCCCGCTGACGCTCGTCTGCTCTCAGCTTCCCGAGCAAGAGGCCGGCCCGCTGGCCAAACCGGACGACCCTAATTACACGGAGCTGATGTCCTTCGCCGACCTCGACGCAATGGTAGAGCTATGGGGCCATATACGCATGGAAAATCCAGCCATGCGGGTCGCCTACAAGTCCGCGCCGAACGTGAAACCCGATGACCTTTCCGGCCATGTGGTGACTATTGGCGGAATCGGCTGGAATGACGTGACACGGCGGCTTCTGGACCTGACCAGGCTCCCGGTGCTGCAAAAAGAAGACCCGGCTATCCCTTCGGGAGAGATCTTCGTCACGGAGGTAGCTGGCAAAGAGCGCCGCTATCTTCCCAAGTGGTCGGACGCAAATCCCACTAAATTGATCGAAGATATCGGCCTTCTGGTGCGGATGCCCAACCCGCTGAATTCGAACCGGACACTCACGATGTGCAACGGGATTCACAGTCGCGGTGTGTACGGTGCGGTGCGAAGCCTTACCGATGCGCGGCTGCGCGAGTCAAACGAGCGGTACATAGCCCGAAATTTTCGCGACAAACAACAATTCATTATCCTCATGCGGATACAAGTGATAGAAGGAGAAGCGATGACACCTGACTTCAGCATTCCAGAAACCGTGCTTTACCAATGGCCGGACGCGAGTACCGCGTCCGCGACTTCTCCGGCCGGGCCCAGGGCCGGGGCGTGACCGCCCCTTACGGGACGAGAGTCTGCCAGCACCCCACCCATGCGGAACTTATCGGACCAGCTCAAACGCCTTCAACGGCAGCGCAGGACGGCGTCGCGCCTGACGCGATCATCGTGCCCGCATCCCGGCCAGCCGAGAACCTACAGACCGCCATCGGACTGGCCGAAGCCGCGAACTGCCACCTCGTACTGCTATGCAGCTTCCAGGCCCACACCAGCGACGTGCGCGACCGGCTCGCGGAGCGGTCGTTCCACCGGGCCACGGTCATCCAGATACCGGCGCATTACAGGCATGCGTACTTCGAATTCAGGACCACATACTGGGTCGACAACGGCCCGGCGCGGGTAGTGTGCGCCGCTCGTTACAGCGACCTCAGCATCAAGCGGAACATCGGCCTGGTGCTGGCCCGCATGCTCGGCTGGCAGCGCGTCCTTTTCCTGGACGACGACATCAGGAAGGTCTCCGCGGCGGCACTCGCGGGGACGGTGTCACTGCTGGGGGCGCCGGGACGGCGCGGCGTCCCGTATCGAACCGCCGGCATGACGATCAACGGCTTTCCTGACAATTCAGTGGTCTGCCATGCTCGCCGGTGCGTAGGCGAAGATCAAGACGTCTTCGTTACCGGGTCGGTCCTCGCGGTGGACTCAAGCGCTCCGTTCGGGTTCTTCCCCGACATCTACAACGAGGACTGGCTGTTCTTCTACCATGACGCCGCAGAAGGGCGGCTGGCGAGCTCTGACTTCCAGGCGGAACAGGTCGCTTACAATCCGTTCGCCGACCCGCGGCGAGCCGCGGCGCAGGAATTCGGAGATGTCATTGCCGAGGGACTCTACGCATTGCTGCACAGCAAGCTGGGTGTGGAGTCCGCGGACCACGAGTACTGGCGGATGTTCCTGGCGGACCGCAATCGCGTGCTCGATGAGATCGTCCGGCGCTTGCCCGGCCTGCCGCAGGGCCGGGAGGACATGGAAAAAGCGATCAACGGCGCACGCGAAAAGCTCGATGAGATCCGGCCGGACATGTGCGCCGGGTATCTCAAGGCCTGGCAGAGCGACCTCGAACGGTGGGAGGTCAGGCTGGCGAAGCTCCCGCGTGCGGATTCCGTCAGGGACGCGGTGGACGTGCTGAGGCTCCCGTTGGCCGTTTGGGCGACGTTCGGCAAGCACCGCCAGACACCGCCGCCTCTAGGATCATCGGCCGTGGCCGCATAGGCTCTTGTCGATGGGGCGCGGGGCTTGAGGGCCGCAGGCCGCTGTAGCAGCTGAGGAGCAAGCGCTCCATGTGGCTGTCAGGACGGAGCATGTATGGCGGGGATCCGGTTGAAGCTGGACCCCCCGATGCGCCGACTGCTCGTTTTCGTGTGCGCTCTGGTCCTGGTCGACACGGTCTTCTTCTCCGCGCTAACCCCGCTGCTGCCGCATTACGCGCATACGGATGGCCTGTCCAAGGCCGGGGCGGGCATCCTCGTCGCCGCCTACCCGGTGGGGACCCTGGTGGGCGCCCTACCCAGCGGGCTGCTCATCGCCCGGCTCGGCGACCGCGCGACGGTGCTGATCGGCCTGGCGCTGATGTGCGCGTCGACCCTGGTTTTCGGCTGGGTATCGGCTGCCGCCGTACTCGATATCGCCCGGTTCGTCCAAGGCGTCGGCGGCGCGTGCACCTGGTCGGCGGGCCTGGCCTGGCTGGCGACGGCGGCCCCGGAGGATCGGCGCGGCGAGCTGCTCGGTACCGCGCTGGGAGCGGCGGTCGTCGGCGCGCTGTTCGGCCCGGTTGTCGGAGCGGCGGCTAACGCGGTGGGCACCGGGCCGGCGTTCTCGGCCGCCGCGGTGGCGGGCACGATCCTGATAGTGGTGACGTTCACCGTCCCGTCCCCGCGTCCCCAGGCTCCGCAGCCGCTGCGCGCGGCGCTGCCCGCGCTGCGCGACCGCCAGCTAGCCACGGGCATGTGGCTGATGGCCCTGGCCGGCATCGGCTTCGGGGTGGTCGACGTACTCGCGCCGCTGCGCCTTGCCCAGCTTGGCGCATCCGGGACCATCATCGCGGCGACATTCCTGTGCGGAGCACTGATCGAGTCGGGCCTGTCACCGCTGGCCGGGCGGCTGTCTGACCGCTTCGGAGCGGCGCGGCCGCTGACGGTCTCGCTGGCTGTCGGCACGACGGCCAGCATCCTGATCCCGCTTCCCAGCGCGGCGCCCTGGCTGATCGCGGTCCTGATAGCCGGGACCCCGTTCTACGGCTCGCTCTTCGCGCCAGCGTCGGCGCTCGTCAGCGCCGGCGCGGATGGCACGGGGCTCAACCAGGGGATCGCGTTCGCGCTGTCCAACCTGACCTGGGCGGCGGGGCAGGCCTTCGCGGCCTCGGCGAGCGGCGCGCTCGCCGAGGCAACCTCGGACCTCGTCCCGTATACCCTGCTCGCGATCGCCTGCCTGGGGACGCTGGCCTGGATGCTGCGGGCATGGGTGCCGGCGCGCAGGACCACCGCGGGGACCGAGCTCGCCGACGCCGCCCACCCGGGCTCAGCACGGCGCGGCGGCGGAGACGGCCCGGCGCGTTCGGGATAAAGAGGGCTTTGGCTCAGGCCTGTCGACGGCTCTCCGTGTAGGAACGCACCGCGGGCACGACGACGGGGCCGGCCGCCGCTAGCGCCGCGAGCAGCCCGATGAAGGC
>NZ_JASIAL010000386.1:0-9875 GCF_030042015.1 Trebonia sp. | reverse complement strand
GGCGGCGGCAGGCGCGAGCGGACGGTCCTGGCGACAAAGCTCTACGGCGACATGGGGACGTGGCCGAACGAGGGCAAGCTGTCCGCGCTGAACATCCGCCGCGCGTGCGAAGCCTCGCTGCGCCGGCTGCGGACCGACTACATCGACCTGTACCAGATGCACCACATCGACCGCGCCACCCCGTGGGACGAGATCTGGCAGGCGATGGAGGTGCTCATCGAGGCGGGCAAGATCGTGTACGCGGGCTCGTCCAACTTCGCGGGCTGGCACATCGCGCGGGCCTGCGAGACCGCGCGCTCCCGCGGCCTGACCGGGCTGGTCAGCGAGCAGTCGCTGTACAACCTGATGACCCGCGACGTCGAACTGGAGGTGCTGCCCGCCGCGATCGCGTACGGGGTGGGCGTCATCCCGTGGTCGCCGCTCGAAGGCGGGCTGCTCGGCGGCGTGCTGAAAGCCGAACGCGAGGGGCGCCGCCGGCTCGCCGGGCGGGCGAAGGCGCTCGTCGACCGGTACAGGGAGCGGATCGAGGCGTACGAGGACCTGTGCGACAAGATCGGCGAGGAACCCGCGACCGTGGCCCTGGCCTGGCTGCTGCACCAGCCCGCGGTGACCGCGCCGATCATCGGGCCGCGCACGCTCGCCCAGTTCGACGGCGCGCAGCGCGCGCTCGCCGTCACGCTGGATGCCGAGGTCCTCGGCCAGCTCGACGAGATCTTCCCCGGCTACCAGCCCGCCCCGGAGCACTACGCCTGGTGAGCACGCGGGCCGGGCGGCTGCTGCGCGACCGGTCAGGCGACCAGCGGGTCACGAACATCGAGCTGTTCTTCGACCTGGTGTACGTCTTCGCGGTCACGCAGCTTTCGCACTTCCTGCTGGGCCACGCGACCGCGGTCGGCGCGCTGCAGGCGGCGCTGCTGCTCGCGATCGTGTGGCTGGTCTGGGCCTACACCACGTGGGTCACGAACTGGATGGACCCAGAGCGGATCGAGGTCCGGCTGCTGCTCGTCGTGCTCATGCTGATCAGCCTGGCGATGTCCGCGGCGCTGCCGCACGCGTTCGCGGGCTGGGGCTGGGTGGTGGGCACCGCCTACGCCGTCCAGCAGGTCGGGCGCAGCGGCTTCATGGTGGCGGCGCTGCGCGGGCCGCTGCAGCGGAACTACGAGCGGATTCTCGCCTGGTGCGCCGTCAGCGGGGCCTTCGCCGTCGCCGGCGGCCTGGCGGGGGGCCCGGCCAGGGACGTGCTGTGGGTGCTGGCGGTCGCCACCGACGTCGGGGGCGGGCTCGCCGGGTTCGCGACGCCGGGCCTCGGCCGGTCCAACACCGCGGACTGGACGATCGAGGGCGGTCACTTCGCCGAGCGCTGCCAGGCGTTCATCCTGATCGCGCTCGGCGAGTCGATCGTCATCATCGGCGCCGCGCTGTCGGAGGCGGCGCACGTGACCGCGACCATGGTCGCCGCGTTCGTGGTGGCGTTCGCTGGCTCGGTCGCGCTGTGGTGGCTGTACTTCGACCGGTCGGCGGGGGCCAGCGCGCGGGTCATCGCCGTCTCCGCCGACCCCGGCCGGCTGGGCAGGTCCGCTTACCACCTGATCCACCCCGTGATGGTGGCGGGCATCATCGTCACCGCGGCCGGCGACCAGACGCTTCTCCTGCTCCCGTCGTCCGCCGCGAGCGCGCCGGCGGCCTGGATGATCCTCGGCGGCCCGGCGCTGTTCCTCGCCGGGCACGCCGCGTTCAAGTTCGTCGTCTGGCGGGTCATCCCGTGGACCCGGCTCGCCGGGATCGCCGTGCTGGCGCTGCTTTCGCCGGCGGCCGACGCGATCCCGCAGATCGCCCTGGCCGCCTGCGCGGCCGTCGTGGTCGCCGCCGTGGCGGCGGGGGACCGCCGCGCAAGCCATTTACGCTGCCGGTGATGCCCGGGAGGAGCGCACCCCGGCGAGGACGGGGGCGAGGGGCGGGGGGCGAGGACGGCGGCTACTCCTCGTCCTCTTCTGTCTCCATGACCACGCTGATGCTGTCGTTGGCAAGCAGGAACGAGATGTCCTCCAGGCTCTTGGCGATCGAGAACAGCAGGAAGGGCACCGCGGCCTGAGCGTCCCCGCTGAGCATCCCGGCCGCCACGCGAAGCTGCGCGCTGTAGTCCCCGCCGATGTCTTCCTGCAGCTCGTCCAGCAGGCCTTCGTCGTCCATCTGTACCGCGCCTCCCGCTAGTGCCCGACACGCCGAAAATCAGGGCTGGCTTGGGAATCTTAGTGCAGCGCGGCCCGGGCCGCGTGCCGGGTGGTCCGTAACGGCCAACGTGCCGGACCCGGCGGGAGGTCGGGTCCGGCACGTTGGCCGCAGCAGCGCGCGAGCGCTGCCGTTTGCGGGGGACTCGGCAAGTCCTCAGGAGGCGAAGTCGAGCAGCGGCTGCGCCCGGGACGGGTGGCGCAGCTTGGACAGCGACTGCTTCTCCAGCTGGCGGATCCGCTCGCGGGTGAGGCCGAGTGCACGGCCGATCTCGTCCAGCGTGTGCGGGTTGCCGTCGTACAGGCCGAACCGCATGGCCATGATCGTGGCCTCGCGCGGCGTCAGCGCGTCGAGCGCGGAGCGCAGCTGCTCGGCCATCAGCTGACGGTCGACCAGCTCGGAGGCCTCCGGGGCGTCCACGTCCTCGATGAGGTCGCCGATCGACGTCTCGCCGTCCTCGCCGATCGTCGAGTCGAGCGAGATCGGCTGGCGCGACGTGCGCAGCAGCTCCTCGATCTGGTCCGGCGTCCGGTCCAGCTCGACGGCCAGCTCCTCCGGGGTGGGCTCACGGCCGAGCCGCTGGTGCATGTCGCGCTCGACGCGCGACAGCTTGGACAGCATCTCGAGCACGTGCACCGGCAGCCGGATCGTCCGGGCCGAGTCGGCGAAGCCGCGCTGGATCGCCTGCCGGATCCACCACATGGCGTAAGTGGAGAACTTGTAGCCCTTCGTGTAGTCGAACTTCTCGACAGCGCGGATCAGGCCCAGGTTCCCCTCCTGCACGACGTCCAGGAGCGACAGCCCGCGGTCGCTGTACTTCTTCGCGACCGAGACCACCAGCCGCAGGTTGGCCTCGAGCATGTGCGCCTTGGCGCGCCGGCCGTCCTCGGCGACAAGCTCAAGGTCGCGCCGGTAGTCGGGGTCGAGGTCGGGCTCGGTGTCCAGCTTGTGCTCGGCGAACAGGCCAGCCTCGATCCGCTTGGCCAGGTCGACCTCCTGCTCGGCGGTGAGCAGGCTGGTCCGGCCGATGGACTTCAGGTAGGTGTGCACCGAGTCGCCCATGGCGGGCGTCTGGTCGTCGAGGTCAACCCCGTCGGCGAGCGCGGCGACGTCCGCCTCGATCGCCGCGACGTCCTCGTCCCCGAACTCCAGGTCCCCGTCGGCGTCGCCATCCACTTGGCCGATCTCGGCGTCGGCGTCGTCGGCCCTCTTGGCGCGGCCCTTCCTCGCTGCCGTGGCGTGGGCCGCGGAACCCTTACCGGGAAAGTCCACTGCCGCAGCGTCGATAACCGCAGAGCCCTTCACCGCTGCCCCCTGTCCTGCCCCGGCGGGCTTGTCAGTGGCGGTTTCTGTCTCCTCGTCGGCAAGCCGGACCCCGGACTCGCTCAGCTCGCGGAGAATTGACCGAGCCTCGGCGGGGGTAAGACCCGCCTGCTCGAAGGCGGTCCGCAGGTCCGAAAGGGACAGGTGGCCCTGGCTGCGACCGCGCTGGATCAGGTCGTCCACGCGAGTCGAGCTGGTCTCCTCGTCCTGCGCAGGAGCGGCCGTCGCGATCCGCGGCATGAGACACCTCCCTTACCCTGGTTCACGTGCGCATGCGCTGCGCCGTTCAACAACACGTCGTCTTGCGGTCCCCACGTGGCTTATGAGTAGCCCGCCCCGGTTTCACCGATGTTCGCTGCGGGCACTCTTAATTAACGCTCCGCGCGTGAGAATGTTCCCATCCGCGTAACGTTCTTGAGGGAGGCGAGGTCTGGCTTGCCGGTGGGGAGCACCGGGATGGCGTCCGTCAGCACCAGTTCGCCGGGAGAAGCGTAACGCGGCAATCGCGTGCGTACGTGCGTACGCAACAATTCTAGGCTAGGCGGGTGAGCGTGGTCCGCGGGGACCACGATCGCGGTGACCCGTTCGCCCCATACCGGGTCGGGCCGCCCGACCACGACCACCTCGCGCACGCCGGGGCAGTCCGCGAGCACGGCGGCGACCTCGCCGGGGATCACCTTGAACCCGCCGGTGTTGATCGCGTCGTCGGCGCGGCCGCGGACGACGACGCGACCGCCCGCCTCCAGGTAACCAAGGTCGGAGGTCACGAACTCACCGGCCAGGTCCGGCTGGCCGTGGTAGCGGTTCATCAGCACCGGCCCGCGGATCCGCAGCAGCCCGTCCGCGCCCGCCCGCACGCTCACCCCGTCGAGCGGCACCCCGTCGTACACGCACCCGCCGCAGGTCTCGCTCATCCCGTACGTGGTCACCGCCGGCACCCCTGCCGCCCGCGCCCGCTCGACCAGTCCCGGCGCGGCCGCCGCCCCGCCGACGAGCACCGAGGAGAACTGGGCGAGCGCGGCCGCCGCCGCCGGGTCGGCAAGCAGCCGGGCCAGCTGGGCCGGCACGACCGACACGTGCGACGCCCCGGCCGCGGCGAGGGCCTGCGCGCCGAGCGCGGGCACCGTCGCCGGCGCTGTGCCGCAGACCTGCGACCGGACCAGGACCTGCAGCCCGGCGACATGGGTGACCGGCAGGCAGCATAGCCATCGCTGCCCGGGCAGCGCGCGGAGGCGGGCCAGCGACGCCCGCGCCGAATGCAGCAGCGCCGCCGCGCTCAGCTCGACGCCCTTGGGGTCCCCGGTGGATCCGGAGGTGCCGATGATCACCGCCGTATCCGCCGCTGTCCTTTCTCCGTCAGAACGAGCCGTGGCGTCTCCGTCGGGTCCCACCACCACCTCGGGGCGCAAGGCGTCAAGCAGCTGCCGCAGCCGCGCGGCGGGCAGGCCGGCGTCCAGCGGCGCGATCGCCGGCCCGCCGCCGGCCAGCGCCGCGGCCAGGGGCTCGATCAGCCGGGCCGCGTCCGCGACGCCCGAGAGCAGTACCGCGTGCAGGGGACGCTCATTCACGGTTATTAAGGTTAGATCCCGGACCGAGGGAGGTTACGAGTGGCGCAGTGGCAGCGGTCTGGTCCGGAACCAGGCAAGGACTACTCCGACATCTGGTACGACACCGCGGGCGGCGTGGCGAAGATCACGATCAACCGGCCCGAGGTGCGCAACGCGTTCCGGCCGGCCACCCTGTTCGAGCTGTCGCACGCGTTCAACGTCGCCCGCGACGACCCGGGGATCGGCGTGATCATTCTCACCGGCGCGGGCGAGGCGGCGTTCTGCTCAGGCGGCGACCAGAAGATCCGCGGCGACGACGGGTACGTCGACGAGCGCGGCGTCGGGCGGCTGAACGTGCTTGACCTGCAGGTGCAGATCCGGCGGACCCCCAAGCCGGTGATCGCGATGGTGGCCGGCTACGCGATCGGCGGCGGCCACGTGCTGCACGTGTGCTGCGACCTGACGATCGCCGCGGACAACGCGGTCTTCGGGCAGACCGGGCCGAAGGTCGGGTCGTTCGACGGCGGGTACGGCTCCTGGCTGCTCGCGCAGACCGTGGGCCTGAAGAAGGCGCGCGAGATGTGGTACCTGTGCCGTCAGTACACCGCGGCCGAGGCCCTGGCGATGGGCCTGGTGAACGCGGTCGTGCCGCTGGCGGACCTGGAGGCCGAGACGCTGCGCTGGTGCGAGGAGCTGCTGGCGAAGTCGCCGCTGGCGCTGCGGATGCTCAAGGGCGCGCTGAACGCGGTGACCGACGGGGCGGCGGGCATGCAGCAGTTCGCGGGCGACGCGACGCTGCTGTACTACATGAGCGAGGAGGCCCAGGAGGGCCGCGACGCCTACAAGGAAAAGCGGACCCCCGACTTCGCGAAGTTCCCCCGCCGCCCGTGATGGAGCTGTCCGATCTGCTCGGCACACTGCGGGCGTTCGCGATTCCGATGCGGACGAAGTTCCGCGGGATCACCGTGCGGGAAGGGGCGCTCATCGAGGGGCCGGCCGGGTGGGGGGAGTTCTCGCCGTTCGCCGAGTACGGGCCGCGGGAAGCGGCGCGCTGGCTGGCCAGCGCGATCGAGTCGGCAACGGTCCCGTGGCCAGAACCCGTCAGGGACCGGGTGCCGGTGAACGTGACCGTGCCCGCCGTCGCGCCAGAGCGCGCCCGTGAGATCGTCGCCGGGTCGGGCTGCCGCACCGCGAAGGTGAAGGTGGCCGAGCAGGGCCAGGCGCCGGCCGAGGATGTCGAGCGGGTCGCGGCGGTGCGCGACGCGCTCGGCGCGGACGGGCGGATCCGGGTCGACGCCAACGGCGGCTGGGATGTCGGCACGGCGGCGCGGATGCTCCGCGCGCTTGACCGCTACACCCTCGAGTACGCCGAACAGCCCTGCGCCACCCTCGAGGAGCTCGCCGAGCTCCGCCGGCTTATCGACATTCCCGTCGCGGCGGACGAGTCGATCCGCAAGGCCGAGGACCCGCTGCGCGTGCGGGCCATCGGGGCGGCCGACGTCGTCATGGTCAAGGTGCAGCCGCTCGGCGGCGTGCGCGCGGCACTGCGGGTGGCGCAGGCGTGCGGGCTGCCGGTCGTGGTGTCAAGCGCGGTCGACTCCTCCGTCGGGCTGGCCGCCGGCGTGGCGCTCGCCGCGGCGCTGCCCGAGCTGCCGTACGCGTGCGGCCTGGCGACGATGTCGCTGCTCGCGGGCGACGTGACCGCCGACCCGCTCGCCGAAAGCGGGGGCGAGCTGCCGGTCCGCCGGCCGGCCGTCAGCCTGGCGGCGCTCGCCCGCTGGGAGACCGACCCCGGGCCGTGGCGGCGGCGGGCGCGCGCGGCCGCGGAGTACCTCGGCGCGGAACCGGCGATAACAGCAAGAAACGGACCGGCGATAACAGCAAGAGAGGGCCGGGCGGGACCGTGAACCCCGCAACGGCGTTCGGCATGGTCTTCGCCGACGAGCTGGCCAGGTGCGGGCTGCGCGAGGCCGTGGCCGCGCCTGGATCGCGGTCCACGCCGATGGCGATGGCGCTGCACGAGCTGGACCGGGCGGGCCGGGTGCGGCTGCACGTCCGGATCGACGAGCGCTCCGCGTCGTTCACCGCGCTCGGCCTGGCCAAGGCGAGCCGCCGGCCGGCCGCGGTGCTGTGCACGTCGGGCACCGCGGCGGCGAACTTCCACCCGGCGGTCATCGAGGCCGGCGAGTCAGGCGTCCCGCTGCTCGTGCTCACCGCCGACCGGCCGCCTGAGCTGCGCGACACCGGCGCTAACCAGACCGTCGACCAGGTGAAGCTGTACGGGGCGGCGGTCCGCTGGTACGCCGAGGCCGAGGTGCCGCACCCCCGCCAGGGCGCGGCGGGCTACTGGCGGTCGCTGGCCTGCCAGGCGTGGGCGCTGGCGGCCGGCGACACGGGCACCTTCCCCGGCCCTGTCCACGTGAACCTCCCGTTCCGTGACCCCCTCGTCCCTGACGACACGGACGACTGGCCCGAGCCGCTGGACGGGCGTCCAGGCGGCGCGCCATGGACTCGCGCCGCCCGAGCTGGCGGGAGCGCCAGGGCCGTAGCCGCCGGGGTACTGGCGCTGCCGTGGACCGAACGCGGGGTCGTGGTCTGCGGAGACGGGGACTACGACGCCGCCGCGCTGGTCGAGCTGGCCGAGCGCGCTGGGTGGCCGGTGCTCGCCGAGCCGTCGTCCGGGGCGCGGCGCGGGCCGAACGCGCTGCCCGGGTACCAGTACCTGCTGGCGTCGGAGGCGTTCATGGCGGCGCACCGGCCGCTTGTGATCGTTTCCGCCGGCCGGCCCGGGCTGTCCCGGCCGCAGTCAGCGCTGCTGGCTCTCGCCGGGGCGGGCGAACCGGTGCGGCACGTGGTCGTGGCGCAGGGACCGGGGCGGTGGGCCGACCCGCAGCGCGCCGCGACCGACGTCACCGCGAGCGTGCGGCTGGCCGGCGTCCCCGGCGTGCCCGGGGCGCCCGGGGCGCCCGGGGCGCCCGGGGCGCCCAGCTGGCTGGAGCGATGGCGCCGCGCGGACTCCGCCGCGCGGCGCGCCGCCGACGCCGTGCTCGACAGGGCCATGAGCGGCGCCGAGTCGGCGCTGACCGAGCCGCAGGTCGCCCGCGAGCTGCTCGCCGCGCTGCCCGAGCAGGCACTGCTCTGGGCCGGGAACAGCCTGTCCGTTCGGGATATCGATCTTCTTATGCCGCCGCGGGCGGATGTGCGGGTGCTGGCGAGCAGGGGCGCCAGCGGGATCGACGGGACCGCGTCCACGGCAGGCGGCGCGGCGCTCGCGCACGCGGCCGCGTCCGGGGCGCCCGCGTTCGCGCTGATCGGGGACCTGGCGCTGCTGCACGACGCGGCCGGGCTCGCGATCGGGCCGGGGGAGCCGCGGCCGGACCTGTGCCTGGTCGTGGTCAACAACGACGGCGGCGGCATTTTCAGCGCGCTTGAGCAGGCCGGGGCGGACCGGGGGATGTTCGAGCGGATGTTCGGGACACCGCACGGAGCCTCTGTCGAGCTGCTCGCGGCCGCGTTCGGCGTGCCGTACGCGCTCGTCGAGCACCCCGGCGAGCTGGCCAAGGCCGTCACCGGGACCGGGCTGCGGATCGTCGAGGCGCGGACCGACCGCGGCGCGAACGCGGACCTGCGCGCGCGGATGCGCGCGGCCGCGATACGCGCCGCGCAGACGGCCGCCAGCGGCCAGTGACCCGCGTCCGCTGCTACCCCGGCGCGCCCGCGATCACCTGATGTGCCACGTTGATGTGCCAGGCGAAGCTCACCGAGCCGGCCGGGCCCGCGGCGTTGGCGGCCTTGATCGTCACGTCGTAGACCGGGTCGCCGGTGCCGCCCGGCACGTCGCCGATGACGCCGCTGATCATGCCGGCGCCGTTGATCGCCAGGCCGGGCGGCAGCCCGGTGGCGGTGTAGGTGAGCGGCAGACTGGCCACGGCGGCAAGCGAGTTGACCTGCAGCGCGACCCGCGCGCCGACGCCGTTTTGCTGGCTGCCCGGGTCGATCAGCCCGGCCAGGCCGGTGTTGAAGTCGTCGAGGTCGGTGGTGCCGGGAGAGTCCACCCCCGGCACCGTGCCCGTGCTTGTGTACTGCCAGAACGTGTAGGCCGGCCAGCCGGCCGGCATCGGCGGGCTGACGAAGCCGTACGCCGCCACCCACATCGGGTCCGCGCCGAACGCGGTGCTGCCGCCCGTGCACGTGTCCCACCAGTTCGCCGTGGTGTAGATGATCGGGTACTGCCCGGTCAGGCTCCGCGCCGTCGAGACGAACGCGGCGATCCAGGCGGTCATCTGGGTCGCGCTGAGCCCGTAACACATGTTGGTGCCGTCGCTCGACACGTACGGGTCGTACTCGATGTCCAGCATCAGCGGGAGCATCTTGGCGCCGGTGGCGTAGTCGGAGTACTGCACCGCGAACCTGGCCTGCTCGGCCCCGCCGCTGACGTTGGGTATCGCGAAGTGGTAGGCGGTGACGTACAGGCCCGCGGTCTGCGCCACGGCCAGGTCGCTGAGCACCCACGGGTTGACGTAGTAGTCGCCCTCGGTGGCCTTGATGGCCGCGAACCGGTAGCCGGCCGCGTAGACGCCGGCCCAGTTGATGGGCGCGCCGTCCGGATGCTGGTAGGCGGCGACGTCGATCCCCGGCACGGTCGTGGCCGCGGTCGTGCCGTGGGCGCCATGCGTGCCGCTGGCGACCGAGCCGGACAGCTCGCGCAGCAGCCGCGGCGAGTGCGGCAGCGCGGCGGTGCCCGCCCGCGCCCTGCCCAGCGCCAGCACCGCGGCG
>NZ_JASIAL010000058.1:0-15645 GCF_030042015.1 Trebonia sp. | reverse complement strand
GCTCCGGCCCCGCGCTGTCCCGGCTGCCCCGGGCACACCGGGCGCATCGGGTGCCCGGGCCGCACTGCGGTTTCCCCCGCCGCCGGGCCCCGCGTGTACCCTGCGCCGCCCGCGTCGCGCGCCCGGCGGGATGCCTGAATTAACTGCCCCGGGGATGGCAGATGACGCTTGGCTCAGGCATCTGCGCGCAGCGATCGCAGCGGTCGCGGCTGCCCGGCGCGGGTACCCGCGGATGAGCCGGATCCGTGCCCGGCCGTGACCCCCGCCGTCCCCTGCTGCCCGTGCTGCTGGCGTGCCCGCCCGGGGTGTGCGGTTCATGATCATGGGCCGGAGGTGGCCACGGGTGGTCCCGTTTGACCCGTGATCATGGTCCATGGGCGGTTTCCGGGGGGTGGTTCACCGCTGGACGGGGGAATGTCGGCTATGTGGCCGCCGCTGGCGGGGTTGACCCGTGACCTGCCCTGCGCCGCAGAGGGGCCAGCGGCCACGGCTGGCACCTTCTGTGACCGAAGACGGCTCACGTGGTGACCGCAGCACTCACGGTCGGCTCACTAGCCGGGCGGCTCCGCCGCCCGGCTAGAACGGGTCGCCCGGCTTGAGCCTGGGTGCGGGCATGCGGAACCGGCGGATCTGCAGAGCGCGCATCACCGCGTACGTCGTCATGCCGCGGGTGGACTCGTTAGGGAACCGCTCGGCGGCCAGCTTGTGCAGCGCACGGCGGATCACGAACGCGTCGACGGCGACGACCGCGATGAGCACAAGCACGAACGGCGAGACGTAGTCATTGAGCACTTTGTTGCGCGACAGCAGCGCGACCAGCAGCACGAGCAGCACGTACATGTAGTACTCGCTTGGCCGCCTGTGCGCGTCCACGTAGTCGCGGGCCAGCTTGCGGATGGGGCCGCGGTCGCGCGGGCCAAGGGCCCACTCCTCCCCGCGCCGCATGGCGTTCATCCGCCGGTCGCGTTCGGTCCGCGCCCTGGTCTTCTCCTCCGGCGTGGCCTTGCGCTTGGGCGCGGTGCCCGTGCTCGGACCGCGCCCGCTCGTGGTGGACCCGGTGATGGACTGGTACCTCGTGCGCTCGGCCTCACTGCGCTTGGGCGTGGGCCGGCCCTTGCCCGTCTCGGCGGGCGGCCTGGTCTTGGCCGGGGCTTCCTGGCTGGTCGCGCCCGGGGAATCCTGGGCCTTGCCGTCGGTCGCCCCGGCGCTGCTGCGTCGGAACACGGGCATAGCTTAAAACCTCCTGCGGGTGATCGTGGCCGGGGTAGATAAGTGGCTAACCACGCGCGGTAGCGCGTAGGGTTGATTGCGATGAGCAGGCGGCAATACGCTGCCGCCGACGGCGCCGTGCCGCCCGGGGCGGCGCACAGCTTGATGAAGGGGACGGCCGCGTCTATGAGCGTGATGAAGCGAGTCTCGCTGATATTCCGGGCCAAGGCCAACAAGGCGCTGGACCGGATGGAAGACCCTCGCGAGACCCTGGACTATTCGTACCAGCAGCAGGTCGAGATGCTGACCCGGGTCAGGCGCGGGGTCGCGGACGTGGCCACCTCGCGCAAGCGGGTCGAGCTCCAGATGAACTCGCTGCAGAAGGAGGTCGACCGCCGGGACGGCCAGGCGCGCGACGCGCTGAGCAAGGGCCGCGAGGACCTGGCGCGCGCCGCCCTGCAGAACAAGGCCAGCCTGCAGGGGCAGCTCAACGACCTGCAGGGCCAGTACGCACAACTGCAGGAGCAGGAAGAGAAGCTGACCCTCGCGTCGCAGCGGCTGCAGGCCAAGGTGGACGCCTTCCGCACGAAGAAGGAGACCATCAAGGCGACATACACCGCCGCCGAGGCGCAAACGCGTATCAATGAGGCCTTTTCCGGAATTTCCGAGGAAATGGGCGATGTCGGGCTGGCGATCCAGCGCGCCGAGGACAAGACGGCGCAGATGCAGGCGCGGGCCGGCGCGATCGACGAGCTGCTCGCCTCTGGGGCGCTCGAAGACCACGTCGGCGGGACGCAGGACGCTATCCAGATGGAACTCGACCGTATCGGGGCCGGGTCGGACATCGATGCCGAGCTGGCCAGGATGAAGGGCGAGCTATCGGCGAACGCGCCCCGGCAGATCGAGGCCAATTCCAACGGGGGCCCGGGCGCCGCGGACGGCACGGGAACAGCGGAGCCGCAGACGGCCGAGCAGCCGCAGGCAGGTGACGGGTCGTGATAGTGCGGATTCTGGGCGAAGGCCAGTTCCTGGTCGACGACGACGTGGCAGCCAAGCTGTCCACGCTGGATGCGGCACTGGACGCGGCCGTCGAGAAGGGCGACGAGCCCGCGTTCAAGGCGGCGCTCGACGCGTCGGTCCACCTCGTGCGCGAATCGGGGGCGCGGGTGCCTGACGACACGTTCGTGACGGCGGACGTCATCTTGCCGTTCTCGGACGCCACGATCGCCGAGGTGCGCCAGCTGCTGGCCGACGGAAGGATCCCTGGCGACTCGGTCGGCCAGCCGTAGCCGCCCTGTCATAGCCGGCCTGCCCGCGGAAAATCCGCTGTGAGCGGACACACGTCGCTCTGGGCGGACTTAGCGGAAGCGTTCAGCCTGCGTTGGGCGTTGTACGGGTAGATTTGCTTGTGGAGCCAGGCACGCGACAGACAGGACGCGGAGCCTGGCGCGATCGGAGGTGCCAAATGGCGCGTACGAGGTATGCGCCTGACCGGGGTCTGACCGTCCGTATGACGTTGACGATGTTCCTCCTCGGGCTGGTGTTCGTCGCGTTCGTCGCCCTCATCATCGGCATCATGGCCGCGGTGCACGCTTCTGGCGCCGCGATCGTGGTCATCGCCCTCATCTTCGGCGGCGGCGCCGCGTTCATATCGCTTTTCTACTCTGACAAGATCGCGCTGGCCGCGGCAGGGGCCAGGGAGGTCTCCCCGCAGGAAGCGCCGGAGCTGCACGGCATCGTGGACCGGCTGTGCGCGCTCGCGAACATGGACAAGCCGCGGGTGGCGATCGCCCCCACCCGGATGCCCAACGCGTTCGCGACCGGGCGCAACAGCAAGCATGCGGTGCTGTGCGTCACCGAGGGGCTGCTGCACGGCGGGCTGACCAACGAGGAGCTCGAGGGCGTGCTCGCGCACGAGCTGTCGCACGTGGCGCACAAGGACGTCCAGGTGATGACCTACGCGTCGCTGCTGGCCATCGTGGCCGGCCTGCTCGTGCGGTTCGCGTTCTACTCGGAACTGTTCGGCGGCGGCCGCAGGAGCAACAACCAGAGCGCGCTGCCGATCCTCTTGGCGATCATGCTGGTGTCGGCGGTGGTGTACGCGATCAGCTTCCTGCTGATCCGGCTGCTGTCCCGGTACCGCGAGCTGTCCGCGGACCGCAGCGGAGCGCTGCTGACCGGCCAGCCGAGCGCGCTGGCGAGCGCGCTGGTCAAGGTGAGCAACGGGATGGCGCGCATCCCGACGCAGGACCTGCGCTCCGCCGAGCCGCTGAACGCGTTCTACTTCGCCCCAGCGATGAAGCTCACCCGCGGCGGCGGTGCCGGCGGCGGTGGCGGGCCGAGCCTGGCCGCGATCTTCTCCACGCACCCGTCGCTTGAGCGCCGGCTCGCGGAGCTCGAGAAGATCCAGCGCCAGCTTGGCCAGGCGGCCCCCCGCTAATGGGCTTCCTCGACGTCCTGCTCGGCCGGACCAAACCGGTCCAGCCGAAGCTGGACGACCTGTTCGCGCTCCCGTCCGCGGCGATCACGCTGCAGGCGGCGACCGGGTTCACGCCCACCGGGTCGGGTTCGGTGTGCTTCCGGTCGGTCGAGGGCAAGACGTTCTCCGACATCCAGGACGACGTGCGGGACCTGCTCAACATGGACACGGGAAAGCCGGGCGGCGGCTTGCCCGTGGAGGTGAGCCGGGACTCCTACGGGTTCACCTGGCTGGTCAGCTCGCACATGTCCGACGAGCTGGACGCGCTGGTCACCGACCTGCACGCGGTGAACAGCGCGCTGGTGGACAACGGCTTCGGCCCGCAGCTCCTGTGCACGCTCGTGGCCTTCAGGGACAGCGCCGAACGCAGGCTCGCGCTGGTGTACCTGTACAAGCGGGGCACGTTCTACCCGTTCGCGCCGCTGTCGGGGGAGCACCGCGACAACGCGCTGGAGCTGCAGATGAAGGGCGTGCTCGGCGATGACCTGAAGATCGAGCCCGACCTGACCAAGTGGTTCCCTGTGTGGGGAGCGCCCGGCATCTAGGGGCGGTCGTGCGGAATGCCGGGCCCGGGCATATGGTTGATGAGGAACGACAGTGCCGCGCGGGCGGCAGAACCGAGACGGGAGCAAGTCACAGATGACCGTTCAGGACGAAGCGACGCGCGAGGGCGTCATCCTCACCGACGCCGCCGCCGTCAAGGTCGGCGCGCTGCTGAGCCAGGAGGGCCGGGATGACCTGCGGCTGCGCGTCGCCGTGCAGCCGGGCGGATGCTCCGGACTGCGTTACCAGCTGTACTTCGACGAGCGCTCGTTCGACGGCGACATCGTGGCGGAGTTCAGCGGCGTCGAGGTGGTCACCGACAAGATGAGCGCCCCCTACCTGACCGGCGCGACCATCGACTTCGTGGACACCATCGAGAAGCAGGGCTTCACGATCGACAACCCGAACGCGACGGGCTCCTGCGCCTGCGGCGATTCCTTCCACTGACGCACGCCGCGCGCGGTAACCTCGCTCAATGCGCATAGCCGTCACCGGGTCGATCGCGACCGACCACCTGATGATGTTCTCTGGCAAGTTCACCGACACGCTGATCGCTGAAAAGCTGGACAAGGTGTCGGTGTCGTTCCTCGTCGGCGACCTGGAGATCAGGCGCGGCGGCGTCGCGGGCAACATCTCGTTCGGCCTTGGCTGCCTGGGGCTTAAGCCGCTGCTTGTCGGCAGCGTAGGCGCGGACTTCGCCGAATACCGCGCCTGGCTGGAGGCGCACGGCGTCGACACCTCCGGGGTGCAGACGTCGGCGACGCGGCACACCGCCCGCTTCACCGCCACGAACGACACCGAGGGAAACCAGATCGCGTCGTTCTACCCCGGCGCGATGAGCGAGGACAGCTCGATCGACATCGCCTCCTTCGCCGCCGCGCATGACGTCGAGCTGGTGCTGATCGGCGCGGGCGACCCGGCCGCGATGCAGCGGTTCACCGCCGACTGCCGCGCCGCGGGCGTCCCGTTCGCCGCGGACTTCTCCCAGCAGGTCGCCTTCCTCGACGGCGAGTCGATGCGCCCGCTCATCGACGGCGCGGCCTACCTGTTCTGCAACGAGTACGAGGAAGCGGTCATCGAATCCAAGACCGGCTGGAGCAACGCCGACATCCTGGAGCGCGTGGGCACGCGGGTCATCACGCTCGGCTCGGCCGGCGCCCGGGTGGAACGGCAGGGGGCGCCGCCGGTCGTCGTCGGCCCGGTCCCTGACGCGAAGTTCGTCGAGCCGACCGGCGCGGGCGACGCGTTCCGCTCCGGCTTCCTCGCCGCGACGGCCTGGGGCTTGTCCACCGAGCGCGCTATCCAGCTCGGCAACCTGATGGCCGTCCACGTCCTGGAGACGATCGGCCCGCAGGAGTACGACCTCAAGCCTGGCCCGCTGACCGAGCGCGCCGCCGTCGCGTACGGCGACGAGGCCGCGAAGGAAATCGCCGCCCACCTGGTCGCCTAGCCAGCCGCCACGGTTTTCCCTTCTGTCCCACCCGTCCCGCAGGGCGGTGGGCGGCCGGGATGACAGGCGTGACCGGCAGTCGGCTGCGCCGGCCTCGCGGAGCGGGTGGTCCCGCGGAGCGGTAGCGTAGCCGCATGGGCGCGCTCGCATCGGGATACCATGGACCGCCACAGCTGACGCTCGGGCGCGCATTCACCCAGTGGACCGCCGACGTGCCGATGATCGCGCTCGTCGTCGTGCTCGGCGCATGCTACCTCGCGGGAGTCTGGCGGGTCCGCCGCGGCGGCGGCAGCTGGGCGACCGGGCGGGCGGTGGCATTCTGCGGGATCGGCCTTGGCGCGCTGGTGCTGGCCACGATGTCCTGGATCGGCGCGTACCAGGGGGTGCTGTTCTACGCCCGGGCCACGCAGACCGTGCTCCTGGTGCTGCTTGTGCCGCTGTTCCTGGCCATGGGCAAGCCGCTCACGCTGCTCGGTGCCGCGTACCCCGCCGCCGGGCGGCGGGTCGGCAAGATCGTGCGCAGCCGCGCCGCCGTCGTCGTGACGTTCCCCGCGATCACCACGCTGGCGCTGGTCGCCGTGCCGATGACGATGTACTTCACGTCCTGGTACACGGCGGTCTTCCACAGCGGGACGACGCGCGAGCTTACCTACCTCGTGCTGATGGTGCCGGGGTACGTGTTCTTCTGGACGCTGCTGCGGGTCGACCCGGTACCCAGGCAGTACCCGTACGGGGTCGGGATGTGGATCACCGCCGCCGAGGTGGTCGGCGACGCGTTCTTCGGCATCGCGGTGATCGCGGACACCAACGTGATCGCCGCCCCTTACTACCACGCGGTCGGGTACCCGTGGGGCCCCAGCCTGGCCACCAGCCAGGTCCTCGGCGGCGGGATCATCTGGATCCTCGGCGACCTCGTAGGGCTGCCGTTCCTTGGCGTGCAGCTGATCCAGATGATGCGCGAGGATCAGGCCGAGGCGGCCGAGGTCGACGCCGAACTCGACGCGAAGGAAGCCGCCAGCGAAGCCAGGGCAGCTGGGGAAGCCGCGACGGAAGCCGCCAGCGTAAGCCCGGTCGCGGGCGGCGAGCCGGCGGACACCGCCGATGACGACCGCCCCTGGTGGGAGAGCGATCCCCGGTTCACCGAGCGCTTCAAGTGAGGCGCGAGACGTAGCCGGGTCAGTAGCGGCGGCGGATGCCGAACGCCCAGCCTGACTCCAGTTCGTCGCGGTACACGAACTCATGCGACTTCATCCCGCACCAGGCCGGGACGTCGCTGTATGCGGCCGGGTCGTCGGCGAGCACCGCGATCACCGCCCCGATGGGCACGTCGCGGATCTGCTCGGCCAGCATGATGATCGGGATCGGGCACTTGCGGCCCAGGGCGTCGATCGTCAGCACCGGTGGTTCCGGCGTCGCCGCCCAGGGGGGCACGGGGGGACGGGCAGTCCCCCCGTGCGGGGGGTCCCCGGGGGGTCGTCCCCCGGGGACAATAAGGCCGAACCAGTTACGGTTCACGCGATCACGTCCACGTCCCCAATACTGCCCTGGCCGCCGGTGACTACGCGAGTAATACGCAAAGAAGCCAGCTGACTGCGGCGTGTCGCCAAACCACCCACATGGCGCGGAACGCCGGGGGTCCCCTACGGCGCCGCGAAGGCGCGCGATACTGTTTCCACGACACGCTGTAGAAGAACGCGGACCGGCCCCAAGACCGTGGGTGCCGGCGCTGTTGGCCGGCTAGTCCGTGCCAACATGCCACAGGTAAGCACTGGCTGGTTTGTGCCGGCAGGCAAGCACTGGCTGGCGTGAGCCACCGGGCCGGCTGGTCTGTGCCAACAGGTGGGAAGGGAAGGGGCGCTCACTTGACTCTGTTCCGCCGGCAGGGCGCGCCGGGCGCGCGCGGCACCGCCGCGCGCCGCCGTGGCCGCCGGGCCAACGCGGTGCGCGCTGGCGTGCTTGTCGTCCTCCTGCTCGCCCTCACGGGATGCGCGAACGACACGCTCACCCGCCTCGGCTTCCCGAATCCCGTCACCGAGCAGGGCAAGGTGACGCTCAGCCTGTGGCAGGGGTCGTGGATCGCCGGGCTGCTCGTCGGCTGCGTGGTGTGGGGGCTGATCCTCTGGGCGGTCATCTTCCACCGCAAGCGCGGCGACAAGCTACCGCCGCAGGTCCGCTACAACATGCCGATCGAGATCCTCTACACGGTCGTGCCGTTCGTCCTCATCGCGGTGCTCTTCTACTACACCGCAAAGGACGAGAACTACATCGACTCGCTGTCCGCCAAGCCGGCCGTCACGGTGAACGTGATCGGCTTCCAGTGGAGCTGGGAGTTCAACTACCCGCAGTACGACGTCACCAGCGACGGTTACATGTGGGGCTTCGGCCCGCTGCCGGTGCTTGAGATCCCGGTCGGGGAGGTCATCAGGTTCAACCTGACCTCGACCGACGTGGTCCACGCCTTCTGGGTGCCGCAGTTCCTGTTCAAGCGGGACGTCATCCCCGGCCACCCGAACCACTTCCAGATCACCGCGACGCAGACCGGCACGTTCACCGGTCACTGCAGCGAGCTCTGCGGCGTTTACCACAGCAGGATGCTGTTCACCGTGAACATCGTGACTCCTGCGCAATTCAAGCAGTGGATCACCCACGAGAAGGCGATTCAGAACACATCTGCAGGGAGCACCCAGTGACGACGCTTGACCAGCGGGAGGCGGCCCGCGCGGTGGCCCGGGCGCGGAAGACCGAGCGCAAGGGCTCGGTCCTCGCGGGCTGGCTCTCGTCCACCGACCACAAGATCATCGGCCACCTGTACCTGATCACGTCGTTCATCTTCTTCCTGGCCGCCGGCGTCATGGCGCTGCTGATGCGGATCCAGCTCATGGGCCCGACGAACACCGTGGTATCGGACCAGCAGTACAACGAGCTGTTCACCATGCACGGCACGATCATGCTGCTGCTGTTCGCGACCCCGCTGTTCGTGGGATTCGCGAACGAGCTGATACCGCTGCAGATCGGCTCGCCCGACGTGGCGTTCCCGCGGCTGAACCTGCTCAGCTACTACCTGTTCACCTTCGGCGGGCTGATCCTGCTGGCCAGCTTCCTGGCGCCCGGCGGCTCCGCCTCGTTCGGCTGGTACGCGTACTCGCCGCTGACCAGCGCGACGTACTCGCCCGGCGTCGGCGCCGACATGTGGATCATGGGCCTGGTGCTGTCCGGGTTCGGCACGATCCTGGGCGGAGTGAACTTCGTCACGACGATCTTCTGCATGCGGGCACCCGGCATGACGATGTTCCGGATGCCGATCTTCACGTGGAACGCGCTCCTGACCTCCATGCTGATCCTGCTGGCCTTCCCCGTGCTCGCGGCCGCGCTGCTCGTGCTCGAGATCGACCGGCGGCTGGGCGCGCAGGTGTTCGCCGCCAACAGCGGCGGCGCGATCTTGTGGCAGAACCTGTTCTGGTTCTTCGGCCATCCCGAGGTCTACATCCTCGCGCTGCCGTTCTTCGGCATAGCCACGGAGATCCTGCCGGTGTTCGCGCGCAAGCCGCTGTTCGGCTACAAGACGCTGATCGCCGCGACGATCGCGATCGCCGGCCTGTCGATGACCGTGTGGGCGCACCACATGTTCACCACCGGCGCGGTCCTGCTGCCGTTCTTCTCGTTCATGACGTTCCTGATCGCGGTGCCCACCGGGGTGAAGTTCTTCAACTGGGCGGGCACGATCTGGCGCGGCCAGCTCTCGTTCGAGCCGCCGATGCTGTACACGATCGGCTTCCTGATCGTGTTCCTGTTCGGCGGCATCACCGGCATCATCCTGGCCTCCCCGCCGCTGGACTTCGCGGTTTCGGACTCCTATTTCGTGGTGGCGCACTTCCACTACGTGCTCGCCGGGACCGTGATGTTCGAGATGTTCGCCGGGCTGTACTTCTGGTGGCCGAAGATGACCGGCAAGATGCTCAACAGCAAGCTCGGCAAGGTCCAGTTCTGGTTCTTGTTCATCGGCTTCAACATGACGTTCCTCGTCCAGCACTGGACGGGCGTCGAGGGCCAGGTCCGCCGCACGGCGAACTACCCGTTCCTGCCGGGGAACGTGACGACGCTGAACATCATCTCCACCGTCGGGTCGTGGGTCCTCGCGCTGTCGGTGCTGATGTTCATCTGGAACGTGTACGTCACCGCGCGGTTCGGCGAGCGGGTGACGGAGGAAGACCCGTGGGGCTACTGCAGCTCACTTGAGTGGGCCACCTCGTGCCCGCCGCCGCGGCACAACTTCTACCGCATCCCCCGCATCCGGTCCGAGCGGCCTGCGTTCGAGGCGCACTACCCGCACATCAAGGCGGGCCGCGAGTCCATGGGCCTCGAACAGCAAATCCCCGCGATCAGCGCAGCGAAGAAGTAGGGGGGCGGCGACATGAGGGTCGAAGGCTGGCTTTTCCTCGGGTGCGGCATCTTCTTCATCGGCGCCGACGTGGTCTACTGGTACACCTCGTACGACCCGACAGGGACGACCGCGCTCGCCCTCGCGGTCGGCCTGGCCATCCTGGCCGGGTTCTACGTGCTGTTCACCGGCCGCCGGCTGCCGCCGCGACCGGAGGACAACCCGGAAGGCGAGATCGCCGAGGGCACCGGCGAGGTCGGCTTCTTCAGCCCGCACAGCTGGTGGCCGCTGTTCCTTGGCCTGTCCGCCGCGGTGACCGCGCTCGGCTTCGCGTTCGGGTGGTGGCTGGTCCTGATCGGCCTGCTGTTCGTGGTGTTCTCGACGATCGGGTTCGTCTTCGAGTACTACAGGGGCCACTTCAGCCACTGAGCAGGAAAAGAATTATTATCCCGAACGGAGGCCTGACTTCGCGCCCCGCGCCAGCGGACTGTGCGGACGGGCCACCTGTCCGCTAGGGGAGCTTGAGGCCGCTGAGTTCGCCGGCCAGATCTCCTCCTGAGCCCCAGCTCAGCGTGAATGGCTGAGTCAGCTTGCCGGCATCAGGGAATATCGCGTAGCTCATGCTGGACTGACCCGCTCCGACATCGTAATTGATCGCGTTCGGGTGCTGTGAGCAGAACGTGGCAATCGACGAAATCGTCTGGCCGTTGCCGAAGGTCACCGTCTCCAAGTCCGCACCGGTGACGCCCGAGCACGTCAGCTGGCCGGCCGTCGAACCGGTATTGGTGTACTCGACGATGAACTCGGCCTCGCCGGAGGCGAGCACGTCGATACTGGCCAGGGTCAGGGTCCAGGGACTGTCGTCCGTGATCACGCGGTTGACCGGATAATCCCCAGGCGCGACCGACGGCTGAAGCGAGACCGGGTGGACGGAGACCGCGGAGTGACTCGCCGACTGGCCGGCCGAACCCGCCGGGCCGGGCGGGCTCGGTGAATGGCCGGTGACGGCGAAGGTCACGCCGGCCGCCACGACTGCGGCCGCGGCGGCCACCGTGAGGACGGTGCCCAGCGACCTGAGGTATCGCAGATGAGCGAGATGCTCAAGATGCAAAATATGCCGCAGGTGCCACTGGTGTTGCTCGGCGCGGGTCTCCCGGCCCTGCCCGCCCCGCTGGGAGTTCCGGGCTTCCCGAGCCTGCTGGGGGCGGTCCCCCCCGGTTTGTGGTGCGTTCTGGCCCTGCAGGCGGACCTGCTCGGCGGTGAAGCCGTGCAGCGCGGGGATCCCGGCGCCCCCGGACGGCCACAGGGCGGCGAGGAGCAGCGCCGCCTCGCCGAGGTTGGTTCGGCCGTGAAGCTGCCAGTCCCGGCCGTACGCCCCCGCGGCAGCGGTGCGGAGATCGGTGGCGAGGGCGCCGGCGTCGGCGGGCCGGTAGGCGGGGTTCTTGGCCATCCCGCGGGCCACCAGCGACCGCAGCGGCTCGGGCACCGGCTCCATCGGCACCGGCTCGGTGCGATGCTGGTACATCAGCGTCTGCAGGGTCTGCCCGGTGAACGGCGGATGGCCGGCCAGGCACTCGTAGAAGGTGGCGGTGGCCGCGTAGACGTCGCTGGCCGGGGTGGCCGGGGCGCCGTCGAACTGCTCGGGCGGCGCGTAGGCCAGCGTGCCGGCCGCAGTCCCCGGTGTCCCGGCCCGCGCCGCGATGCCGAAATCGGTCAGCTTGCTCGCGCCGTACCCGTTGACCAGCACGTTCTCTGGCTTGTAATCCCGGTGCACCACCCCGCGCGCGTGCGCCGCCGCCAGGCCGAGCAGCGAGCCGAGCAGCACCACCAGGGCCGCCTCCGGCGTGGTCCTGCCCTGGCGTGTCAAGATCTCCCGCAGCGAGGTGCCGTCGATGAGCTCCATGACGATGGCCGCGCCCGCCGGCGATTCGACGTACTCATACAGCCGGACCACGTAGGGGTCATCCAGCGAGCTGAGCACGATCGCCTCGGCGCGGAACAGCTGCGCCGTGTGCGGGTCGGCAAGCATCTGCGGGTGCAGGTACTTGATCGCCACGGGCGTGCCCGTGGCGTCATGCCTGGCCAGCATCACGGTACCGAACCCGCCCGAGCCCAGCGGCTTCAGCGCGGTGTACCCGGGAACAGCCCAGTCGGTCACGAGGCCCGCCTCTCCGCGCCCGCCGTCAGCAGCTCACGATCACGTTGGCCGAGGCGCTTGCCCGCCCGGGACCCAGGACCTGCAAGGTGACCGTCTGCGCGATGCTGCCGTGGCCCTCGCCCTCGACCGCGGCGGTCACGTACACCGCGGACTGCCCGGACGCGACCGACTGGTTCTGCGGCTGCGGGGCCCCCGCCTGCGGCTTGAACACCCACTGGTAAGAGACGATCCCGGCCGCGCCTGTCGTGGTGATCCGCCCCGTCACGTCCACCGCGCACCCGTTTTTCGTCTCCTGGGTGATGGCTACCCCGGTCACCCCGAACGGCCCGTGGTGCAGCCGCAGGTAAATCACCACGACGGAAGCGATCAGCAAGGCGACGCTGAGTGCCGTGCGCGCCCGGCGGAACAGCCGGCGCCGCTGCCGGGGCGGGCCGGCCGGCAGCCCGGCGCGCCAGACCTGCTCGGCCGTCGGCCCGGCCTGGGGCGCGGAGACGGTCGAAGGCGCGGCGGCCGGGACCCCAGGCCCGCGCCTGACGATCTCCTGGGGGCGGCCGGCGCCGCCGAGCCCGGCGGTCGTCTGAGCCTGGATCAAGGTCCCCGGCGCCCCGGGCACCCCTGGCGCCCCTGGCGCTCCGGGGACCTCCGGCGTCTTGGCCGCGGGAACACCGGGACCGTACCTGAGGACTTGCGTCGGGGGGTGCGTCGGCGGGTGCGTCGGCGCGGCTTCGGTCGCCGGATGTGTCTGGGCAGTTGCCTGGCCAGCGTCAGACGGCCCGACGGATCCCGTCCCACCAGGCGAGCCCGCCATTAAATCCCCCTCGCGTCGGGCGATGACAGCACATGCCATCAAGACGTGGCATCGGGCCGAAGAAAACCCGCGCAGGCAACTGCCGCTTAGCCTGCATCCGGGTGTGCGTAAATCCCCCACCTGATGCCCCGTCCCAAGAATGGGGTGCGTGCGCGGCCTTGTCAATTCCGGAGCCGTGAAAACTCGAATAGGCCGTGGGCGATTGTTCGTGCCCGTGGTTTTCCGGTCATCGCCTAACGGCGCAATGGCAGCCGCCCGGCGCGTGGCTTAGCGCATGTGCCGCGGCCAGATACCCTGCTTGCCCGGCGACAGAATGCCGTTGGGATCGAGCACGTCCTTCAGCCGTTCGTTGAGCCGCCGCTGCGCGTGGTCACCGAAGTCGAACAGGTCGGCGACGACGTCCATGCTCTGGATGTTCGTGCGGTAGACGGGGTAGCCGGCCCGGGCGAGTTCGGCGGCCATTTCGTTATAGGCGGCGTAGGCGGCGCGCGTGGCCTGCTCATCACGGGTGTCGAACACGACCGCGCTGATGTTCAGCGCGGATCGCGGCAGCAGCACGATGCCGGCGCTGTACGTCAGGCCGTAGCGCGCGTAGAGCTCGCGCCGCAGCCGGATCGACTTGAGAACGTCGGCGCCGGTCAGCGGGCCGAGCGCGGAGAGGTCCAGGTGGCCGGCGTCCTCGCCGTTGAGTTTCTTGAACATCTCGAGCAGCTCAAGACCGGGGACGCCGCCCTGGACCTTGTCGTCGTGCATCGTCGCGCGGGAGCGCTCCTCGTCGCCGCGGTAGACGCGGCGGCCGACCGTCACGTCGCCGGCGCGCTCAAGCGCGTCGCGCACCGCCGCGTACTGGGCCTCGACAACGGGCTCGCGGCCGTACAGCGCGAAGCGGACCATCCAGCCGCCCTTGCGCGCGTCCCGTCCGCTTTCCGTGGGAGAGCCGAACCCGAGGAGCGGCTGGTTGGTGATGATCCCCTCGAACATCAGCTCGCGCAGCGCGTCGACGACGCCGGCCACGCGCTCCTCGTCGCGCCAGGTGGCGAACCCCGACACGTACACCTCGGGCGCCCGCATCAGCCACACGCCCATCTTCGTGACGATCCCGAAGTTCGACTGGAAGAACAGCCCCGCGTGGTTGGGCCCGTACGACTCGCGGAACAGGTGCCAGACCTTGCTCGTGCTGATCCCGCCCATGCCGGTGCGCAGCAGCTCGCCGTTGGCGAGCACGACTTCCATGCCGCACTGCGTCAAGGGGTGATCGCCGTATCTCGTGTAGCCGCGGCCGCTGTCGAGCGTGTTGCCCACCACGCTGCCCCATCCCAGATCGGGGATCGAGGGCCACAGGCGGTAGCCGCCGGCCTGCAGGTGGTCGTAGAGGTCGTAGAAGCGCACCCCGGGCTCGACGACCGCGTAGGCGAGCTCGTCGTCGACTTCGAGCACCCTGTTCATCTTGCGGAAGCTGACCTGGATCGAGCCGCGCACCCGGGGCGCCGGCCCGCCGTAGGCGTAGTTGCGGCCCTGGCCGAACGTCCACAGCGGGACGCGGAACGCGTTGGCGATCCGGACGATCTCCTGGACCTCCTCGACAGAGCCGGGGGTCACCACGGCCGCGCCTGTGTGCTCGTCGGAGCCCTTGTAGTCGTAGGGGTCGCGGTAGTCGAGCAGCTCGCCCGGGGACGTGATCACGTTGTCGTCCCCGAGCGTCGCGGCGAGCGCCCCCACCGCGTCCCGCACGACGTTCTCGTCCAGCTGGATGGTGTGCGTCATCGGTCACCTCCGGGGTCGGCCCGGCCAGTCCGGTCCGCGACAATGCATGACATACCCGGCACGCTCTCCCGTTACGCCGCGGACGCGAGTCCTGCCTGGTAGGCGATGATCACCAGCTGCACCCGGTCCCTGGCGCCGAGCTTGGTGAGCAGGTGCGCCACGTGCGTCTTGGCGGTGGCGGGGGAGATGATCAGCCGGTCGGCTATCTCCGCGTTCGACAGGCCGGTGGCCACGAGCCGGAGCACTTCGCACTCGCGCTCGGTGAGCAGCTGGGTGACCTGGCCAGCCCGCAGCGCGGGCGTGGCGGCCATGCCCGCCGCGGTCGCCGTGCCTGCCCCGATTCTCGTCCCGGCGGCCAGGGCCGACGCTGGCGTGCTGATGAACTCGCTGATCAGGCGGCGGGTGATGCTCGGCGCGAGCAGCGCCTCGCCGCCCGCGACGACCCGGATGGCCGTCAGCAGGTCGGCAGGAAGCGTGTCCTTGAGCAGGAATCCGCTCGCTCCGGCGCGCAGCGCCGCGAATACGTACTCGTCGAGGTCGAAGGTCGTCAGGATGACCACGCGCACGCCCGCCGACTCCGCCGCGGCGGTGATCTGGCGGGTGGCCTCGATGCCGTCGAGCACTGGCATCCGCACGTCCATGAGAACGACATCCGGTTTGGCGGCCCGGGCGACCTCGACGGCTTCTGCGCCGTTGGCGGCCTGGCCGACGACGGCGAACCCCGGCGTCGCGGCGATGATCCCGCAGAACCCCACGCGCACCAGTGCCTGGTCGTCGGCGACCGCGACCGAGATCGTCATGCGGTGCCGCCGCCGGCCGCGCCGCGGCCTGCCGCGCCGGCGCTCACCAGGCCGGC
>NZ_JASIAL010000385.1:0-8616 GCF_030042015.1 Trebonia sp. | reverse complement strand
GCCCGCGTCGCCGAGCATGGCGCGCTCGCCGAGGTCCTCGGGCGCCATCGCGAGCGCCGCGCCGAGCGGGGCGGCGACGGGTTCGGCGCCGCCACCGGCGGCGATGAGCGCCGCCGACGCGGCCGCCACCTTGATGGCGCGGCCCGGGCGGAGGTCGAAGAGGTTGAGCAGGTTCGCCCCGCCCGCGATCAGGCCGGCGTTGATCGCGACGTCCCAGGGGGGCATGGGGGGGCGGGCAGCCCCCCCATACGGGGGGGTCACCGGGGGGGTCGTCCCCCCGGGGGCAAGCAGCACCGCGCTGGCAAGCGCGGTCGCGGCGAGGCCGCCGAGCTTGACCGCGCCGGTCGTCACCTCGCCGCGCGCCAGCGCGCCGAGGTGCCCGCGCAGCCCGCGCCGCTTGCCCGAGCCGGCGAGGTCGTCGTAGATCCCGAACCCGGCGGCGCCGACCCCCGCGAGGGCGAGGGCCCGGGCGGTGCGAGGCGCCACGGTCCGTTCGGGATAAATGGCTTGAATGACCACCGCACCCAGAGCCGCGGCAGGGCCTTCGAGCAGGGTGACCGCCTCGCCGCGGTGGTTGGTGCGGGTCCAGGCCTTCTCCCCGCCCGGCGGGTGCCTGCGCAGCGCCGCGTACGCGGCACGCGCCGCGCCGCCCGCGGCGAAGCAGGCGACGGCCGCGGACAGGGCGCCAGACAGAGCGCCGGACGGGACGCCGGACCCGTCGGCGGCGGCGCCGCGTCGCGTCACTTCTTCTTCACGGGCTTCTTGCCCTTTTCCGTCGCCGTCGGGTGCGGTGTCGGCGTCACGCTCACGCTCGCGCTCGGCGAGGCGGATGGGGACGGTACGGGAACGGGGCTGAGCGCGGAGGCACCCGAGACACCGTAGCTGTTCGGCTTCTTGCCCGCCAGCTGCGCCGCCAGCGCCTCCACCACGGTGATCTGGCCGAGTGTGGTGTCCGCGTCGTCGATGGTGGACGCCATGCTCGAGGCGCTGCTCGACCGCAGCACGGAAATCGCGCTGCCCGACTGTGCCGAGCCGGCCGTCCCGCCGACGACCACGGTGGCGGCGCTCGCGCTCGCGAACTCGGGCGTGATCGCGAGCAGCACCTGGTTGGCCGGGTCGTTCGCGCCGTCCGCCGGCGCGGTCTGCGGGGTGACGAGCACGGCGAGCGTGGCCCCGCCCGTCGGCGTGCCGCTGACCGTCAGGTAGCCGGCCTGCGCGTAGGCGCTGAGCAGGGTCTGCGCGCCCGAGGCCGACAGCAGCGGCAGGCTCCCCGCCTTGGTCAGGAGCGCGGCCGCGATCAGCTGCGCCGCCTGCTGCTGGGGGGCGGTCTGCGGATCGGCCGGCGCGTCGAGCGCCACGTCGTCTGTGCTCGCGATCTGGCTGTCGATGCTGTCGAGGCTAGACTGCGTGGCCCCGCTGAGGTCGTTGAACGCCGGCTGCAGGGCGACCAGGCCGGTGACGGTGGCGCCGGCGGTCACCGCGGCCTGCCTGATCCCGTCCACGACCGAGCCCTGCGCGCCTGGCTCGGTGATGATCACGACGCCATCGCCGGTGAGCAGGCCGCCGAGCAGCCGCGGCTCGGCCGTCTGCAGGTACTGCTCCTCCGCGCTGGCCTGCGTCTGGTAGTCGGCGCGTTGCGCGTCGGCGGCGTCGAGTTCGTTTCTCAGATAGTTCGCCGTCGCCTGGAGCGCGTCGATCGTGTGGCCCTGCAGCTCGGTCGAACCGAGCACGATGCCGATCGCCAGCGCCAGGAACACGGCGACGATCGAGACCAGGTGGTATCGGAAGTCGATCACTTGAACAGTCCAGTGAACCAGTAGAGGAAGTTGTGCCAGGTGGCGCCGAAGTAGTCCCCGAGAATCGGGCCCGCGGGCGAGAACGCGACCGCGATCGCGATCGTGAACGCGGCGGCGAGCACGAGCACGATCAGCGCCCAGCCGGAGATCCGGCTCTGGTAGAGCTGGTGCACGCCCTTCGCGTTGACGAGCTTGCCGCCGACCCGCAGATGGGTCAGGAACGTGCTGGCCATGCCCGGGCGGCCCTTGTCGAGGAACTCCTCCAGGGTCCAGTGCGTGCCGACCACCGCGATCAGGCTGGCGCCGCAGGCGTCGGCAAGCAGCAGTGCCACGTCCTCGCTCGTGCCCGGCGCGGGAAGCGGCACGGCCTGGAGGCCGAGCGAGGTGACCCGCGCCAGCCCGGGCGCGCGGCCGTCGGGGTAGGCGTGCACGACCAGCTCGGCGCCCGAGCAGAGCGCCTCGTCGGAGATCGAGTCCATGTCCCCGATGATCACCTGCGGCCGGTAGCCCGCGTCGAGCAGCGCGTCCGCGCCCCCGTCGACCGCCATCATCACCGGCCGGTACTCGCGGATGTACGGCCGCAGCGTCCGCAGGTCCTCCCGGTACCGGTAGCCGCGCACCACGACGAGCACGTGCTTGCCCTTCATCGCGGTGGCGAGTTGCGGCACGGGCACGCCGTTGGTGAGCAGGTCGTGCTCACCGCGCAGGAACTCCAGCGTGTTCTCCGCGAACGAGTCGATCTGGCCGGTCACGCCCGCGGTGGCCTCCGCCATCGCCGCGTCCAGCGTGCCCCGGCTCTGCAGCACGCCCTTGGCGACCACCTGGTCCCCCGCGTAGAGAACCTCGCCGTCGAGACGGACTTCTGCGCCGTCGGCGACCCGGGCGAGCACGTCGGAGCCGGCGTCGTCCACCAGCGGGATCCCGGCGTCGATGAGCAGCTGCGGGCCGAGGTTCGGGTACCTGCCGGTGATCGACTTCGCGGCGTTCACGACGGCGGCCACCTTGCAGGCGATCAGCTCATCGGCGCTCACCCGGTCCAGGTCAGCGTGGTCGATGATCGCGATGTCACCGGGGTTCAGCCGCCTTACCAGCACCTTCGTCCGCAGGTCCACCCGGGCGACGCCGACGATGCCGGGCGGCTCATCGGCCCTTCCCCGCCTGAGGTGCGCGAACCTTACGGACGGTCTTCTCATCGTCCTTCATCCTGCCAGTGGGCAGGCACCCGGCCGGCTAGGCATATCGTTGACTCGTGACTGTCCAGCCTGCCTCGGTCCGCCTCACGTCCTTGTCCCACGGCGCCGGCTGTGCGTGCAAGCTACCACTGTCGGCTCTGGACAAGCTGATGGTTTCCCTCGGCGGTTCCGGCGATGTGCTCGGCGCCGCGGGCGGCGACCTGCTCGTCGGCGCCGCCGAGGGCGACGACGCCGCCGTCCTGCGGCTCGACGACCAGCGCGCGCTCGTGCTCACCACCGATTTTTTCACGCCTATCGTGGACGACGCGCGGGACTGGGGGCGTATCGCCGCCGCGAACGCCCTCTCCGACGTCTACGCGATGGGCGGGCGTCCGCTGCTGGCCCTGAACCTGACCGCCTGGCCGGGTGAGACGCTGCCGCTTGAGATCCTCGCCGAGGTGCTCCGCGGCGGCGCCGCCGTCGCGGCGGAGGCCGGGTGCCTGGTCGTCGGCGGGCACACGATCGACGACCCTGAGCCGAAATACGGCATGGCGGTCGTCGGGCTGGCGGCGCCGGCGCGGCTGCTGACCATCGACACGGCGCGGCCGGGCGACACGCTCGTGCTCACCAAGCCCGTCGGCACCGGCGTGGTCGCGACCGCGCACAAGCGCGGGGCCGCGCCGGGCGACGTGCTTGCCGCCGCCGTCGCGACGATGACGACGCTCAACGCGGCGGCCAGCGAGGCGGCGCTGGCCGCGGACGTGGTGGCGGCGACGGACATCACGGGCTTTTCGCTGCTCGGCCACCTGCACCGGCTGCTGCGCGCCAGCGGGGTGAGCGCCGTCGTGGACGCCGGGGCGGTGCCGCTGCTGCCCGGGGCGCTCGAGCTGACCGCGGCCGGCTACGTGTCCGGGGGCACCCGCAACAACATCGCCTACCTCGCGCCGTGGACGTCCATCTCCGCCGGCGTGCCCGAGCCCGTGGCCGTGCTGCTGCAGGACGCGCAGACATCGGGCGGCCTGCTGCTCGCCGCGCCGCCACCCGCGACCGCGACGCTGCTTGCCGAACTCGGGCGGCGCGGCGTGCTTGCCGCCGTCGTCGGCCGTGTCACGGAAGGCACGCCCGGCCACGTCGAGGTCCGCCCGTAGTTTCCTGGGCAGGAGCGGGACTGGATAAGGGCGGGCGCAGGCCCGTTGCGGGGTGTGGCATAGTGGTTTGTAACAAATGCGTTACGGCGACTCAGGTGGGCATGTTCGCGCGTCGGGCGGCGGTCGGCAGCCGGCTGACGGGTCGCGCACTGCCCGGACAGTTCCCGGCGCGCCGCTTCCGCCCGGCTGTTTTGTCAGTGGTCGAGGTTATGGTGCCCTCATGACGGTCGAGAACACGGGCCGCGCGGATGACGCCGCGCGGCACATCCGCGAACAGCAGGCCGCCGAGCATATCCACGGGATCTGCCTGAAGACCGGGCCGCCGCGGCGGGTCGGCGTCGAACTCGAGTGGCTGGTGCGCGACGCGCGTGATCCCGCCCTGCCGGTCCCGGCGGAGCGGATCGCCGCGGCCGTCTCGGCCTTCGGCGCCGCAGCGGGCGGAGGGGACGCGGACGCGCTGCCCTCCAGTTCCGCGCCGGGCGTGCTGCCGTCCGGCGCCGCGCTTACCTCAGAACCAGGCGGGCAGCTTGAGCTCAGCTCGCTGCCCGCGGACTCGCTCGCCGACTGCGTCCGATCGACCGCCGCCGACCTCGCGGCACTGCGCGCGGCGGTCGCCGACGCCGGGCTTGAGCTCGCCGGGGTCGGCCTCGACCCGTTCCGCCTCCCGCGGCGCATCCTGCGCCTGCCGCGGTACGCCGCGATGGAGGCCTTCTTCGACCGGGGCGGCCCGTGGGGCCGCCAGATGATGTGCGCCACCGCGTCGGTCCAGGTGTGCCTGGACGCCGGCGAGGACACCGACGGCTGCCGCGGGTACCGGGCACGCTGGCTGCTGCTGCACGCGATCGGGCCGGTGCTCGTGTCCGCGTTCGCCAACTCCCCGCTGCGCGCCGGGCGGCCGACCGGCTGGCGATCGTCGCGGCAGCAGGTCTGGGCGCGCATGGACCCAGGACGGACGCGGCCGCCCCGGCTGACCGGCGACCCGCGCGCCAACTGGGCCGCGTACGCGCTTGACGCGCAGGTCATGTGCGTCCGCGAGGACGACTCCGCGGACTGGAGCGCCCCGCCCGGGCTGACGCTGCGCGACTGGGTGCGCGGCGCGCCCATCGAGGGCGGCCTGCGCCCGCCGACGATCGAGGACCTGGACTACCACCTGTCCACGCTGTTCCCGCCGGTCCGCCCGCGCGGGCACTTCGAGCTGCGCATGATCGACGCGCAGCCCGGCGACGGCTGGGTGGTGCCCGCGGCGGTGGCCAGCGGGCTGCTGTCCGACGCGCGTGCCGGCGACGCGGCGATGGCCGCGGCGGAGCCGCTGTGGCACGGCTTGGACCACTCCGACGCCGGCCCGTGGGCGACCGCGGCCAGGTGCGGGCCTGCCAATCTCCTGCTGGCCCGGGCGAGCAGGGAGTGCTTCGCCGCGGCGCGCGGCGCGCTCGCCCGCCAGCAGCCGAACGCGCCGATCCTGGCGGCCGTGGACGCCTTCATCGACCAGTACGTGAGCAAGGACCGGTGCCCGGCGGACGACCTTCTGGAGGACGCAGGCAGATGACCGAACACACGCAGGCCCTGCGGGGGCGGATCGCCGCGGAGTTGCTCGCGGCGCGCGACCGCACCACGCTGCTGACGACCGCGGTCGACGACGCGGACCTGGTCAGGCAGCACTCCCCGCTGATGTCGCCGCTGGTATGGGACCTGGCGCACGTCGCGAACCAGGAGGAGCTCTGGCTGCTGCGCGAGGTCGGCGGGCGCACGCCGATGCACCCGGAGATCGACCCGCTGTACAACGCGTTCGAGCACCCGCGCGCGGAGCGCCCGACGCTGCCGCTGCTGCCGCCGCACGAGGCACGCGGCTACGGTCACGAGGTGCGCGGCCGGGTCCTTGACCTGCTCGACCGGGTGCGGTTCGGCAGCGCGCGCGACGGCAACGGCGAGCGGCTGCTCGCCGACGGGTTCGCGTTCGGGATGATCGCGCAGCACGAGGTGCAGCACGACGAGACCATGCTCGCCACCCACCAGCTGCGGATCGGTCCCCCGGTGCTGTCCGCGCCGGCGCCCGGCCCCGCGCCCGCCGACGCGGCGGCCCTGCCCGCCGAGGTGTTCGTGCCCGGCGGCCCCTTCACCATGGGCACCTCGGCCGAGCCCTGGGCGCTTGACAACGAGCGGCCCGCGCACGTGGTCGACGTGCCCGGGTTCTACCTGGACACGACGCCGGTGACCAACGCCGCGTACGCGCAGTTCATCGCCGACGGCGGCTACGACGACCCGCGCTTGTGGACGGCCGGCGGCTGGGCGCACAGGCAGCGCGCCGGGCTGGCGGCACCCCTGTTCTGGCGGTGGGAGGGGGAATGGGTGCGGGTGTCGTTCGGGGTACCGGCACCGATTATCCCGAACGAGCCGGTGTTGCACGTCTGCTGGTATGAGGCCGACGCGTACGCGCGGTGGGCCGGGCGGCGGCTTCCCGCCGAGGCCGAATGGGAAAAGGCCGCCCGGTACGACCCGGTCACCGGGCGGTCCCGCCGCTACCCCTGGGGCGACGACGATCCGACGCCGTCGCTGGCCAACCTGGGACAGCGGCACCTGCGTCCCGCCCCGGCGGGCTCGTACCCGGCGGGCGCCGCGCCGTGCGGGGCGCGGCAGCTGATCGGCGACGTCTGGGAGTGGACGAGCTCGGACTTCCTGCCGTACCCGGGCTTTACCGCCTGGCCGTACAAGGAGTACTCGCAGGTGTTCTTCGGCCCCGAGTACAAGGTGCTGCGCGGCGGGGCCTTCGGGGTGTCGCCCGTGGCCTGCCGCGGGACGTTCAGGAACTGGGACTATCCGATCCGGCGGCAGATCTTCGCCGGCTTCCGGACCGCGCGCCCGGCCCCGGAGGCCGCGCGCTGATGTGCAGGCACTTGGCTTACCTGGGGCCGCCGGTGCCGCTGCGGTCGGTGCTGATCGACCCGCCGTTCGGGCTGTACAGGCAGTCGTGGTCCCCGCGGCGGCAGCGGCACGGGACGGTCAACGCCGACGGGTTCGGGATCGGCTGGTACGCGGGCGGCGACCCCGTCCCGGCTAGGTACCGGCGGGCCGTGCCGATCTGGGGCGACCGGTCGCTGCCCGACCTGGCCCGCGTCACCAGGTCGGCGGCGATCCTGGCGGCGGTGCGCAGCGCGACGCCGGGCACCGCGCTCGGGGAGGCGGCGGTCGCCCCGTTCGCGTCGGGACCCTGGCTGTTCAGCCACAACGGGGCGCTCGACGGTTGGCCCGCGTCGGCCACGGCGCTGTCCGCGGCGCTGACGCCGACCGAGTCGCCGTTCTCCCTCGAAGCGATGGTGGACTCGGCGTTCCTGTGGGCGCTTGTGCTCGGCCGGCTCCGGTCAGGGACGGCCGCCGACGTCGCGCTGGCCGCGACGATCGCCGCGATCGAGGCGGCCGGCGGGTCGGGGCGCTTCAACTTCCTGCTCACCGACGGGCGGTCGGTCGCCGCCACCGCCGCCGGTGACACGCTGTGGTACCGGCAGGCCGGCGGGGCCGTCACCGTCGCCTCCGAGCCTGGCGACGACGAACCCGGCTGGGCCGAGGTCCCCGACAGGCACGTGCTCACCGCGCTGCCGTTCGGGGTCCCTGCGCCCTCCCGGGTGACGATCTCACCGCTCGCCGCTCTCACCGAAGGGATCGCCATCCGTTGACCTCCGTCGAGTACCGCCTCCCGGCTGACTACCGCGCCCGCACGCTGCGCGCGGACGCCCTGGCCGGCCTGTCCGCCACCCCCAAGACGCTGCCGCCGAAGTGGTTCTACGACGCGCAGGGCAGCGCGCTGTTCGAAAAGATCACCGAGCTCCCCGAGTACTACCCGACCCGCGCGGAGCGCTCGATCCTGCGCGCGGTCAGCGGCGAGATCGCCGCGGCCGCCGGCGCGCACGTGCTCGTCGAGCTCGGCTCCGGGTCGTCGGAGAAGACCCGGCTGCTGCTCGACGCGCTGCGCGACCGCGGGACGCTGCGCTCGTACGTGCCGGTCGACGTGAGCGAGTCCGCGCTGGTCCTCGCCGGCGACGCGCTCGCCGCCGAGTACCCGGGCCTGGAGGTGCACGCGGTCGTGGCGGACTTCGAGGAGCACCTCGGGCTGCCCGCCGCCTCCGGCGGGGACGGCGGCCCGCGGCTGGTCGCGTTCCTCGGCTCGACGATCGGGAACATGGTCCCGGCGCAGCGTGCCACGTTCCTGTCCCAGGTCCGGGCGCAGCTGCGGCCGGGCGACGCGTTCCTGCTCGGCACGGACCTGGTCAAGGACCCCGCGGTGCTTGTCGCGGCGTACGACGACGCCGCCGGGGTGACCGCCGCGTTCGACAAGAACGTCCTCGCCGTGCTCAACGCCGAACTGGGCGCGGACTTCGACCTGGACGCGTTCGAGCACGTCGCGGTCTGGGACGCGGCCGCCGAGTGGATCGAGATGCGGCTGCGCTCGACGGCCGGCCAGCGGGTGCGCGTGCCGGCGATCGGGCTCACCGTCGCGTTCGCGGCCGG
>NZ_JASIAL010000384.1:0-5540 GCF_030042015.1 Trebonia sp. | reverse complement strand
TGCGGCGCCGACCTCGGGCTGCCGGTCCAGTTCCACGTCGGGTACGGCGACCGGGACGCCGACCTGGACAAGTGCAACCCGCTGCTGCTCACCGGGCTGCTGCGGGCGCTTGAGCCGGCCGGGGTACCGGTCATGCTGCTGCACAACTACCCGTACCACCGCGAGGCCGGTTACCTGGCGCAGGTCTTCCCGCACGTGTACGCGGACCTCGGCCTGGCCACCCACAACGTCGGCAGCCGCGCGCCGCAGGTGCTCGCCGAGGCGCTCGAGCTCGTGCCGCTGCGGAAATTCCTGTACTCCTCGGACGCCTTCGGGCTGCCGGAGCTGTACTACCTGGGAGCGCTGCTGTTCCGGCAGGCGCTGTCGCAGTTCCTGCAGGCCAGGCTGGTCCTCGGCGACATCAGCGTCGACGACGCTGAGCGGATCACCCGCCTGATCGGCGCGGAGAACGCCCGCCGCGCCTACCGCCTTCCCGCGTGACGCCTTCTGGGCGGCGGCCCCGTCGCGGGCCGCTTGCGTGCGACTTCGCACACTCCGTGACCATTTCCGCGCCCATTATGGGCGATTTGTCCATGCACAAAGTGTCCAAAGTAGTACTCGCGGGACTTACGGGGCAGCTGGGGCTGCGCGGCGAGGCGGCCGCGGCCTGCGCGGCCTATCATCTGGGCTGGCGAGGAAGGATGGGTGAATGTCGGCTGGAGACACTGAAGTCCGGCGGGAGCTGGTGGCGGCGAACAGGATCCTGGGGCATGAGGGGATCCTGGACGCGTTCGGCCACGTGAGCGTCCGTCATCCGGGGAACCCCGGCCACTTCCTGCTGTGCCGGGCGCGCTCGCCGGAGAACGTCGAGCTGGCGGACGTGCTCGAGTTCGACGGTGACGGCGAGCTGGCCGGCGAGGCCGGCCCGATCCCCTACGTCGAGCGGTTCATCCACGCCGGGGTGTACGAGGCCCGGCCAGACGTCACGGCGGTATGCCATAACCACGCGATCTCGATCCTGCCGTTCAGCATCTCCCGGTCGGTGCGGCTGCGGGCCACCATCAACGCGTCGGCGATGTTCGGCGACGGCGTCCCTGTGTGGGATATCGCGGCCGAGTTCGGGGACAGCACCGACATGCTGGTGCGGAACATGGCGCACGGGCGCTCGCTCGCGCGGGCGCTCGGCGCGGGGCCGGTGGTGCTCATGCGGGGCCACGGCAGCGTGGTCGCAGGGAACGGCCTGCGCCAGGTGGTGAGCCGGTGCCTGGACATGGACCGGTCCGCCACGGCCCAGCTCGCCGTGGCGACGCTCGGCGCGACGCGATCCTTCACGGCGGCCGAGCTCGCGCCGCACGCCGACCTGCCGCCGGGCGCCACCAGGGACGACCGGGCCTGGGAGTACCTGCTGCACCGCGCCGGACTAGACCAGGACGAAGAGCGGGGACATGGCGAAGGGCGCTGAGGCGATGCTCGCCGACCTGGTGGCCGCCAACCGGATCCTGGGCCGGGAGGGCATTCTCGACGCCTACGGCCATGTCAGCGCGCGCGACGCCGGCGACGCGGGCGATGGGTTCTTCCTGTCACGGGCCCGCGCGCCGCAGCTCGTCGAAGAGGCCGACCTGCTGGAGTTCTCGCTGGCCGGGGAGCCGCTGGCGGGCAGTGCGCAGCCGCTGTACCTGGAGCGGTACATCCACGCCGCGATCTACGCGGCGCGGCCCGACGTCGGCGCGGTGTGCCACAGCCACACGCCGTCGATCCTGCCGTTCAGCGTCTCGCTGACACCGCTGCGGTCGGTCATCCATTCCGCCCGGTTCATCGGAACGGGCGTTCCCGTCTGGGATCTCGCCAGGGAGTTCCCCGGGGAGTGGAGTCCCCTCGTCCGCAGCCTGCGGTACGGGCAGTCGCTCGCGGCGGCCCTCGGCGACGGCGGCATCGTGCTGCTGCGCGGCCACGGCGCCGTCGTGGTCGGGCGCGGCCCGCAGGAGGTCGTCGGCCGGTGCATCGCGATGGACCGGAACGCGCGGGTGCAGGAGACCGCCCACCGGCTCGGCGAGTACACGCCCCTGCACGAGCGCGAGTGCGAGGACCCCCGCGACCCCGGGCCGCCGCTGGCGCGGGACAACAGGGAATGGGAGTACTTCATGCGGCGTGCGGGGCTGCTGTGAGCGACCTGACCCTGCTGCGCGCCGACCACGTCGGCGGGCTGCCCCGGCCGTCCTGGCTGCGGGCACGGCAGGCGCAGTTCCAGCGCGGCGAGATCGGCGCCGCCGAGCTCGAAGACGACCACCGCGCGGCGGTGGCCGAGCTCGTGCGCCGTCAGCAGGACATCGGCCTTGGCGTCGTGACCGACGGCGAGATCACCCGCCGTAACTTCCAGGAAAGCTTCGGCGGGGCGGTCACCGGCTACGACGCGCTGCCCTACGAATACCCGCTGACGGTCGCGGAGACCGGGCGGCAGGCGACGGGCGGCACGGACGAGGCGCCGACCGTGCGGGCACCGTCCGGCATGGCCGGGAACGGGCCGCCGGTGCTGCACCGCCGCCCGGTCCGCGAGCGGCTGCGGCTGAGCCGCACCGTGATCGTGCAGGAGTTCCGCCGGACCGCGCAGGTCGCGTCCGCGCCGGTGAAGGTGACGCTCATCGGGCCCGACCGGATCGCCCAGCGCTTCGCCCACGAATCCTCCCGGCACGTCTACCCGGACATGGACGCGTTCCTCGCCGACGTCGTGGCCATCGAGCGGCAGATGATCGCCGAGGTCATCGCGGCGGGATGCCGCTACGTCCAGATCGACGAACCGGGCTACACGGCGTACGTGGACCAGGTCTCCCTCGACGTCATGCGCGGGCGCGGCGAGGACCCGGACCAGAACCTGGCCCGCGGCATCGCGGCGGACAACGCCCTGATCGCCGGATTCCCCGGCGTCACCTTCGCCGTGCACATCTGCCGCGGGGGCGGCGGCGGCCGCGGCGGTGACTGGATCCACAGGGAGGGCAGCTACGACGCCGTCGCCGAGCGGCTCTACGGCGAGCTGGACTTCGACCGGTTCCTGCTCGAGTACGACAGCGCCGCCGCGGGCAGCTTCGACAGCCTGCGCTACATGCCCGCGGGCAAGATCGCGGTGCTCGGCCTGGTGAGCAACAACGGCCGGCTCGAGACCCGCGACTACCTGCGGCGGCGCCTGGAGGAGGCCACCAGGCACATCCCCGTCGGCCAGGTCGGCCTGTGCCCCCGGTGCGGCTTCGGCGGCAGCAACAGCACCGAGGAGGTCATCTGGGGGAAGCTGGCGCTCATCCGGCAGCTCGCGGGCGAAGCCTGGCCCTCTTGACTTCAAGTGCGCTTTAACTGCCATGCTCGTGAGCATGGCAGTGACCACATTCGGCTACGCGGACCTGGGCATGCTGATGGCCAGGCAGACCGGCGACGAGAAGCACGGCTCGGCCAGCACGTCCACGCTCGACGTGCTCTGGGTGCTCTACGACCGGGTGCTGCGGGTCAGCCCGGACACGATCGATGACGACGGCCGTGACCGCCTCTACCTGTCCAAGGGACACGGGCCGATGGCGTACTACGCGGTGCTGGCCGCCAAGGGGTTCCTCCCGCTGGAGCGGCTCGACGGGTTCGGCGGGTTCGGCTCGATCCTCGGGCACCACCCGGACCGCACGCTCGTGCCGGGGGCGGAGATCTCCAGCGGCTCGCTCGGACACGGGCTGCCGCTCGCCGTCGGGACCGCGCTCGGGCTGCGGGCCAGGCGCCTGGCGGCCCGGGTGTGGGTGCTGGTCGGCGACGGCGAGCTTGACGAGGGGTCCAACCACGAGGCGATCGCGTTCGCCGGCCGGGCGGGGTCGCGCCTGGACAACCTGCACGTGGTCGTGATCGACAACGCGTCGGCGACCTACGGGTGGCCGGGCGGGATCGAGGCGCGGTTCGCGGTGGAGGGCTGGTCGACGCTGCGGGTGAGCGGCCGTGACCACGCCGCGCTCGAGGCGGCGTTCACCGCCGCCCATCCGGGCCGGCCGCACGCCGTGGTGGCCGAGGTCGAGCCGCCGCGGGACTGGCCGCAGGCGCTCGTGGCCCAGGGCTGACCGTCAAGGCACTGACCAGGAAAGGGGCACAGGATGGAGACCATGCGGGAGCGGTTCGCCGCGGTGGCCAGCGGACTGCTCGACGACGACCCCCGGCTCGCGGTCGTGCTCGCGGCGATCTCGGCCGACCAGTTCCGCGCCGCCAGGCAGCGGCATCCCGACCGGGTGATCGACCTCGGCATCCGGGAGCAGCTGCTGGTCAGCGTGGCCGGCGGGCTCGCGCTCGCCGGGCTGCGGCCGATCGCCCACACGTTCGCGAGCTTCCTGGTGGAGCGGCCGTTCGAGCAGATCAAGCTCGACCTGAACCACCAGGGCGTCGGCGCGGTCCTGGTCAGCGCGGGCGGGTCCTACGACATCGCGGCGAGCGGCCGGACCCACCAGTCACCCGGTGACGTCGCGCTGCTCGCCACGCTGCCCGGCTGGACCGTGCACGTGCCCGGCCACCCCGACGAAGCCGAAGCGCTGCTGCGCGCGGCGGCCCGTGCCGACGGGCTCGTCTACCTCCGGCTGTCCACCGAGGCCAACCAGCGGCCGCTGCCAGCTGTCCCTGACGGAGCGGTGCTGCGGCGCGGCGAGCGCGGCACGGTCGTCGCGGTGGGCCCGCTGGCCGACCAGGTGGCCGCCGCCACCGCCGGCCTCGACGTGACCGTGCTGTACGTGGCCACCGTGCGCCCCTTCCCGGTCACCACGCTGCGGCAGACACTGGGCGCGCCGGACGTGGTGGTGGTCGAGCCGTACCTGGCCGGGACCTCGGTGCCGGCGCTGAGCGCCGCGCTGGCGGACATCCCGCACCGGGTGCTCGGGCTCGGCGTCGGGCTGGCGGAACTGCGGCGCTACGGCACCCCGGCCGAGCACCGCGCCGCGCACGGCCTGGACGCCGCCTCGCTGCGGGCCAGCATCGGCGATTTCCTCGGCCTGTAGACGGCGCGGCCAGGGCCACGGCCGGGCGGGCGGTGCGGGTGCTAGATGCCGCAGGCGGCCGCGACGGCGTCGGCGGACGCCTCGCGGGTGCTCGTGGCGGGGATGCCCGCGCGCTCGAAGTAGGTGACGTAGATGTAGGCGGCGTCGGCCGGGCTGGCGGCGTCGTTCAGCGCCGGGATGTAGGAGGCCCAGATCTGGTTGTAGCTCAGGATCGCGTTGAGCTGGGTCTGCAGGTCCGCCGCCGGGTCGCCGGTGACGTACCCGGACGGCAGCGGGGTAAAGCCGATCAGCCCGCCGCCGCCCATGCCGACCGACTCGGGATTGCCCCCTGACTCCTGGTAGATGTTCCCGGCCATGCCGGCCACCGCGTTGTCGCTGTACCCGTTGGCCAGCAGGAAGTCGACGATCGCGGTGACGTTCTGCGGCAGCAGGTAGCTGTTGCCCGCGCACGAGGGGGCCGTGGCGCTCGCGCTCGGGCTCGCGGTCGGCGACGGCGCCGGAGCCGGGGTCGTCGCGGCCGGCTGGGCGGACGCGGACGCGGACGGGGCCGGGGACGGC
>NZ_JASIAL010000383.1:0-15937 GCF_030042015.1 Trebonia sp. | reverse complement strand
GGCCCGCTCGGCGCCGGACACGCGACCAAGACGCTCAACAACTACACGTCGGCTGCCGGGCTGGTCGCGGCGCTCGACTCGCTGATCATCGGCCAGAAGTTCGGGCTGAACCCGGCGACGACGCTCCAGGTGCTGAACGCCGGCACCGGGCGGAACTTCAGCACCGCGTTCGCGCTCCCGATGGAGGCGCTGACGCGGCGGTTCGCGACCGGCTTCTCGCTGAAGCTGCTGATCAAGGACCTGGGGATCGCCTCGGACCTGGCTGCCGCGATGGACTGGGACAACGAGCTCGCGTCGCTCCTGCGGCGCAAGTTCGCCGAGGCGGCCGACGCGCTGGGCGGCGATCCCGACCACACGGAAGCCCTGCGCTACTGGGAAGAGCGCGGGAACGTGGCAGTGCCGGAGGACAGGACCTGATGCGACTGGACGGAAAGGTGACGCTGATCGCCGGCGCCGGGAGCGGGATCGGGGCGGCGACGGCGCGCCGCTTCGCGGCGGAGGGCGCCCACGTCGTGCTGTTCGACCTGGCCGAAGACCGGGCTCGGGAGCTGGCAGCCGAACTCGACGGGGTCGCCGTCGGCGGCGACGCGGCCGAGCCCGGCGACGCGCAGGCAGCCGTCAGCGTCGCGGTCGACGCGTTCGGTGGCCTGGACGTGCTCGTGACCTGCGCTGGCGCCGACGTTGGCGGCGGCTCGCTCGGGGACCTGACGCCGGAGGGCTGGCAGCGCGGCCTGCGGGCAAACCTGCACACCTGCGCCACGACCACCCGGTCGGCGCTGCCGGCGCTTGTCGCCTCGCGCGGCGCCGTCGTCGTCGTCTCCTCGGTCGGCGCGCTGACGGGCGCGCCGCAGACGGTCTCCTACACGACCGCCAAGACCGCGCTGCTGGGCCTGGTGCGGTCGGTCGCGGTCGACTACGGCCCGCAGGGGGTTCGCTGCAACGCCGTCTGCCCCGGTCTGGTGCGGACTCCGATGTCCGATGCGCTGTTCGAGCGCGTCGCGGCGGTGACCGGCGAGCCGGTCGACCGCGAGCGCAGGAAGATGGGTTCGATCGCGCCGCTCGGACGTCACGCCGAACCCGCGGAGGTCGCGTCAGTGTGCCTGTTCCTCGCCTGCGAGGAGGCCTCGTTCGTGACCGGCGCGGTGCTCACCGTCGACGGAGGCACGATGGCGCTCAACTCGGGCACGGTGGCGTTCGCGTCAGGCGATGCGTGAATCGGCAGATACGGTCGGTCCTATGAGTCACACACGCCACCCTCCAGCCGACGCCCGAACTGCCCGGGCGGCGACCGCCATCGGCGTTCCGCCCAGCCGCGGCTGCTGGTGGATCCCGCCGGACAGGCAGAGCGAAGAATCGACAAGCGTGGTCGCGCAGGCGTATCTGGAGCTGCGCAGGCAGATCCTCAGCGGTCAGCTGCAGCCCGGTGAACCGCTGTCGGAGTATCAGCTCGCGAGGGCGCTGAACGTCAGCCGGACGCCGGTGCGCGAGGCGCTCGCGCGGCTGCGTTCCGCCGGGCTCGTGCGCAGCGTGCCGCAGCGCGGAATGTTCGTCTCCGAGCTCGGGCCGCGCGACGTGATCGAGATCATGGAGATCCGCGAGCGGCTCGAGTCGCTGGTCGTCCGCCGGGCGATGGACCAGGGGCTGTCCGGCGAGCAACTCACCGGCTGGGAGGAACAGACCGGGCAGGCACGGCAGCTGATCGTCGACGGCCGTCTGCCGGAGGCGCTCGCGATCGGCTCCTCCTTGCATGACCAGCTGATCTCCCTGGCCGGCAACGAACGCCTCGCCGGGATCCTCGCCCAGCTCAGCGAGCAGGTGTGGTTGCTGAGCATGGTCGGGATCCGGGCTCCCGGTCGCCCGGAGCAGGCCAACGAGGAACACCGGGTACTGCTGGTGCACATGCGCAACGGCGACGCTGACGCCGCCGAGGCGGCGATGCGAGAGCACCTGCGCAACGAAGGCCGGATCCTGCTGTCCGCCACGCTGCCGAAGGGGGTCGTGGCGCTGTGAGCACGGCCGGGAAGGAGCTTTGACACAGTGACAGGCACTTTCGCGCGGGCCGCGACCGCTCGCGCCGGCCAGCCCCGCCTGCCCGGGCGGGTTGCCCTGATCACCGGCTCAGGAAGCGGGATCGGGGCGGCGACGGCGCGCCGGTTCGCGGCGGAGGGCGCCCACGTCGTGCTGTTCGACCTGGCCGAAGACCGGGTTCGGGAGCTGGCAGCCGAGCTGAACGGGGTCGCCGTCGGCGGCGACGCGGCCGACGCGGCCGAAGCCGCGAACGCCGTCAGCGCCGCCGTCGACTCCTACGGCGGGCTCGACGTGCTCGTCACGTGCGCCGGCGGCAACGCTGGGTTCGGCGCGCTCGCCGACCTCACCCCGGCGGACTGGGACGCCGGGATCGCGGTCAACCTCGAGACCGCGGTGACGACCACCAAGGCGGCGCTGCCCGCGCTGCTCGAGCGCCGCGGGGCGATCGTGCTCGTGTCCTCGGTCGGCGCCCTGTCGAGCGGCCCCCGCTCGGTCGCCTACCAGACGGCCAAGGCCGCGATTATCGGCTTCGCCCGCTGCGTCGCGGTCGACTACGGCCCGCTCGGCGTCCGCGTCAACGTCGTCTGCCCTGGTCGCACGCTTACCCCGATGGTCGAGGCGATGACCGCCCAGTTCGCCCGCGAGAAGGGCCTGTCCCGCGAGGAGATGGAGACGATCGCCAACGCGGCGACGCCCCTGCGCAGGTCGGCGCGGCCGGCCGAGCTGGCGAACGTGTGCCTGTTCCTCGCCTCCGATGACAGCTCGTTCATGACCGGTTCTGTCGTCGTCGCCGACGGCGGGATCATGGCCACCAACGTCGGCGTGATCCCGTTCCTCGACGCTTACCGGACGACCGGCTGAACGACGGGGCGCCCAGTGCCGGGTTTCGGCCTACGGCCAGACGTTGCTGCTAGGCCTGGTCGTACGCCGCGGTCCCGACGTTGGCCGCGAGTGTGCCGCCGTCGACCGGAATCGCCGAGCCGGTCATGAACGCGCTGTCGTCCGACACCAGGAACAGGCACACCGAGGCGATCTCCTCGGGCGTGCCCGCCCGGCGCAGCGGCAGCGGCTTGGCGGCCCGCGCGTGTGCCTCCTCGGGCGAGATCTGCAGGCGCCCGGCGAAGTCCCGCATCGCCGCCGCGACCATCGGGGTGTCGATCCAGCCCGGGCAGACCGCGTTGACCCGGACGCCGAGCGGCCCGTAGTCGACCGCCAGCGAGTGCGTCAGGCCCAGCAGCCCGGATTTGGCGGCGACGTAGCCGGCGATGCCAGGGCCGGTCGTGAAGGCGCCGAGCGAGGCGACGATCGCGATCGCTCCGCGGCGCTGGATCAGGCTCGGCAGGGCCGCCTTGGTGGTGACGACGCAGGTCTCCAGGTTGGCGTGCAGGGCCGCCTCCCAATCCTGCGGCGTGAGCTCGCCGAGGGCGCCGCCGCCGACGTCGGCACCGGCGCAGGTGATCAGCGCGTCGAGCCCGCCGAACGAGCCGACCGCCGCCGCGACGGCTCGCTCCGCGTCGGGTGCGTGGCCGGCATCTCCGGCGACCGCGATCCCGCCGATCCCGGCGGCGACGCGCTGCACGAGCTCGGCCTGGCGGTCGAAGAGCACGACGTTCGCGTCCTCGGCCGCCAGCGCCCGCGCGGTCGCCGCGCCCATCCCGCTGGCCGCGCCGGTGACCAGCACCGTGCGTCCGTCGAAGCGCGACATCAGCCCCACACCCTTGCGGCGACTCGGGACACGAGCTCGAGCTTGCGCCACTGATCGTCCTCGCTCAGCAGGTTGCCGTGCGCCTCCGAGGCGAAGCCGCATTGCGTCGACAGCGCCAGCTGATCGATCGGGGCGTAGCGGCTGGCCGCCTCGAGCCGGCGGACGATCTCGTCGTCGGACTCGAGCTCGGGGGTCTTGCTTGACACCGCTCCCAGGGTGACGATCGGTCCCGGCGGCAGATGCCGAAGCGGCGAGTAGTCCCCCTCGCGCTCGGTCTCCTCCCACTCGATCAGGAACACGTCGTAGGGGAGCTGCAGGAGCCGCTCGGCGACCGGCTCGAGCGTCCCGGAGAACATCCATTGCGAGCGCCAGTTGCCGCGACAGATATGCATCCCGAAACGGACGTCGCCGGGGAAGCCCTCGATCACGCGCCGGTCGGCGTCGAGCGCGCGCTCGAAGAACTCGTCGGGATCGGCGCCGTCCGCCTTCAGCGCGTCGCGGCCGCTGTCGCTGAGCAGGTTTACGTAGCGGGGGAAGTCGAGCTGGATGTAGCGCGCGCCCGCCTCGATCGCGTCGGCGATCAGCTCGCGCTGGATCTGCAGCATCGCCTCGAACAGCTCCTCGTGGCAGTGGTAGAAGCGATCGGTTTTCCCCGGCTGGAAGTTCTCAGGCAGCAGGAACCACGAGCCGGCCGGCAGGCTGACCTTGAAGGGGTGCGAGGTCGTCCGCGCGAGGAACGCGGCCTCCCGCGCCAGCGGGCTGTCGATCTTCCGCAGCGGCCCGGCGACACGCGGATTGGGGGGTGTCTCGACCTCCTCGCCTGAGGCGGTCCTGAAGATCCGCCCGTGCGCGCCAGGAACCAGGCCGTCGACCGCGTCCTGCAGCGAGTTGGTGTAAAGGAAGCGGCGGAACTCGCCGTCGGTGATGACATCGAGGCCGATGTCGATCTGGCGGGCGACCACCCGGCGGATTTCGTCCTCGGCGATCGCCTGCAGCCGGGAGCGGTCCTTCTCGCGCTCCTCCGCGTACGCCATCACGTGGTCCCGCGGGTAGACCTCGGCGAGCGCGTCGAGCAGGCGGCGCGGTCGCAGGAGGCTGCCGACCACCTCGGCGCGTGCGTGCGTGCGGCCCTGGCGCTCGCCGACGGGCAGCGGATCGGTCAGTTGTCCTGGCACCAGTCCGCTCTCCTCCCCTGGCGCGACGAAGGCTGGCAATGTGTATACCAGTAGCATACAACTATCTCCCGGCGTGGCCGGAGCCGCCGAATCGGTCACCGGGGAGAGAAGGAGAGTGCCATAGATGTCAACGACCTCGGCCGCCAAGCCCGGCGCGATCATGCCGCCTGAGCCGGATCTGACCCCCGAGGAGATGATCGCCCGGGCGGTTGCGCTGCGGCCGTTGCTGATCGAGCGCCAGGCGGAGGCGGAGGAGCGCACGTTCTACTCCGAGGAGATGCATCAGCGCTTCCTTGACGCCGGTTTCTACCGGCTCTACGTCCCGCGGCGGTACGGCGGCTACGAGTTCGACCTCACCACCTACGCGCGGGTCGTGCAGGAGCTGTCCCGCGGCTGCGTCTCGACCGGCTGGTGCGTCGCGCTCGGCTCCGGGCACGCCCTCCAGCTCGCGTCGTGGTTCCCGGAGAGCGCGCAGGCGGAGATCTTCGCAGACGGCGACTTCAGGGCGGCGTGCGTGGCCGCGCCGGTGGGGATGGCGACCCGCGCCGCGGACGGCTGGACGCTCAACGGGAAGGTGAGCTACGCGTCCGGAGTCCCCTACTCGACCCACTACATGGGTCAGGCGCTGACCAGGGAGAACGTGCCCGAGGGAGGCGAGCCCCGGCATCTGTTGTTCGTCGCCGCGCGGGAGGAGTTCACCCGCCTCGACGACTGGGGCAACACGCTAGGGCTGAAGGGCAGCGGCTCGCACTCGATCACCTTCAGCGACAGCCATCTGCCGGCGAACTGGGTGCTCGAGGACACGAACATGGTCGACATCGACGTCTCCGGGGGAACGCCCGGGCTGAGGCTGCACGGCAACCCGCTCTACGGCGGGCGCGCCGGCGGCCCGTTCACGATCACACTCGCCGCCATCCTCGTCGGCGCCGCCTACAACGCCCTCGACGAGCTCGAGAACCTGATGCGGACGAAGGTCACCTTCCTGCCGCCGCAGGTGCTGCGGATGTATGACGACGACAGCCAGCGCTGGTTCGGCGAGGCGATGGCGCGGATCGCGCTGCTTGAGACCGCGGTGCACGGGGCGGCGCGGATGCACATGGATTTCTGCAGGCGCGCCGTCGAGCAGGGGATCCCGTTCAGCTACGAGGACGACATGATCGTCGCCGCGATCGCGCGCGAGGCGATGCTCGACCTCTGGCAGCTGATGGCACTGGACATCTTCAGGGCCGCCGGCTCCTCCGGCGCGGTCAACGGCTCCCGGCTCGAGCGCGTGTTCCGCGACATGTCGATGATCGCCGGCCACGGCAACTCGCGCCTGCGCGAGCACGCGCACCGAGAGCTCGCGCGGATGCGGTTCAGGCTGCCGCCGAAGGGCGCGACGATCGAGCCCCAGGCACAGTCCCCGGTTCTGCGCTAGTTGAGCGGGGCGATGGATCGCGGCTCGCCTGAGAACAGCTCCACGACGGTTTGTGACTATTGAAGTACGCTGGGTATCGTTCCCTGATATGGCGTCATCATTGGGGAGCGTGAGTGCCCGAGGAGGTCAGCGGGTCGGGCCCGGCGACGGGGGAAGCGGTTACGACCGTGCCCCCTGTGGCCACGGGTCGGCCTCGTGTTGACCAGGTGCGCCGTTCGCCTGCAGCCGATCGCGCTTCCGCTGTCCCGCCCTCGCCCGTGTTCGGCGGCTCGCGGCGCCGTCTGCGCGCGTTGCTCCGCCGAGGGCATGGGGACAACGGGGACCGCCACCAGCAGCCGCCTCCACCACGGCCGGCGTTGCCCGACGGCGTGGTCGCCGCACCGCCGGCCGAGCTGTCCCCCGATGACCCGCTGGCGGGGTACCTGCTGGAGGCGGCGGGCGCCGTTGACATCCGTCACCTCGACCTGAACTCGCCGGCGCTGAAGGCGCTCAAGGACGCCGGTGTCGTGGTGGTTGTCCCGATGATCTCCGCCGGCTCCCCGATCGGCATGATCGGGCTGGGACCACGTAAGTCCGAGCGGGAGTACACGATCGACGACCGCCACCTGCTGACCGCGCTGGCCAGGTACGCGGCGCCCGCCATCCGGGTCGGCCAGCTGGTTCGCGAGCAGAAGGCCGAGGCCTTGCGGCGGGAGCGGATCGACCAGCAGCTGAATGTCGCCAGGCTCGTCCAGCGCCAGTTCCTGCCCAAGTCGCTGCCGGATCTGCCTGGCTGGCAGGTGGCCACCTTTTACCGGCCCGCGCTGCGGGTCGGCGGGGACTTCTACGACTTCATCCCGCTGCCCGGGGGGCGGGTCATGGTGGTCATCGGCGACGTGGCCGACAAGGGACTGCCCGCGGCCCTGGTGATGGCCAGCACGCACGCGCTGCTGCGGGCGGCGGCGCCCCGGCTGATCTGCCCGGGGGCCGTGCTGGGAAAGGTCAATGAGCTGCTGTACGGCGATACTCCTGCGCACATCTTCGTCACGTGCCTGGCCCTCCTCCTCGACCACGCCAGCGGGCAGGTCACCTTCGCCAACGCGGGGCACGACGTGCCGTATGTGCGCACCGCTGACGGCGTGGCCGAACTGCGCGCCAAAGGCATGCCGCTCGGGCTCATGCCCGGGATGAGCTACGAGGAAAAGACCTTCAGGTTCCGGCCCGGCGACCGTGCCCTGCTGCACAGCGACGGGCTGTCAGAAGCGCACGGTCCCGGGCGGGAGATGTTCGGCTTCCACCGGGTCGCCGCGCTCGCCGGCCGCGGCGCCTCGGGCCAGGACCTGCTCGACATGTGCCTGCGGGAGCTCGCCGCGTTCACCGGCCCGGGCTACGAGCAGGAAGACGACATCACGCTGCTGTCGCTGGAGAGAATGCCGCGCGAACCGACGGACCCCCCATCGCCCGCCGGCGGTGCGCGGTGAACCAGGTCGCCCACCCCGCACCGCAGCCGCCCCAGCCGGAGCCCCGCCGGCTCGCCTCTTTCGCGCTCGCGAGCGTGCCCGGCAGTGAGCGGATCGCGCTCGCCCGGGTCGCCGAAAGCGTGTCCGGCCTCGACCTGCCCGGCGGGCGTCTTGACAAGCTGAAGACCGCGGTCGCCGAGGCGACGATGAACGCCATCGAGCACGGCCACGGCAACCGTGCCGACCTCGCCGTGGACATCGAGGTGTCCCTGTGCGGTGCGGAGATCATCGTCGCGATTACCGACCACGGCGGGCACGGCGACGGGGGGTGGCTGGACGGCGGCGGCGAGGTCCCGGATCTGGCCCGCAAGCTCAGCGGCGAGCAAGGGCCGCGGGGGTGGGGCCTGTTTCTCATCCGCCACATGGTCGACCGGCTGGACGTGACGACGGACGGAGAGCGCCGCACGGTCCGGCTGACGATGCGGACCGGGACGGCCGGTCCGGGCAAGCCCGCGGAAGGGTCCGGGGAAGGGTTAGCCACATCGGGGGTGTCGTATGGACAACGCAGTGACCGGCCTGGGGGTCAGGAAGGCCGACGGACGCACGTCGGTGATCGATATCAAGGGCGATATCACCGCCGCATCCGAGCCCGCGCTCATGTCGGCGTACGAACAGGCCGCGCGGCAGGGTGCCCGGCGGCTGGTGCTCAACTTCAGCGACCTTGAGTACATGAACAGCGGCGGCATCGGCATGCTGGTCACCCTGCTGGTCCGCGCGAACCGCCAGCATCAGCCGCTTGCCGCCTACGGGCTGAGCGCGCACTACCGGGAGATCTTCGAGCTCACCAGGCTGGATGAGGCGATCACCATTTACGACGACGAGCGCTCGGCGCTCGTCGGCTGACTCGCCGGGTAACGCCGAGTAACGGGGCTTAAAGGGGGGCCATGAGCGAAAATCCGGCACCAGAGGTTTCTGAGATGTCTGCGGGGCTGCCGCGTGACGCCGGGAGCTGGGCGACCAAGGTGGACTGGCTGACTGCCGAGAGTGGCGACTCCGGCGGGATCAACGTCGCGGGACGCCGCCTGACCGGCCCGGTTCAGGGCTTCGGCAAGATGTGGCGCAAGACGTACTGGATCGAGGTCAGCCCGCGGGTCTCGCCGCAGGCGGCCATCGCCACGTGGAAGCAGCACTTCGGCGAGTTCTGGCCGAAGGCAGGCCGCTTCAAGGGTCCGCTGACCGGACTCGGCCCGGGTGACGTGGCGCTGCTCGACGTGCGGATGGGCGGCGGCGTCAGGCTGTCCACCGGGGTGTTCGTGCTCTACGCGGACGAGAGATCGTTCACCCTGATGACCCCGCAAGGCCACATGTTCGCGGGCTGGATCACGTTCTCAGCTGAGGAACGCGGCGCGGCTACCCGCGTTCAGGCCCAGGCCCTGATCCGGGCCAACGACCCCCTCTACGAACTGGGCATGACGTTCGGCGGGCACCGGAAGGAAGACCAGTTCTGGATCAAGACGATGACCTCGCTGGCCAGATGCCTGGGGACGGCTCCCGTCGTGGTGCACACGCGGACCCTGTGCGTCGACCGCAGGAGGCAATGGGGCAACGCCGGGCAGGTATGGCAGAACTCCCTGGTCCGGACCATGCTGCAGTCCGCCACCTCGGTGTTCGCCCCCAGGCGCCAGCCGAAGGCAGGCCGGCGATGAGCAACGCAGGCACCCGGCGCCTGGGCCTATCAGGGGCGGCGCTGGCCGGGCTCGCCATGATCGCGGGCGGGATCGCGCTGATCGCGCTGTCCTTCCTCGCCCACCAGCCCGGATACCCCGTGCAGCCGATCGTGATCGCGGTGCCCACCGCCGCGGTCGGCGTGCTCGTCGCTCGCCACCAGCCGCGCAACCCCAACGGCTGGCTGCTGCTCGCCATCGCGGCGGCCGTGCTCGTGAGCACCGGCGCCGGAGCGTACTCGCTGCTCGTCTACCGCCAAGGCCGGCATCTTCCACTCGGCCAGGCCGGTCTCATCTTCTATCAGCTGTGGTCGCCGGCCCTCGCGCTGTACCTGCTGATCATCTTGCTCTTCCCCGACGGCCACCTGCCCTCGCCCCGGTGGCGCTGGGCGGTGTGGGCGTACTGCCTGCTCTGCGCGGGCTACCTGGCGCTGCTGATCGGGATGGCGGCCGACGCCATCGCCGACCACCAGGTCCGGGTGGACGGTTACGGCGGCCTGACCGTGGTGGACTTCCCGGCGGGCCGGTTCGCGGTCGCCCAGGACGTCATCCTCGTGCTGACCCTGCTGCTCGGGCTGAGCTTCGTCGTGCGCCAGCTGCTCAACTGGCGCCGGGCGTCCGGCCTGCGGCGCCAGCAGCTGAAGTGGCTCGCGTCCGGGGCGGTCGTTTCTGTCACGTGCGCCGCGCTGAGCGTTCCCGGCGCCACGCAGTCCTCCGGGGTCTGGGCGTGGCTGAACGACGTGCTCAGCGTCGGCCTCGTCGCGCTGCCGGCCAGCATCGGCGTCGGCATCCTGAAGTACCGGCTGTATGAGATCGACCGGCTGATCTCCAGGACGCTCGCCTACGCCATCGTCACGGGACTGCTGATCGGCGTCTACGCGGCCCTGGTCGCCATGGCCCACACCGTGGTGTCCTACAGGTCGCCGCTCGCCGTCGCGGTGGCCACGCTGGCCGCCGTCGCCGTGTTCAATCCGCTGCGCCGCCGCGTGCAGCACGCGGTGGACAGGTGGTTCAACCGCGCGCACTACGACGCCGAGGCGATGATCTCGGCGTTCGCGACCCGCATGCAGGGCGCCGCCGACCTGGACGGGATCCGCGCCGACCTGCTCGCCGTCACCTGCCAGGCGCTGGAGCCGGCGCACGTCAGCCTGTGGGTGAGCGACAGCCAAGACACGTCCGCGCCGGCTGTCACTCCGCGGGAACGGTGAAGCCGTCCGCGCCTACCGTCACCTCCGCGGTCTGGGCGATGTCGATCACCGGCCGCGGCTTGCCGTCCAGGTCGAGCACCGCCGACGCCTCGGAGTACCACGACGGGATGACCGCGTTGCCCCAGAAGTCGCGCCGCCGCGGGTCGAGCACCGACCAGCGCAGCACCGGGTGGTCCGGGTCGCCGGTGTAGTAGTCCGACGTGTAGACCTCCAGCCGGTGGCCGTCGGGGTCGCGCAGGTAGACGTAGAACGCGTTCGACACGCCGTGCCGGCCGGGCCCCCGCTCGATGCACGACTCCAGCGACAGGGAGCCGAGGATGTCGCACATCCGCAGCACGCTGTGCGGCTCGTGGGCGAAGAACCCCAGGTGGTGCAGCCGCGGCCCGGCCCCGCCGGTGAACGCCACGTCGTGCACGGTCTGCTTGCGGTACATCCAGGCGGCGTACAGCGTCCGCCCGTCCTCGATGGTCTCCGACAGCCCGAACCCGAGTGACTTGTAGTGCTCGTACGCCACGGGCACGTCGGGCACGCAGATGTTGAAGTGGTCAAGGCGCGCCACTTCCGCGCCGCGGCGCAGGTCGTAGCGCTGCTGCAGGCGCTCGGGGTGCGCGGAGGCGGCGAAGAACTCCACGAGGAAGCCAAGCGGGTCCTCGGCCCGCACCGTCTCGCCCTGGCCCCGCGCGAAGCCTGCGGGCACCCGCTCGGTCCGGCAGCCGAGCGCCCCGTAGAACTCCTCGGCCCGGGACAGGTCCGCGACCGACCGCACCCGGAACCCGAGCGCACCCGCCGCGGCCACCGGGCCCGACCGCAGGATCAGGTTGTGGTGCGTGAGCTCGTCGTATCCGCGCAGGTACAGCGACGACGCGTCCTCGTCGGTCACGACGAACCCGAGCAGGTCGACCCAGAAGCGCCGCGCCTCGGGCAGCGACGTCACCACGAGCGCGGCGTACGCGGACCGCACGATGTCCGGGGGAGGGGGCAGCGACGACATCGCGCTCACGCTCCAAACCGGGGGACGTGCGTGTCCCCCAAAGCCACGTGCACGATCCGGGACTGCGTGTAGAAGTCGATGCTGTGCTGGCCGCCCTCGTGGCCGAGCCCGCTCGCCTTGATCCCGCCGAACGGCGTGCGCAAGTCCCGCACGTTATGCGAGTTCACCCAGGTCATACCCGCCTCAACGGCCGAAGCGACCCGGTGCGCCCGCCGCAGGTCCGACGTCCAGATGTAGGCGGCCAGCCCGTACCGGGTGTCGTTCGCCAGGGACACCGCCTCCTCCTGCGAGCCGAACGGCGTCACGCACACCACCGGCCCGAAAATCTCCTCACGGAAGATCCGCATCGACGGCGTCACGTCCGCGAACACGGTGGCGGCCAGGTAGTTGCCGGTCGCCAGCCCGGCCGGCCGGCCGCCGCCCGCGACGAGCCGCGCCCCCTCCGCGACCCCCGCCGCCACGTAGGACATGACCCGCTCGTAGTGCTCCTGGTGCACCAGCGCCCCGACCTCGGTCGCCGGGTCCGACGGAGACCCCACGCGAATCCGCGCGGCCCGCGAGGCAAGGCGGGAGACGACAGAGTCATACACGGACCGTTCGGCCAAAATCCTCGAGCCCGCCGTGCAGCGCTCGCCATTGAGCGAGAACACCCCGAACAGCGCGCTGTCGATCGCCAGGTCCAGGTCCGCGTCGGCGAAGATGACGCACGGCGACTTGCCGCCGAGCTCCATCGACAGGCCCTTCAGGTGCGCCGCGGCCGAGGCCATGATGATCTGCCCGGTCGTGGTCTCGCCGGTGAACGAGATCAGCGGCACGCCTGGATGGGCGACAAGCGCCGCGCCCGCCTGCTCGCCGATGCCGTGCACGACGTTGAACGCCCCGTCGGGCACGCCCGCCTCGGTCATGATGTCGGGCAGCAGGCTCGCCGACAGCGGCGTCCACTCGGCGGGCTTGAGCACGACCGTGCACCCCGCCGCCAGCGCCGGCGCGAGCTTCCAGCTCTCCAGCATGAACGGCGTGTTCCACGGCGTGATCAGCCCGGCGACGCCGGCCGGCTTGCGCAGCACGTAGCCAAGCTGCGCCGGGGAGGAAAAGGCATCCTCATGCTGGGCCACGATCACGTCCGCGAAGAACCGGAAGTTCTCCGCGGCCCGGGCGGCCTGCCCGCGAGCCTGGGTGATCGGCAGCCCGGTGTCGAACGTCTCAAGCGAGGCGAGCTCGTCGGCGCGCGACTCGATCGCGTCGGCGATCCGGCCGAGCACCTTCGCCCGCGCCCGGGCCGCCATCCCCGGCCACGGACCGGCCGCGAACGCCTGCGCCGCCGCCTCGACGGCCCTGTCCACGTCGTCGGTGTCGCCCGCCGCCGCCTGCGCGTACACCGCGTTGGTCACCGGATCGGCGACGTCGAAGGTCCGCCCGCTCACGCTGGGCACCTGCCGCCCGCCGATGAAGTGCAAGATCTTTTCCGGGATCACGGGCGAGGCTCCTTTCATCAGTCAGAACGGGCCGTGGCGTCTGCCACCCGCGCCACCGGTCCGTCGAGCACCGCGGCGCCCTGCCCGAGCAGCTCGAGCACCCGCCGCTGGCCGGGTTCGGTCAGCGGCACGAGCGGCGGCCGGACGAACCCGGACGCGAGCAGCCCGGCCTGGGCCAGGACCCACTTGGCGGCCGCCGGGTTCGTCTCGGTGAAGATCACGTCGGTCACCGGATGGAGCCCGAAGTGCAGGTCCCGTGCCTTGTCGAACTCGCCGGCCTCCCAGTGCTCGTACATCCGCGCCACCGCGCCGGGCGCGAGGTTGGCGGTCGCGCTGACGAAGCCGGCGCCGCCCAGGGACAGCAGCGGCAGGCAGAGCAGCTCGATCCCTGACCAGACCAGCGTGTCGCGGCCCGCCACGTGCAGCACCCGGGAGAAGTGCTCGAAGTCCTTGGTGGTCTCCTTGACCCCGACGATGTTGTCGTGGGCCTTGCGCAGCCGCGCGACGGTCTCTGGCGCGATGTCGACCGCGGTGCGCGACGGCACGTTGTAGGCGATCACCGGCAGGTCGGGGAACTCGCGGGCCACCGTCGAGTACCAGGAGAACAGGCCTTCCTGGGTGGGGCGCGCGTAGTAGGGAGTGATGATCAGCACCGCGTCCGCGCCCGCGTGCCTGGCGACCTCGGTGAGCTGCAGCGTGTCGTCCAGCTTGGCCGAGCCGGTGCCTGGCACGAACGGCACCTGGTCGTTGATCTCCAAGGCCGCGGCCCTGATCGCGGTCGCGCGCTCGGCCGTCGTCTGCGCGCTCGGCTCGCCGGTCGACCCGCCGAGCGAGATGCCGTGCGTGCCGCTGCCTAGCTGCCAGCGGATCAGCGTGCGCAGGCCGTCGAGGTCGGGCGCGCCTTCGGCGGTGAACGGAGAGACCACCGGCGCGATCGAGCCGCGGATCTTCGCGGGGTCGCTGCGGAACTTCATGTCTGCCTGCCCCCATTTTCTGCTAGCCAGGCCTGGTAGGCAGCCTGCCACTTCCTGCCGATCGGGTACAGGCCGTCGATCGGCTCGCCCTTGGCCACCTGCCCGGCGATGAACTGTTCCTGCCGTTCCTGCTCCGCGGCGTCCCGCGCCACCTCCCTGGCCAGGTGCCGCGGCACCACGATGACCCCGTCCGCGTCGCCTGCGATGATGTCGCCCGGCTGGATCGTCACCCCCGCGCAGGCGATCGTGGTGCCGGTCTCCCACGGCACGTGCCGCCTGCCGAGCACCGCCGGGTGGGTGGCGGCGTAGTAGACCGGGATCGCGAGGTTTTTCAGCGCCGCGAAGTCCCTGATCGCGCCGTCGGTGACGATGCCCGTGGCTCCCCTTACCTGCGCGCGCAGCGCGAGGATGTCCCCGACCGTGCCCGCGGTCGGGTCGCCGCGCGCCTCGATCACCAGGACCTCGCTGGCCCTGACCTGCTCGACGGCGCGCTTTTGGGCGTTCATCCCGCCGCCGTGGGTGGCGAACAGGTCCTCCCGCAGCGGCACGTACCGCAGCGTGCGGGCGAAGCCGGCCATCTTCAGGTCCGGGCGGGTGGTGTGCAGCCGGTCGAGCGTGACGGAGTCGTAGCCGCGCTTGCGCAGCTGCGATGCGAGCGTGGCCGTCGCCACCGCGCCGACCGCCGCGAGCAGCCCGGCGGGGGAGTCGGCGGGGGAGTCGGCGGGCACCACGCCGGGCGCGCCGCGTGTCCCGTAGGCCGCCTCGCGCTGCGCGTCGTCGGGCTTGGGCATCGCGCCGGGCGGGCTGAGGTCGTAGTCCGCCTCCGCGATGGGGCTGCGCAGCCGGCCTGTCGTCAGTCCGGCGCCGCCGCGCCCTGGGGCGGTCACCTCGACCTCGACGAGGTCCCCCGGCCTGACGACCGTGGACCCGGTCGGGGTGCCCGTCAGGATCACGTCGCCTGGCTCGAGGGTGGTGAGCCGGGAGATGTCCGCCACGATGTCGGCAAAGGAGAACAGCATGTCGTCCCCGCTGACCGAGTCCTGCAGCAGCTCGCCGTTCACCCAGGCGCGCAGCCGGACGCGCTCGGCGTCGATCGCGCGCGCGTCGAGCAGCCGGGGGCCGAGCGGCGTGAACCCGTCGATCCCCTTGGACCGGACGTTCGAGCCCTTGTCGGCGTAGCGCAGGTCGTAGACCCCGAAGTCGTTGGCCGCGGTCACCCACCCGACGCGGTCCCACGCCTCGTGCGCGGTGACCCGCGTGGTCCTGGCGCCGATGATCAGCGCGACCTCGCCCTCGAACGCGAGCAGCTCGCACCCCGGCGGCCGCTTGACCTGGTCGCCGTCAGCCGCGATCGTGTTCGGCGGCTTGAGGAAGTACGACGGCCACGGCGGAAGGCTGCCGCGCTCCATCGCCCGGCTGCGGTAGCTCGAGTGCACCGCGACGATTTTCGACGGAGGCTTGGGATGCTGGCCTGCCAGCGGCTGTTCTGCCATCGCAGGAAGAATCGTATATGAATTACGTCCGCTCGCCCAGCCCCAGGTGCCCGGCCGTCCGTGGCGGCGGGCTTGGCGCGGTACGGGTGTCGGCTAAGGTGGCGCCGGGTGGCAGCCCGGCGCGTGACGCGGCGGCGGCAAAGAGGCAACTACAGGTGTGACCGAGAAAACATCGGCAGCGGGTCGCGGGGCCGCGATCAGGGAGCGGAGCGCCGGCGGTGGCGCGGCGGCCGAGTTCGAGCGGCTCTACCGGGCGAACGTGGCGGCGGTGACCGCCTACTTCGCCCGGCGCAGCGCCGACCCGCAGG
>NZ_JASIAL010000057.1:0-19188 GCF_030042015.1 Trebonia sp. | reverse complement strand
TGCCAGGACCGCCCCGCCGCGGTGTCGGCCGCGATGAGCACGCCCGCGATGGTCAGGCCGACGGCTTCCAGGACGAGCACGAGGGCAGCAAGCGCGAGCATCGGGGGGCGGCGGGCCGCCGGGGCCGGGGGCGCCGCTGCCGGGGACGTCGCTGCCGGGGGCTTCGGGGCGGCGCCTTTTGGCGAACGCATACCCATAGTCTCGCATCCTTTCGGGCACCGTTAACCTGAGCAACGTGCGCGCGCTGCTGATTATCAATCCTCGCGCGACTTCCATGACCGGGCGCGACGCCGGCCAGGTAGTCCGCGAACTGGGCTCCCGGCTTGAGCTGGAGACGGCCCAGACACGGTACCGCGGTCACGCACGTGACCTTGCCGTCGCATCGGCGGCTCAAGGATATGACCTTGTCGTGACGTTCGGCGGCGACGGAACGGTCAACGAGGTCGTCAACGGGCTGATGAACACGCGGATCCAGGACTACCCCGGGCCGCCGTGCGGTGCCACGGCGTCGCCCAAAGGCGCGACGGCAGCCGTCGGCGTCGCCGGGGCAGCCGACGTCGCGGACAGGACCATCGAGCCCTCAGGACTCACCGGTGCCACGGCGCGGCCGGCGATAGCGCCCGTGCCAGGCGGTGGCGCCAACGTGTTCGCGCGCGCGCTCGGGATGCCGGCGGATCCGGCCGTCGCGGTCCGGCGGATCCTGGCGGCGGTGGACAGCGGGATCTGGCGCACGATCGGGCTGGGGCTCGCCACGGACCGGTACTTCACGTTCAGCGCCGGGCTCGGCCTCGACGCCGAAGTCGTGGCGGACGTCGAGCGGTGGCGGGCCAGCGGCAAGCATGCGTCAACGATGCTGTACCTGCGGACCGCGTTGCGGCGCTATTACGCGATCACCGACCGGCGCCGTCCCGCGCTTACCCTGGACGCCTTGGGCCAGCCGCCGGTCACCGGCCTGTTCATGGGGGTGGTTACGAACAGTTCGCCGTGGACCTACCTCGGCAGCCATCCGGTCCGTCCCACCGCGAACACCGACTTCAACTCCGGCCTCGACGTGTTCGCGCTCCGGCGGCTGCGCACGCTGACCACCTTTGCGGCCCTCGGGCACATGATGCACGCGAACACGCCGCTCCCGTCCGGGCGCGACGTGGTGAGCGCGGTGGCGCTGACCGAGCTCACGTTTCGCGCCGACCGTCCGATCGCTTTTCACATTGACGGCGAATATCTCGGCGAGACAGAGGTAGTCGCGTTCCGGTTCGTTCCGGACGCGCTCCGTGTCATAGCGTGACATGACACACTTGATGTGATCGATCTGACATCAAATTCGCAAGACTCGTTTGCCCCGCCCTCTTGCGCTGGCTCTGCCCTGTTGAGAGGCTAGATCCGGTGCCTGGGGAGACGTTGGCCCGCGTGTACGAGCGTGACTGACAAGGGTGCGTCACCCTCCTGAGAGCGCCCGGGCGTCGGTTGATACCCAGACGGGACCGGATCGGCACCACCAAGATCGGGAATAACAAAACGTTCCCGACATATGGCCTAGCTCGTGAAATGCTTCACAAGCACTGACGTGGCGAGTGGCGGACCGCATGCTGACCAGCCGCTGCGCCGAGAAGGAGTGGACATCATGGACTGGCGTCACGTTGCCGCCTGCCGTGAGGTAGATCCTGAGCTGTTCTTCCCGATCGGAAACAGCGGTCCCGCGCTCCTCCAGATTGAAGAAGCCAAGCAGGTGTGCCGGCGTTGCGCGGTGGTTGAGGACTGCCTGCGGTGGGCCATCGACACCGGTCAGGATGCCGGCGTGTGGGGCGGCATGAGCGAGGACGAGCGACGCGCGCTCAAGCGCCGCACGCTGCGACTGCGGGCGCGCGCTCACGTCTGACCAGTGGAACCGCGCGAGACCGGCTGATCCACCACCGCACACACCATCATCTGAATCAGTTAACGAGCCTCAGCCCTGGCGTGGCTGCGGTTCGTAGCGGACCGGCAGGTCAACGACCGCTACGGTTCCGCCCCCCGGCCGGGGCGTGATGCTGAGCCGGCCGCCAAGCTCGGCCACCACCAGCGTCCTGACGATCTGCAGTCCGAGGCTCGTGGTGTTCTCCACATCGAAATCGGCCGGAAGGCCGGCCCCGTTGTCGCTCACCGTGACCGTGAGCTGCTCTGGAGCCCGCGCGGCGAGCACCTTGATGAATCCGCCTTCAGCGCCGCCGCGCCAGGCCAGCCCGCCGAACCCGTGCTGCAGCGCGTTCTGCAGCAGTTCGGTCAGCACCATCGCCACCGGCGTGGCCACGGACGCGGGCAGCATGCCGAACTGGCCGGTGATCTTCGGCGTCACCCGCACCTCCGGCGATGACACCTCGCCAGCCATCATGGCAACCCGGTCAGCGATGTCGTCGAAATCCACGATCTCCTCAGGAGCGTGGGACAAGGTCTCGTGGACGATCGCGATCGACCCGACTCGCCGCACCGCCTCCTCAAGCGCCGCGCGTGCCTCGGGCGCGTGCAGCCGCCTGGCCTGCAGCCGCAACAGTGCCGCGACAGTCTGCAGGTTGTTCTTGACCCGGTGATGGATCTCGCGGATCGTGGCTTCCTTGGTCAGCAGCTCGCGCTCCCTGCGGCGCAACTCCGTGACGTCCCTGACCAGGACCAGCGCACCGGTCCGCTGACCCGCCACAACCAGCGGGATGGACCGCAGCTGCACGACCGCGCCGTTGCCGTCGATCTCCGTCTCCAGCGGAGCCCGGCCGCGGGCGACGAGCATCAGCGACTCGTCGACAGGCTCCCCTGGCGTGCTCAGCTGCGCGGTCGCCGGCCCGAGTTCCCCGCCCATCAGGTCAGCGGTCAGCCCGAGCCTGCGATAGGCGGACTGCGCGTTCGGGCTCGCGTAGGTGACCCGGCCAGCGCTGTCGAGGCGCAGCAGGCCGTCCCCGACCCGAGGCGAGCGGACCAGCGTGGTGTCCTGGCCGGTGTACGGGAACGTGCCCTCCGACACCATGCGCGCCAGGTCGTCGGCGCCCTGCAGGTAAGTGAGCTCAAGCCTGCTCGGCGTGCGCGCCGAGTTCAGGTTCGTCGACCGCTCGATAACCGCGATGACCCGCCCCTCCCTGGTCACCGGGATCGCCTCGGCGCGCACAGGAACGCCGCTGGTCCAGTCGGGATCGCTCTCCCGCCAGATCCGCCGCTCACCGCGTGCCGTGTCGAGCAGCGGCCGCCATCCTGGCCCGATCTGCTCCCCGACCACGTCGTCGGGGAAGGAAGTAGGCCCCGTCGTCGGCCGCATCTGCGCGACGGCCACCCAGCCCGAGTCAAGCGCGCCGTCGGGCGCGCGCAGCGGCACCCACAGGATCAGGTCCGCGAACGACAGGTCGGCGAGGAGCTGCCAGTCGGACACGAGGGAGTGCAGCCACTCCAGGTCGGCGCCAGACAGGCTCGTGTAGTTCCTGGCGAGATCGGTGAGCGTCGGCACTTTTCCATAATGACACGCGCCGGAGGGGCGGAATTTCCCCGCCAGGACGCGACCTGACATTATTCCCGCATGCACGGTTCCGTATCCCAGACGCCCGACCCGCTGGCCCGGCTGCGCACCGCCGCGGCCGCCCGCGACGCCGCCGGGCTCCGACGGCGGCTCGTTCCCCGCACCCCCGCCGATACAGCGCTTGACCTGGCGTCCAACGACTACCTCGGCCTGTCAGGCGACCCAAGGCTGGCCGCGGCCGCCGCCGCGGCGGCAGGCACGTGGGGGGCCGGGGCAACGGGGTCCCGGCTGGTGACCGGGACGACCGCGCTGCACGCCGAGCTCGAGGAGGATCTCGCGGACTTCGCCGGGGCCCGCACCGCCCTGGCTTTCTCCTCGGGCTACCTGGCCAACCTGACCGTCGTGACCGCGCTCGCCGCAGCGCTTGGCGACGGCGTCCTGATCGTGTCCGACGAGCGCAACCACGCCTCCCTGATCGACGCCTGCCGCCTGGCGCGCGGCCGGGGGGTGCGGTTGCAGGTGACCCCGCACGCGGACGCGGCAGCAGTCGCCGCAGCGCTGGCCAGCCGCGCGGAGGAAGGTGCCCTGGTCGTCACGGAGGCAGTGTTCTCCGTGGCCGGCGACCTCGCGCCACTCGCGGCACTGCACGCGGTCGCGCGCCGCCATGGGGCGCTGCTTGTGGTCGACGAGGCGCACTCCTTCGGCGTGCTCGGGGACGGCGGGCGCGGCGCGGCGCACGACGCCGGGATCGCGGCCGAGCCAGACGTCGTGCGGACCATCACGCTGTCGAAGGCGCTCGGCGGCCAGGGTGGCGCGGTGCTCGCCGCTGACGAGGTCACGCAGACTCTCGTGGACACCGGGCGGGGGTTCATCTTCGACACCGGCCTGGCTCCGCCGTCGGCCGCCGCCGCGCTCGCCGCCCTCCGCGTGCTGCGCGCCGAACCTGGCCTGCCCGTCCTGGCACGGCGCAGCACCGCCAGGCTGGCCGGCGTGGCAGCGGACCTGGGCCTGGTCGTCGCCCCGCCGGACGCCGCTGTCGCGGCGGTCGTCGTTGGCGATCCGCGTGCCGCGCTGGCCGCGCAGCGTGCCTGTGCCGCGCACGGCGTGCGGGCCGGCTGCTTCCGGCCGCCCTCGGTTCCGGCGGGCGGCGCGTGCCTGCGGCTCACCGGACGGGCCACGCTGACGGAAAACGACCTCGCCGTAGCGTCGCGCGCACTGGCCATCGTGAGGGATTATTGCCGGAATACCGCAAACGCGGGAAGGAACACAACATGAGCCTGTCTCCGATACCGGCCGAGGACAGCGCAGGCGACCCTAGCGCACCGCTTCCCGGCAAGCCGGCCACTCTCGGCACGTCGCCGACCGTACTTCGGCTGCCGAAGTACTACCAGGTGAAAAAGCAGTTGCTCGAGTTCACCTCGGCGATGTCACCAGGCAGCCCGGTGCCGCCTGAGCGGGAACTGGCCAGGCTTTACGCGACGTCCCGGACTACGGTGCGGCAGGCGCTCGCGGAGCTGGTGATCGAGGGCCGGCTGCTGCGCATGCAGGGCAAGGGCACCTTCGTCGCCAAGCCGAAGGTCGCGCAGGTGCTCGAGCTGGCCAGCTACACCGAAGGCATGCGGCAGCATGGCCTGCACCCGGAGACGAAGATCCTCGAGATCGGGTACGTCGCGGCCGACGAGCAGCTCGCCGCGCTCCTCGACATCAGGCCGGGCGGCCGCGTGCTGCGCATCCACCGGCTGCGGCTCGCCGACGGCGAGCCGATGTCCATCGACACGTCACACCTGCCCGCCCGCCGTTTCCCCGGCCTGCGCAGGCAGCTGGAGCGGCACGCGTCGCTGTACGAAACGCTGCGCTCCGGATACGGGATCCAGCTGGCCGAGGCCGAGGAGACCATCGAGACCGTGCTGGCCGACCCGCATGACGCCAGGCTGCTCGCCGTCGACCCGGGCATCCCGCTGCTGCTGCTGTCCCGGCACGCGATCGACTCCGCCGGCCTGCCGGTGGAATGGGCGCAGTCTTGGTACCGCGGCGACCGGTACAAGTTCATCACCAGGCTGCGGCGGACTCCTCCCTCATGACCGACCCGGCGGCGCCGCGCGGGATCCTGGTGATCACCGGCACAGGCACCGGCGTGGGCAAGACGGTCGTGACGGCTGCGGTCGCCGTGCTCGCCCAGGCGCGCGGCGCGCGCGTCGCCGTCGTCAAGCCCGCGCAAACCGGCAGCGACGCGGCGGACGCCCCCGATGTCGAAACCGTCGAGCGGCTCTCCGGCGTCACCGACACCCACGAGTTCGCCCGCTTCCCCGACCCGCTCTCGCCTGAGGCTGCCGCGCGCACTTCCGGCCTGCCGCCGCTGGACATGGACGGCGCGGTTGACTACGTGAAGAAACTCGCGCGATCCCGGGACCTGGTCCTGGTCGAGGGCGCAGGCGGCCTGCTGGTGCGCTACGACCCGGCTGGCCGGACGATCGCCAGCCTCGCCAGCGCCCTGGGCGCGCCCGTGCTCGTGGTGACGGCTCCCGGACTCGGCACGCTCAACCACACCGCGCTCACGTGCGAGGCGCTCGCGATGCGCGGCCTGCGACGCTACGGCGTCGTGATCGGCAGCTGGCCGCGCCAGCCCGGCCTGGCCGAGCTGGAAAACCTGGCCGACCTGCGGGCCGTCGCGGGCGAACCGCTGGCCGGCGTGCTGCCGGAAGGCGCGGGCATCCTCGACCGGGCCGCGTTCCTGGCCATGGCCAGGGTCGCGCTAGCGCCGCACCTCGGCGGTGAGCGTCCGCAGGGGTTATGGGAGCCGGAGCCTGGGGCCGCCCATCCTTTAGGAGTCACGCGAGCGCGACTTCGCACACTCTGTGACCATTTTGGAGTCCGTTTTGGGCGATTTGTCCATGCGAGGAGTGTGCGAAGTGGGCGCCAGTGACCCTTGTGGTTGATGGTGAGCTGCCAGAGCCGGAGGGGTGAGAGGGGAGTCACCGGGGGGCCAGGGGGGTGAAAGGGGGGACGGGCAGTCCCCCCTTTGCGGGGGGTCACCGGGGGGTCGCCCCCCGGGGACTAACAGGGTAACGTCAGCCCGGTGACAGGGATAACCGGGCATGGCGGCGCGCGCGCCGTCGCGGTGGCGCAGCGGTACGGCGTGACCGCGATGTTCACGCTGTCCGGCGGCCACGTGTTCCCGCTGTACGACGGCGCCGTCAAGGCGGACCCGCCGCTGCGCCTGGTGGACGTGCGGCACGAGCAGACGGCGGTGTTCGCGGCCGAGGCCACGGCCAGGCTGACCCGCGGGCCCGGCCTCGCGGTGGTCACGGCGGGCCCTGGCGTCACCAACAGCGTCAGCGCCGTCACCACGGCCTGGTTCAACGGCGCGCCGCTTGTGCTGCTCGGCGGCCGCGCCCCTGACTACTTGTGGGGCAGCGGTGCGCTGCAGGAGATGGACCACGTCCCCGTGCTCGCGACGGTGACCAAGCGCGCGTGGACCGAGCATGACAAGGGGCGCGTCGCCGCGTCGGTGGACGAGGCGTTCCGGATCGCGCTGACCCCGCACCGCGGGCCGGTGTTCTGCGACTTCCCGCTTGAGACGATCTACGACCAGGCCGGGGAGGAACTGCCGCAGGGCGGGCCGGCCCCCGCCGCGGCGCCCGACCCCGGCGAGGTCAGCCGGATCGCCGCGCTGCTTGCCGGGGCCCGGCGGCCCGTCCTCGTGCTCGGCTCGGACGTGTGGCTCGGCCGCGCCGAAGACGCGGCCAGGCAGGCCGCGCAGGCGCTTCGGCTGCCCGTGATCACGAACGGCCAGGCCCGGGGCGTGCTGCCCGGCGGGCACGAACTGCTCGTCACCCGTGCCAGGTCGATCGCCTTCGCGGCGGCGGACCTGGTGATCGTGGCGGGGGTGCCGCTGGACTTCCGGCTGCGCTACGGGTCGTTCGGCCCGGGGGACGAGCCGGCCAACGTGGTGCACGTCGCCGACGAGCGCGGCATGCTCGCGGAGCACTGCCCGCTGGCCGCCGCCGCGGCGGGCGACCTGACCGCCTTCTTCACCGCGCTCGCCGGCGAGGCCCGGCCTGGGGCCGACCCTGACTGGCTGCCGCGGCTGCGTGCGTCCGCGGCCGCGGCCGTCGCCGCGGACGCGGCGCTGCTCGCCAGCGACGCCGAACCGGTGCACCCGGTCCGCGTCTACGGAGAGCTGCTCAAGGCGCTCGACGACGACGCCGTGGTGATCGGCGACGGCGGCGACTTCGTGTCGTTCGCCGGCCGCCACGTCGAGCCGAGCAAGCCTGGCAGGTGGCTGGACCCGGGACCGTTCGGATGCCTGGGCACGGGCCTGGGCTACGCGGTCGCCGCACGGCTTGCACACCCGTCAGCCCAGGTCGTGCTGCTGCTTGGCGACGGCGCGGCGGGGCTGTCGCTGATCGACGTGGACACGCTGGTGCGACATGACCTGCCCGTGGTGATCGTCTGCGGCAACAACGGCGCGTGGGGCCTTGAGAAGGGGCCGATGCGGGCGGTGTACGGCTACGACGTCGCCGCCGACCTGCGGCCGGGTACCCGCTACGACGAGGTGGTGCGCGCCCTCGGCGGCGCGGGGGAACTGGTCACCGCCCCTGGGCAGATCGGCCCGGCGCTGCGCAGGGCGTTCGCGTCCGGCGTCCCGTACCTGGTCAACATCGTCACCGACGTCTCCGCCGAGTATCCGCGGTCCACGACCGGCGTCTGACCCCGGACCGCGCGCCCCGGCGGCTAGTCGATGACGGCGATCAGGTCGTCTTCCTGGACGACGTCGCCCTCGGCGACGTGCAGCTTGGCGACCACCCCGCTGGTCTCGGTGAGGACCGGGATCTCCATCTTCATGGACTCCAGGATCACCAGCGTGTCGCCGTCGTCGACGTGGTCGCCTTCTGCCACGAGCACGCGCCACACGTTCGCGACCATCTCCGCGCGGACCTCCGCCACAGCAGGCTCCTTCGTCTCCCCCGGCTTCGCCGGGCCCGGGCGCTGCCCGGCGTTACGTCAGGAGGAGCGTACCCGACCGGGGTCTGCCGCGGGCGGCGCCACCGGACGGCGTTACGGCCCGAGTACCGAGCGCCTGCTCACCAGCCTGCTCAGCGCCTCGATCACGTGCGGGTCGTACTCGGACGCGGTGTCGAGCCGCAGGCGCTGCACGGCCGCCGCCGCCCGGCTGGGCTCCACCGAACTGCCCACCAGGTCGTCGAACGCGTTGGCCGCGCGGATGATGCGGCTGCTCAGCGGCGGCTCCTCGCCCCTGTCCCCCGGCCGGCACGGGTCGCTCTGCCGCCGCACGATGTCGGCCACCGTGTCCAGGACGCGGGCCTGCTGGATGACCTCGGCGCCGTATTCGGCGATCCGCCGCTGCTCTTCCCTGACCACGAGCACCGTCGCGCCGCCCGGGATGGGTTCGCGCAGCGACAGCTGGCCGATGTCGTGCATGAGCGCGGCGTACTCAAGCTCGAGCAGCGCGGGCTCCGGCATGCCCAGCTCGCGCCCGATGGACACCGCGAGCTTGGCCACCCGGGCCGAGTGCCCGATCTCCACGTACCCGCCGATCTCGGTCACCCTCGCCAGCGCGCGCACCGTCTGCAGGTAGGTGGCCCTGATCCCGGTGTACCTGCGCAGCGCCACCTGGGTGACCAGCAGCGGCGCGGTGAAGACCGCGACCGCCGCGAGCCCCATCACCTCGGCGGCGAAGGCGATGAGCAGCGCGGACGCGCCCACCGCGGCGCCGACCGGCAGCTGCACGCGGAACTCGTCCAAGAGCATCACGCCGAACCTGGCGCGCAGCGCGTCCGTCCGGATGAGCGCGACGATGACCGCCTTGACCAGCCAGCCCACGATGACAAGCGAGAACATCACCGGCAGCTCGGACCACCAGCGGCTGCCGATCAGCGAGGCGTTCGCGAGCGGGCGGAATACCGCGGCCACGCAGGCGACCGACACCAGCTGTGCCGCCATCGCGGACAGCCGGGTGGGTCGGCCGACCGCCACGTGCGGCAGCGCTCCGATGATCATCCCGATGGCGGACACCGCGATGACCTGCTCAGGGTCCAGCCTGACCGGGCTATTGCCGATGCGGATGAGCAGCGCGTACGCAAGCGCGCCCGCCGTGGCGATGGGCGCGGCCTCCCGGTCGCCCGGCAGGTTCAGCCGTAGCAGCTCGCCGAACGCGATCAGCCCGCCGAACGCGAGCGCGGCGCGCACGTCGCGGACGCCCACCGCGGCGGTCTGCGCGACCGCGGCGATGAGCAGCACGCCCGCGAACAGGACGAGCAGCGACTGGCCGGAATCCAGGACCTGCCGCGGGAACCCCCGCGGCTCATGCCGTGGCGAAGCCACCGACATCAGTGGCTCTCAATGGCGCGCAGCGGACCCGCGGGATCGGCTAGCTCGCTTCCAGGCTCGCCGTCCGCGCTTGCCGCCTTGCCGGCCTGGCCGTTGCCCGTCAGCGCGTCCGCGGGCGGGGCGGCCCCGGGCACGCCGCCCACGGGCAGGACACCCGCCGACAACCCTCCCGCCGACAACCCTCCCGCGGACAACCCTCCCGCGGACAGGACGCCCGCGGACAGGACGCCCGCGGACAACCCTCCCGCGGACAGGACGTCAGTGGCGGCCGTCTGGTCCGCGCCCGCCGGCGTGGCCTCGGGTGTCCGCCAGCCGTCGCGCTCTATCGCGGTGACGAAGGCGTCGACGAAGGCGGGGTCGAACTGGGTGCCCGCCCACTTGCGCAGCTCGGCTATCGCCTCAGGCACCGGCCGCGCCCCGCGGTAGGACCTGGTCGACGTCATCGCGTCGAACGCGTCCGCCACCGCGAGCACGCGGGCGAACTCGGGTATCTCATCGCCCGCCAGGCCCATCGGGTAGCCCCTGCCGTCGATCCGCTCGTGGTGGTGCATGATCCCCGCCAGCGCCTCGTCGAGGAACCCGATCTCCCGCACGATGTCAAGCCCGCGCATCGGGTGCAACTGGATGGCGGCGTACTCGTCGTCGGTCAGCGAGCCGCTCTTCTGCAGGACGGACGTCGGAACGCCGAGCTTGCCCACGTCGTGCAGCATCCCCGCGTACCTGATCGCCTCGACGCGTTCGGCGCGCATCCTGATCTCGCGGGCGATCATCACAGATCCCCTGGAGACCCGCTCGCTATGACCCCGGGTGTAGAAGTCCTTGGTCTCCACGGCCTGGCACAGCGCGCTGACCGTCGCCTCGTAGGCTCGCTGCTGCGCGGCGAACTGTGCCACGGCCCAGCGGGCCACGAGCAGCGGGATGACCACGAGGACCGGGGTGAACGGGCCGAGCACGCTCCACAGCGCGGCGATCAGCAGGCCGAACGCGGCGTAGCCCATGTCGGTGAGCAGCAGCTTGAGGTCGAGCCCCACCCGGCCGAGCGCGGACCCGGGTTCCCTGGTGATCCAGAGCACCCCGCGCAGCAGCGAGAAGTTCACGGCCACGTGCACGATCACCGCGCAGGCGAACGGCCCGATGATGGCGGGAAACGAAATGGGCGTCGGCGTGCCCACGTGGCCGCCGAACAACAGGTACGTGCGGCCCGCGAGATAGGCGCTGAGCGCGAACATCCCGGTGTTGAAGAGCCGCTGGGCGGGCGACGGGCCGCGGCGCATGCCAAGCAGCGTGCAGCAGCCGACCAGCGCGGCCCCGACGGGGCCGACCAGGATCACCGCGGCCAGGCTCGCGGTGCTGTTGGGGGACCAGGCGAGGTTCCGCGAGTTCAGCAGCGTCGCGGTGGACTCGCAGGCGATAAGCAGCAGGCCGAGCGCCGCGACCTTGTCCCACCCGATCCCGCCGAACGGACCCAGGGCAATCGCGATCACGGCGACGGCTATCACCGCGCCGATGTACAGCCAGGCGATTCGCGAGAGCTTGCCCACGCTCCCCCCTCGTAGCCAGCGGCAGTTGACCCGAACCGCGCTAAGCGCCGTCGCTACCCCCAGGAGACCCCGAAGGCATCCACGACGGTCACGCATTGTGTCCTAGGCCGGCACGTGATCGTGGCCGGCTTGCCGTGTGCCTGCATTGGGATAGTCCTCCCTCACGCAAATGCTGACGGCAGCTTGTGGCTTGCCGTCAAAGACAGGATAACGTGGCCGCGCTAATTCTCGCAGACCCAAAGCTGATCGTGAACGCACCGCGAACATGCGATCACGCTATGCAACAAACGGCCGACCGTATCCCGTCGGTGTAATTCACGCGAACGCAAGCTTAAGGGCACCCCAATCATCTCGGGATAGCCGTCCGCGCCGCCGCACTCAGCCAGCCGCAACTACTGGCAGCTACACGCGGCGGCTACTCGCTAACCTCGAACTCAGCTTGCAACTGCCTGATCCGCACCAGCACTTTGGTGCGCAGCCCGTCGGGCACAGGATCGCAGCCGCAATGCTTGGCGACCAGCCGCTTGACCGCTTCCTCAAGGCCGAACTCCCGCAGGCACGGCGAGCACTCGTCCAGGTGCTGCCTGATGCTTTCGCAATCGGCGGCCGACATCTCCCCGTCCAGGTACCAGTAGATGCGGTCAAGCACCTCGCTGCACGGTACGTCATGCGGGTTCCCGCAGCTCATGACCTGCCCTCCTCGGCCCCAGCGGCCTCGGCCTGAGCGCTTCCAAGCTCAGCGCCGGCAGCCTGCGCCCGAACCAGACCACGCTCGCTGGCGTAGTCCTGGAGCAGCTCCCGCAGCTGGCGGCGACCGCGGTGCAGCCGTGACATCACGGTACCTATCGGCGTCCCCATGATGTCGGCGATTTCCTTATACGCGAATCCCTCGACGTCGGCGAGGTAGACCGCGATCCGGAACTCCTCTGGCAGGCTCTGCAGCGCGGTCTTGATGTCGGAGTCGGGGAGCCGCTCGAGCGCCTCGGCTTCCGCCGACTTCAGCCCGCCCGAGCTGTGCGAGGCCGCCCGCGCGAGCTGCCAGTCCTCCACCTCGTCCGACCCCGACCGCTGCGGCTCCCGCTGCCGCTTGCGGTAGGTGTTGATGAACGTGTTGGTGAGGATCCGGAACAGCCAGGCCTTGAGGTTCGTCCCCTGCTGGAACTGGTGGAAGGACGCGTACGCCTTGGCGAACGTCTCCTGCACAAGGTCCTCGGCGTCCGCCGGGTTCCGCGTCATCCGGAGGGCGGCGGAGTAAAGCTGGTCCAGGTAAGGCAGGACATCTGCTTCGAAGCGCTCGCCGCGCTCCTGTAGCGTCTCTGACACGGGACTCACCCCCTCGCGGTTCTCCTCCTCGCCCTGCGCCGCGACGTCGCGCAGCGTGCGAAGACCGTAAGAGGATACCCGGCCGGCCCGCCAGGGGAAGTGCCGGCGTGACCGAGGGCCAGGCGAGGACGTGGTGCCGCCGGGCTTCTTCGGCGGTGAGGCAACAGCCATGCCGCGTTCAACACCGCCGGGTGCCGGGCAATTCCGGCCCGGCACGCCATGTTCCATCCTGGATTCCCCGCTGGCCAGGGATGGAACGCCCGGCGTGGGGAAGGGTAAGGACCGAGGGCGCCCCGCGAGCGGGCGCACCCGGCCAGGAGCAACCCCGTGCGCGCAAGCACCAGTGCCGTGCAGGACACCGATCCTGCGGCGGACTCCTACTCGCGTTTCCACGCCGCGGTCTCCCGCGCCCAGCTCACCACGTGGCTGCCGCACGGGAGCCGGTTGCTCGTCGACATCTCCGGCCCGTCCGCGCGGGCCGCAGAAGTGGCGGCCTGCGCCGGCCACAGCGTGCTGCGAGTGGTCGAACCTGGCACCCCGGCGCCGCCCGGCGCCGGGCTCGAGGTCACCGGGCGCCTGGGCACGGTAGCCGCCGACGCCAGCGGACTTGAATTCCTCGCCGACGGCTGCGCCGACGGCGTGATCGCCGAGGACCGCACGCTGTCGCGGCGCATCGCCGCCGAGGCGCTTGTCGGCGAGATCGCGCGCGTGCTGCGGCCCGGCGGCAGCGTGCTCGCCTGCGTTGACTCGCTGACCCTCGGCATGGCGGTGCTCGCGGAGCAGCACCGCTGGCCGCACCTGGTCGACGTCCCCAACGCGGACGTCGTGCTCGTCCCGTGGCCGGACGGCACCATCACCCGCTGCTACGGGGCCGAGCAACTGCGCGAGCTGTTCACAGGCAACGGGCTGCACGTGAGCTGGATCCGCCCGCGCACGGTGTTCTCGCGGCGGACGGTCAGCTACCTGCTGGCCCGCGACCCGGGAAGCTTCGGCAGGCTCGTGACGGCGGAACTGAGCGCCCGCAGTGACGACTCGGTAGGCAACCAGCTGATCATCTGCGCCCGCCGCTAACGCCGGCGCCGGTCCAGCCGCGACTGGCACGGCACGCACCTGGCGGTAGCCGGGCGTGCCTCGAGGCGGGCGTCGGGCACCGGGTGCCCGCAGTCCACGCACCGCCCGTAGCTTCCTTCGTCCACCCGGGCAAGCGCGGCGGCCACCTCCGCGCGCTGCGTCAGCGCCGCCTGCACGGCAGCCTGGTTGCGGTCCGCCTCGGTCAGGTTCGCGCCAGCGTCGCCCGCCTCCGCGGATCCACCCCGGACCAGCGGATGTTCACCCTCCAGTACCGCGACCGTCCTCTCCAGGTCGTCGCGCATTTCCTCTAGGCGCTTGCGGGCAACGCTGATTTCCATGGCAAGTCCTCGCCTCCTGTCCGCGGTGCCTGCGGGCACGGCGGAAACCGCGCCGCCCGACACCGCGGGCTCAGAACAGGGGGGGCCGCTCCCCTTCGCCGGAACCCGGCCCGGGGGCCGGCCCGGAGGCCGGCGAACCGTCATCGACGAGCGGCTCGACGAGACCCGGCCCGTTGTTCCGTACAGAGTTGACGGCCGTTGAAACGGGGTGCGACCTCAGGCCGCCCGCCCCCGAGGATGTGGCGGGCAGCATTGTCGCGAGCAGCAGTTCTTTGTCGTTGTTGGCCGGGTCAAGCCAGTCCGCCCAGCTTTCCGGCGCTATCACCATCGGCGTCCGGTCGTGAATCTTGCCGATGTCGTCAGCCGCGTCGGTGGTGATAATCGCCCCCGACCAGTACCAGGCGTGCTCGTGGTCGGCTGGCACTGACTCGTCCCGCCACAGCTCGTAAATGCCGGCGAAGGCGAGGATTCCACCGTCCGTTCGGTATATGTAAAAGGGCTTCTTGGCCTTGCCGGCGGCCTGCCACTCGTAGTAGCCGTCGGCGGGGATGATGCAACGACGGCGGCCGAACGCGCCGCGGAACGCCGGCTTGACCGCGACCGTCTCGGCGCGCGCGTTGATCATCCGGGCACCGCCGGAGGTGTCCTTCGCCCAGGACGGCACGAGCCCCCAGCGGAGCAGGCGCAGTTGCCGTGTGCGGAGCTCATCGTCATCCTTGCGGTCGACCACTACGTAGATCCGCTTGGTCGGGGCCACGTTGTAGTCCGGGTCGCGGTCTTCGCCCACGCGGTCGCGCTCCACGGCGAACTCCTCGAGGAGCTCAAGCCGCTTTCGGGCAGAGACGAACCGACCGCACATGGACCCTTCCCTGTTCGCAGGAACCCGCCGACTTCCCTTATCGCCCGGTAGAAGTCGGATTGGCAAGTCATAACCAGAAAACGCCGCCGCCAAACCCGCCGGGGACCGCGGCACTCGCCGCGGCTGCACTTGCCTGCCGGCGCGAACCCGCCGGCGATACGCTCAGGTCTATGGACTCCGGACGCTGGCACACCCCTGCCGCCCATCGACCGGTGCGCGCCCGGCTGCGGCTGCCAGGTTCCAAGTCGATCACCAACCGCGCCCTGGTGCTCGCCGCCCTCAGCTACTCCGCGGCTGTGATCCGCGGGCCGCTGAAGGCCCGCGACACCAGCCTCGCCGTAGCGGCGCTGCAGGCCCTCGGGTGCTCGATAAGGGAATCCGGAACGGACCTGGCCGTCTCTGGCGGGCTCCAGGCCACTGGCTCGGTGCGGGTCGACGTCGGGAACGCCGGGACTGTGCTGCGCTTCCTTCCCGCGGTAGCGGCGCTGACCACGGCGTCGGCCGAGTTCGACGGCGACCCGCGGGCGCGGGAACGGCCGGTGGGCGGGCTGCTCGTCGCGTTGCGCGCGCTCGGCGCCGACATCGACGACGGCGGGCGGGCGGCGCTGCCGTTCACGGTGCGCGGGTCCGGCACCGTCCGCGGCGGCAATGTCACGCTCGACGCGTCCGGCTCATCCCAGCTGGTGTCCGGGCTGCTGCTGGCCGCACCGCACTTCGTGCTTGGCGCCGAGGTGCACCACGAGGGGCCGCCGCTGCCGTCGCTGCCGCACATCGAGATGACCGTCCGGATGCTGCGCGCGGCAGGCGCGGAAGTGGAGGTCGGCGCGGGGACGCGGCCGAGCACCTGGCGAGTGCGTTCCGGCCCGGTCAACCTGGGCGACTTCACCGTCGAGCCCGACCTGTCCAACGCGGGCCCGTTCCTCGCGGCGGCGCTGGTCACCGGCGGGTCCGTCACCGTGCGGGACTGGCCGCGCGACAGCCTGCAGGCCGCGGACGCGATCCGCGACGTGCTCACCCGGATGGGCGCGGACTGCTCGCTCGGCCCCGACGGGCTGACCGTCACCGGGACCGGCACGATCCGCGGCATCGCGGCGGACCTGCGCGACATCCCCGAGCTGTGCCTGCCGCTGACCGCGCTCGCCGCGCTGGCCAGCGGCCCTTCGGTGCTCACGGGCGTGGGGCACACGCGGGCGCAGGAGACCGACCGGCTGGCCGCGATCGCCAAGGAGATCAACGCGCTCGGCGGCGACGTCGCGGAACAGCCGGACGGCCTGACAGTCAGGCCACGCCCGCTGCGCGCCGGCGGGCACGCGTTCGACAGCTACGACGATCACCGCATGGTGATGGCGGCGGCCGTTCTCGGCCTGGCCGTGCCAGGCATCGAGGTGCTGAACGCCGCCACGGTCGGTAAGACCTTCCCCGACTTCACGGCCCTGTGGGCGGAACTCGTCAGGGGGGACTTCTGAGGAGCCGTTCCGCCGACCTCGACGAGGATGACGTCCCGGTCCGCGCTGGCCGCGGGTCCCGGCCGCGCACCAGGCGCCGCCCGGCGCACGAGAGCGCGATCGAGGGGTTCGTCGTCAACGTCGACCGCGGCAGGTACGGCTGCCTGATCGACGACCCGAACGGCGGCAGCCGGATGGTGACCGCCATGAAGGCCCGCGAGCTCGGCCGCAACTCGGTCGTGGTCGGGGACCGGGTGGCGCTGGCCGGCGACACCTCGGGCGCGCCAGGCACGCTGGCACGCGTCGTGCGGGTCGCCGAGCGCACCAGCGTCCTGCGGCGCTCCCCGGACGACACCGATCCGCTGGAGCGGATCATCGTGGCGAACGCGGACCAGATGGTGATCGTCTGCGCGCTCGCCGATCCGGTGCCCCGGCTCCGGTTCGTTGACCGCTGCCTGGTCGCCGCCTACGACGCCGGCCTTGACCCGCTGCTCGTGCTGACCAAATCGGACCTGGCCTCGCCGCGCCGGGTGCGGGCGTTCTACCGGCCCCTTGGCCTGCCGATGCTCACCACGCGCCAGCCGCTGCCCGCGCAGACCCTGTCCCGGCTGCGCCGTGCGCTTGACGGCCGGGTGAGCGTGCTGATCGGCCAGTCGGGGGTCGGCAAGTCGACGCTGGTCAACGAGCTCGTGCCGGACGCAGGCCGGGCGGTGGGCACGGTCAACCCGGTAACCGGGCGGGGCAGGCACACCTCGTCCTCGGCGATCGCGCTGCCGCTTGCCGCCCTCCCGGCCGCCCGCGGCCGGCGCGGTGCCTCCCCGGCGGCCGGCCCTGGTGCGACCGCGGACGGGCACGGGTGGCTGATCGACACCCCGGGGGTGCGCGGCTTCGGCTTGGGCCACGTCGCGGTCAAGCGCGTCGTGGAGGCCTTCGGCGACCTGGCCGAAGGGACCGCCGACTGCCCCCCCGGCTGCGATCACCTGTCCGAAGGCTGCGCGCTCGACGAATGGGCGCGCGCGCACGGCGCGCAGACCCGCCTGGACTCGCTGCGCCGCCTGCTGCGCAGCCGCGAATCACCTGACTAGGTGACCGTGCCGCCGGAGCGCCAGTACGTGCCGTCGGGGGTCCGTGACATCAGTTCCTCGTCCACGAGGTAGCGCCGCAGCGCGGCATGGTCGTCGTACAGGGCCTTCAGCACCTCGTTGACCGCGGCCTCGCGGTAGCGGCGGCCCGGCTCGAAGGCCTGCGCCACCTGGTCGAGCAGCAACAGGCGGGGCGCGCGGCGGGCAGGGATCGCCGTGATCCGGCCGTCCCTGACGAACGGGCGCAACTGGCCGGGAAGGTCGCTGAACACGGCACCGGGGTAGCTGTCCATCGATGCCATTATGTCCGCACGTGCGTCCGGCACGCCGGCCGGGAAGCGCTTGCCCGCCCGATGCTGGCCAGCGCGCTGCCTTAGCCGGTACCGTTTCGCGGGTGGGAGGCTACGACGACGACCTGCGCTTCGCGCACGTGCTGGCTGACGCCGCCGATGACATTACAACGAGGCGGTTCCGGGCGCTTGACCTGCGCGTGGAGACGAAGCCGGATCTGACGCCTGTCTCCGACGCCGACCGCGCCACCGAGGAGTCGCTGCGCAACGTGCTGCGCAGGGCGCGCCCGCGGGACGCGGTGCTCGGCGAGGAGTCGGGCCGGACGGGCAGCGGACCGCGCTGCTGGGTCATCGACCCGATCGACGGGACCAAGAACTACGTCCGCGGCGTCCCGGTCTGGGCGACGCTCATCGGGCTGCTCGACGGCGACGAGGTCGTGGTCGGCGTGGTGTCCGCTCCGGCGCTCGGCCGGCGCTGGTGGGCGGCGGCGGGCGGCGGGGCGTGGACCGGCCGTAGCCTGACCAAGGCCAGCAGGTGCCAGGTGTCCGGGGTCACCAAGCTAAGCGACGCCTCGTTCTCCTATTCGGGCATTGGCGGCTGGGCGGAGAAGGGCAGGCTCGGCGGGTTCCTGTCACTCGCCCAGTCTGTCTGGCGGACGCGCGCGTTCGGCGACTTCTGGTCGCACATGCTGGTCGCCGAGGGCGCGGTGGACATCTCGGCGGAACCGGAAGTCTCGCTGTGGGACCTGGCGGCGCTCCAGGTGATCGTGCAGGAGTCCGGCGGTCGCTTCTCCGACCTGTCCGGGGTGGCGACCCCCGACGGGGGCAGCGTCGTCTGCACCAACGGCCAGCTGCACGAGGAGGTCCTCGCCCAGCTGGCGGAGACCGCCGCCCGCTGACATCGAAGCCCGGTGGGACCCATGCCAGGGGGGCGGACGCGTTGCACGGACCTGAGCGGGTATATCACAAGTTCACAAGCTCAGCGCACGCGGCTTTACCTGGGGAAACGTCCGGTTGCGGCGGGGAGTGCGGCGATGCGTCACCGTCGCGACGACAGACGCGGCTCGCGCCGCGCTTGCGCCCGGGAACCTGGAACACTCCCTGGGGGTGATACGCCATGAAGGTGGCAGAAGGAATGTCACAGCGGGTCCTCACGATCGGCCCGGCCCATACGCTACGGGAGGCCGCCCGCATGATGGCACACAGGCGCGTCGGCGCCGCCGTGGTCGTGAACCCCGAACACTCGGGCGTGGGCATCCTCACCGAACGGGACATCCTGAACTCGGTGGCGGCCGGGGAGAGCCCGGACGCCGAGCTCGCCGCGCAGCACTGCACGCAGGAGGTCGTGTTCGCGGCGGGCGACTGGACCCTCGAGGACGCCGCGACGGCGATGGTGCGCGGGGGATTCCGGCACCT
>NZ_JASIAL010000009.1:0-2624 GCF_030042015.1 Trebonia sp. | reverse complement strand
AGCACGTCGTCGAGCAGCTCGCCCTTGCCGCCGTGCCATCCGGTGATCTTCTCCCGCAGCTGCCTGTCCAGCCTCCTGAAGTTCTCCTCCACCTCGCGGAAGTCAGCGAGCAGCTCGCGGGCGGTCGCGGAGAACTGCTGGTAGCGGTCGCGCACCGCGCTGGAGTCGAGCATCGCCAGGTCGCCCGCGTCGATGCGGGCGATCTCGTCGTCTATCCGCTGTCGCTGGCGCCGGAGCTCCTCGATCCTGGCCCGCGGGTCGGGCTCGGTGCCGAAGACGATCTGGCGGAGCAGGTCGAAGATCGTGTTGAGCCTGGACTCGGTGCCGACGAATTCCCGTTCGCCCAGCGCGCGCACCCACTGCAGGGCCTTCTCCACCGCCGGGGTCGCGTCGAAGTGCGGCTCGTCGCTGCCTTCTGGGTAGTACTTGCGCAGCCACCCGGACTCCGGGCTCGCCCAGTCGTCAAGGTAAGCCTTGGCCGGCTTGGGGAAGCTCCTGGGCGTGCGCTCGTTCAGCGCGTAGAGCTCGTCGTCCAGTCGGCTTGCCAGCTCGGTGGCGGCGATCGAGCGGACGTTGTCCGCGACGAACACCCGGTGCAGGAAGCTGAGCACCAACGGCGCGCTGTCCGCGCGCAGCAGGCGCCAGGCGGGGCTGTTGGCGCGCAGCCAGGCGACGTCGTCGAAGCTGATCCGGCCGCTCGTCCCGCCTGTGGTCCCGCCGGTTTCCCCGCCTGCCATGGCGAACATCGTAGGGGCGGGCTATGACATTCCGCCGGATCTCGCGCGTGGCGGGGTGCGCGACACCGATGTTGAGATCGTGGGGAGGCGCGGGCACGCCTGCCGCGCTGGCCGGCTTTCCCGTCAGCGGTCGCCGGGCGCGGGGACCTCAGCGGTCTGGGCGTAGACGATCTCCTGGACCAGGGTGCCCCTGGGCGGATAGGCGGGCCCCGGCTGCTTGTTCCCCACTTTCTGCGGCCCGATGCCGGTGCTGAGCTGGCGGATGCCGATCACCTGGCAGCTGACCGGGTCGATGAGGAGCTGGTCGTAGCCGCCGTCGGCAGAGACGCCGATCGCCTGGCCGCCGGCGGAGGCGGCGTTCCACAGGATCAGGGTGAGGTAATCGAACTCGCGCTGCGCCTCGGTCTCGGGCTCGACGCCGGCGATCGGGTTGCCCGCCGCGATGTTCTGCGCGTTCTGGCCGGCGGCCTGGCTGGCGATCACAGCCAGGAGGGCCTGCGGGTCGGTGGGGAGGGAGGCGAGCACGTCGTAGGCGGTCTTCTCTGTGTTCCACGCGACCCACGGCTTTACGGCCGGACCTGGCGGGGTCATCGGGGACGTGTGCGTGACGAGCTGGCCGTCCTGGTAGTACGCGGTCTGGCTGCCGTCGAAGGTGACCCACTCCTCGTCGGTCCCTACCCCAGAGGGATCGACGACGCCCGGGTAGCCGTAGTCGACGGTCTTGTAGTAAATCCACTGTCCCGGGCTTGGCTCGCCGGTCGCGGCCTCGCGCGCGAGATGCTCCGCGGCGGCGGCCAGCACGCGCGCGGGCGGCCGCCAGCCACGGGTGCCGCCGTCCCCGGCCGCCTTGCTTGCCGACTGCTTGGCGAGCATGTGGTTCTTGAGAATCTCCCGGTGCTCCTTACCGGGCTGGCCAGGCGTGGCGAATTTGCGGGCCGGACCGGCGTTCGCGGTTCCGGCCACTAGCTGGCCGGGGATGGTCAGGGGTTCCCGGGGATTTCCGCGCAGTTCCCGCTCGGTGAGCTTGCCCAGCTTGGCGCGGGCCCGGGACAGCCGGGAGCGCACGGTGCCGACGGGGATGCCCAGGCCCTCGGCCGCCTCCGCGTAGCTCAGCCCGGACCAGACGCAGACGGCGAGGACCTCGAACTCGGGCCTGGATAGTCTGGCCAGCGCCCGGTGCAGCGCCCCGATCCGGGCGGCGTCGTCGAGCCGGCCGGACACGTCGTCCGCGAAGTCCGGCAGGTCGCCGGCGACGGCCAGCCGGGCGAGCGCGGTCCGCTGCCGCCGGGCCGCCCGGCGCTGGCCGCGAGCCAGGTTGGTCGCGATCCCGAGCAGCCAGGGCCGGCCGCAGCGAGCCACCGTCCTCGGCGATCCTCATCCGGCTGCGCCAGGCCTCAAGGAAGGTCATCGCCATGACCTCTTCGGCCGTCGACCAGTCGCCGGTCAGCCGGAAGGCGTGGTTGTACACCGACTTCGCGCACGCGTCGAAGACCGCGCCGAACGCGTCCGCATCCCCGGCCCGGGCACGCGCCCGCAGCTGCGGTGTGGATCGTCCACATACGTCAACTGGCCCGGCCCGCCCGTAAGGTTCCTGTGACCTGCATCACAGGAACCTTACGGGCGGCGCGCTCCCCTCGCAGCGGGGGAGTCAGCGCCTCCAGCGGAAACACCGCACAGGACGGGCTTTTAAGCTACGGGATCTTGTGCTGGCCGCGCTTGACGATCTTGATCGTTCCCGCGCTCTGCGGCGTGGCGCTGCCCGGCGCGTAGTCGAACACGGTGTGGGTGGCGAAGTTGAACACGAACACGTCGACGATCGCGTACGTGCTCGGGTCGAGCCACACGATGTACAGCTGGGTACGGCTGATCGGAACGGCGACGTAGTCC
>NZ_JASIAL010000382.1:0-3061 GCF_030042015.1 Trebonia sp. | reverse complement strand
GCGAACGGCGGCAGCGGCTCGAGCACCTGGGCAAGGCCCGGGTAGTAGAAGATGGCCGTCGACCGCCTGGTCACGGTGCCGCCGGCCACCACGCGGTGGCGGGCCGGGCGCAGCAGCCCGTTGGTCCACCGGGTGAGCAGGGTGCCGGAGAAGACCTGCAGGGCGCCTGGCACGATCGGCACGGGCAGCCAGTCCCCGTCGGGCAGCTGGATCTGCAGGCCCTCGTAGTCCCCGTCCTGGGCGAGGATCGTGACCGCCGAACCGTCGGCGTGCTCGAGCAGCAGCAGCTTGTCCTCGTCACGCCCGGTGTCCGGGTACGTCCACGTCGGGTAGTCGTTCACGGTCAGGCTCAGGTGCGGCAGCGGGCTGACAGGGAACGTGCCCGCGGGCAGGCCCTGTGCCCTGGCGTACAGGCCGAGTGTCCGCTCGGCGACGCCGCGGGCGGCGGCGATGTACCTGTGCGTCACCTCCCGCAGCCCCGGGTCGTCGGCGGGCCAGACGTTGGCGTGCGCGTACAGGCCGAGGTACTCCTCCGCCAGGCCTGCCGCGCGCGCGTCCGCGGCGTTGTCGAACTGCCCCACGTTGAAGCGCTCGAGCTCCAGCCGGCCGAAGTCGTCAGGCCACTGCCGCCAGCCGCGGTACGGGTGCCCGGTCGGGCTGGCCAGCTCGGCCTTGCGCGCCCGCGGCAGGCCGAGCAGCCGTCCGATCCGCCGGTCGAAATCTCCGGTCAGGTCCGGCGGCACGCCATGGTTGACCACCTGGATGATGCCGATCTCCTGCGTCGCGGTCCTGACGGCAGCCAGCAAGTCCCGCGGAGCGTCGGCCCTGGTGGCGGCCTGCAGGTCGATGACCGGGATCTGGTACGTCATGGGCGTGCTCCTTACGACCAGTTGGTGACGGGACGCTCCTGCAGGATCCCGTCCACGAGGATGTCTGTCTTCTCGTTGTAGAACGCAAGCAGGTTCTCGATCTTCGGCGTCTCAGGGATCGGCGCGGGGTAGCTCCACACGATGTCCTCGTGGAGCTCGCCGCCGGCGCGCACCGACCAGTACACGGCCTCCCCCTTGTACGGGCAACGGGTCCGCTTCGAGCTGGGGGTGAGCAGCCCGGGCCGGACGTCGAGCTTGGGCAGGTAATAGCGGACGGGCAGGCCGGTCTCGAATAGCAGCCTGGGACGGCGGCTGTCCGCGATGAGTTCACCGCCGACCCGCACCTGCACGTGACGGGAGGAGTTGAGCACGTCGACCCGGTGGTAGGGGTCGCGCGGGTGGCGGAACACCTCGTCGTCCTCCTCATACCACGCGTCGGCCTGGTCCCAGTAGAAGGCCACGTAATCGCGCAGCTGGGGAACCGACTCGATCGGCTCGGGGTAGGCCCACACCGCGTTCTCATACCGCCGGCCGCCGGCGAGCACGGAGTAGTACGACGCGTCGCCCTTATACGGGCAGTGGGTGTGCAGGCTCGTCGGCTCGAGGAGGTCGAACCGCACGTCGTCGCGGGGAAAGTAGTACACGGGAAGGTGCCCGGTCTCGAACAGGTAGACGGTCGCGCCGCTGTCGGCGACCGCCTCGCCGCCGAAGAACACCCGCACGCGCCGCTGGTTCGGCTCGGTGCGCACCCGCGGCGCCGTTTGCGTCGCGGCCGGCTCTGCTGTCTGCGTCATTGCTGCCTCGCTGGTTCCGTTGTCAGTAGCTGGTCGAGGGCGGCGGCAAGCGCCGCGGGCTGGGTTGCGGGGATGTCCGCCCCGGCCGTCTGGAGGGTGATCACCCGGACCCGCGGCGCCCGCTGGCGCAGCCTGGCCAGGTCGTCGGCTGTCAGCGGCCCGGCCCAGTCGCCGCGGATCAGGGCCACGGGGATGGCGAGCTGGCCGAGCTCGGTCCACAGGCCGTCGTCACCGCCGGCCTCCTGGCCGGGATCAGGGGCCGCCCGCAGGTTGCCCGGATGGTGCCGCCATACCCACGCGCCGTCCGTGTTCTGGACGAGCTCGTAAAGGACTTCCCTGTGCAGGGCCTGCCCGCTGTGCTCCGGGCGCCTGGCGGCCAGCGCCGCGAGGGCTTCCTCGGGACTGGCGAACCGTTCAGGACCCGTCCACGCCGACCCGGGGCCGCCGGGCGAGCCGGGCAGGGTGTTGACCAGGGCCAGCCCCGCGAGCACCGCCGGATAGCGCCGGTGCAGCGCGAGCCCGGTACGCCCGCCGAGGCCGCCGCCCGCCACGAGCCGTGCGCGCGGCGCGAAGGAGCGGATGGCTTCGGCGACGGCGGGCGCGAGCTTGCCCGGCTCGTACCGCCCGTCGCGGCGCCAGTCCGAGCGCCCGTGGCCGGGCAGGTCGATCGCCACGCTGGGACGGCCCGCGGCCAGGGCGACGGCGTCCCAGGCGCGCGCGCTCTCGCCGATGTCGTGCAGGAACACGAGCTCTGGCTGCCCTTCGCCCCAGAACACGCCGCTGACGTGCCCGCCCGTGGGGACGTTGACCCAGCCCCTGCGGACCCGGGGCAGCGGGCCGCCGGCAATCCCCGCTTCCGCCGCCGTCTGCGCGACAAGCGCGAACTCATCGCCGAGCGCTGTGAATCCCTGGGACACGGCAACCACTGCTGCTCCTCCCGCCCGGGCGCCGCGGCGGCCCGGGTCAGGTCACCGCCGCGCTGCGGCCACCCCTCCAGCGTCACACCGCCGGCCACATTTGTCAATATTCTTGATCAATTTTATGGGAAATATCGACATGAGCGCGCGGGCAGCACTCGGCCCGGGTAGAGCAAGCCGTGCTCGTTCGGTATAAAGATCTTTATTTTCCCGAACGGGCCGGGGCGCCTGCACTTTGAAACTATATCGACCGGTTAAATAGGATTCGTGGGATGAGTGAGCCTGTGGTGATGGACGGTGCCACACTGGGCTGCGCGGCGGTCGCGGCGGTGGCGCGCCGCGGCGCCCGGGTCGCGATCGCGCCCGCGGGGCTGGCCAGGGCCGCCGCCGCGCACCGGACGGCACTGGAACTGGCGGCCAGGGACCCGTTCTACGGGCGGACCACCGGAGTCGGCGCCAACGGCGCGGTGGCGGTCGAGCC
>NZ_JASIAL010000381.1:0-6151 GCF_030042015.1 Trebonia sp. | reverse complement strand
AGGCCAGGCTAACAAGGGCCTGGCGAATAGTCAGGGGAGATGTCCCAAATGCGCCGCACAACTTTCGACAAGCTTCTTGGATGGGTGGGGGTCAGCCTCGGCGTGGCCCTGCTCGCGGTGGCCGGGCTGCTGGTGTGGGGGTCGGCTTACATCCACAACACGGTGACCAGCCAGCTGGCCGCCCAGCAGATCACGTTCCCGCCGGCGTCGGCGTTCGCGCACCCCAAGGCGGGCACCGAGATCACCCCGTCGATGATCCCGTCGGTCTCCCAGTACGCCGGGCAGCAGCTGCTGACCGGGCAGCAGGCCGAGGCCTACGCTGACCACTTCATCGCCGTGCACCTGCAGGAGATCGGCGGCGGCAAGACCTACTCCCAGCTGTCGGCCGAGGCGCAGGCCAAGCCGTCCGACACCGCGCTGGCCAGCCAGGTCGCCACCGTGTTCAAGGGCACCACGCTGCGGTCGATGCTGCTGAACGCCTACGGCTGGTGGAAGGTCTCCCAGATCACCTACATCGTCTCGCTGGTGCTGTTCGGCCTGGGTACCGTGTCCTTCCTGGCCGGGGTCTTCGGGTTCGCCCGGATCCGCCGCGAGCGCCCAGGCGCCACCGTGTTCGGCCCGGCGATCGAGCAGATCAAGGACGCCGGCCACGAGGCGGGTGCCACGTCCTGAGGACGCGTCAGCCCGTAGCGCACACGCTCTCCCGGCCCGGCGGGCCGGGAGAGCGCTGGCACGTCAGCACGACAAGCGCCCGCCGCGGCGGCGCCGGCGGGTAACGGGTGCGCGCGGCAGGCAAGGAAGCCTGCCGCCGCACCCGCTTGGCTGAGCGGGAGAGCGGGTGTGGGGGGTGCGGGGGGTGCGGGGGCTGGTGAACCGCACGACGTCGCCGGCCTTGAGCGTCCATGACGAGGAACACGACCTCGGCGCTCTCCTTGACGCACTCGTGCAGCGGCCGGTAGAACGCGACGATCGCGTCCCGCCCCCGCAGCGTGGTCCCGTCGGCGAACGAGAACGTCACGTCGTCGGCGTAGTACCGGACGAGCGCGTCGTAGTTCGCGCCGTTGAACTCGGACAGGTACGCGCGGAATGTGGGTTCGTCCATGGGGTAGCGGCGCCTTCTTGGCGCTGGACAGGCGCCACGGTTCGTTCGGGATAAATTTATTGATTCTGATCCGGACGGACAGCGGTTGCGGCGTCTCACAATTGAGACGGCGCCGCGGGCGGCTCGCTGCCTAGCATCGCGGCATCGGTGCGGTGCACCATCGATGTGTGGGCGAGTCGGGCAGTGGCAGTGAAGGAGCAGCGGTGTCGCATGTGGGAGTGAACCTGGGATTCGGCAACCTGCACGAGGACCTGGCCGACGAGCAGATGTACGCGGGCGAGCTGCGGATCGCCGAGCTCGCCGGGGAACTGGGCTTCGACAGCGTATGGGCCGTCGAGCACCACTTCGACAGCTACGCCATGTGCCCGGACAACGTGGTGTTCCTGGCGAACCTCGCCGCCCGGACCGAGCGGGTGTGGCTGGGCACCGCCGCGGTGATCCTGCCGTGGAACGACCCGCTGCGCGTCGCCGAGAAGATGATCATGCTGGACATCCTGTCGGGAGGCCGGGCGATCCTCGGCATGGGCCGCGGGCTGTCGCGCATCGAGTACGCGCCGTTCAAGATCCCGATGTCGGAGTCCCGTGGGCGGTTCGACGAGGCGGCCGCGATGATCGCCAGCGCGCTCGAGACCGGCTGGATCGAGGGGGACGGGCCGTACTACCCCCAGCCGCGGGTCCAGCTGCGGCCGAGCCCGCCGAGGTCGTTCCGCGGCCGGCTGTACTGCGTCGCCGGTTCGCCCGACTCGATCGTCTCGTGCGTCAGCCTCGGCGCCGCCCTGATGTCGATTCCCACCCGGCCGGTGCCCGACCTCATGCCGACATACACGGCGTACCGGCAGCAGTACCTGGCCGCGCACGGCGTCGCGGCGCCGCCGATCTCGCTGAACGTCAACATGTACTGCCACCCGGACGCATCCGTGGCGCGGGAGCGGTCCCGGCGGTACGCGCACGAGTTCTTCGCCTCGAACGTCCGGCATTACGAGATGGCAGGCGAGCACTTCGCGCAGACCGAGGGCTACCAGCGGTACGCCGAGACCGCCGCGATCTTGCGCAAGGTCGGGCTTGAGGCGGCGGCGGAGGCGTTCGCGTCGGTCGCGCTGTTCGGCACGCCGGACCAGATCCTCGCGCAGGTGGCGGGGATCAAGGACGTGCTCGGCGACTTCCAGCTGATCGTGATCCCCAGCTTCGGCGGGCTGCCGTACGAGCAGGCCAACCAGAGCGTTGAGCTGTTCGCCAAGGAGGTCATGCCGGGAGTGCGGGAGCTGCAGGGCTGACCAGGCCGGGACGGTGCGCTGGCCCCGGGACCCAAGGAGGAGACAGTGGCCAAGCTCGACGTGCCAGCCGTCCAGGTGCTGGCGGAGTACAACGCGCCGGTCGAGATGCGCGACGGAACGACGCTGCGGGCCGCCGTCTACCGGCCCGCTTCTGGCGGCCCGTTCCCCGTGCTGCTCATCCGCAACCCCTACGGCGAGCCGATGGTGCGCGCGGCCCCGGTGCGGCCGGCCCTGGACGCGGGCTTCGCCGTGGTTTTGCAGGACTGCCGCGGCACCGGCACCTCGGACGGGGAGTTCCTGACGTTCGAGAGCGAGGCTCTCGACGGCGCGGACAGCGTCGAGTGGTGCGCCAGGCAGCCGTGGTCCGACGGGTCGGTGGCGATGTTCGGAGCCTCCTACCTGGGGATGGTGCAGTTCGCGGCCGCGTCCCAGGCGCCTTCCGGGCTGCGTGCGATCGTGCCCGTCGTCACCCCGGCGGACTACCACTGGGGGCTGGTCTACCGGCAGGGCGCGTTCACGCTCGGCCAGGCGCTGGCCTGGCACACCCTCAAGTCCGGGCAGGCGCTCGCCTACAGCGCGGCCGCCGGGCTGGACGTTTCGGCGGAGCTGCGTTCGCTGCTCGCGCTCATGGCCGATCCGGCGGCCGCCTACGCGCACCTGCCGCTGCGGGACACCCCGGCGGTCAGCCGCATCCTGCCGAGCTGGCGCAAATGGCTGGACCACGAGGTGCGCGACGACTACTGGGACGGGCTGAGCTACCGGGATGCCCGCGACCGGGTGTCCGCGCCGGCGCTGCACGTGGGCGGCTGGTTCGACCTGTTCCTCGGCGGCACGCTCGACAATTTCGCGTTCCTCGCGCAGCACGCGGCCACCGCACGGGCCCGGGACGGGCAGCGGCTGATCGTCGGCCCGTGGACCCATGGCGACCGGTCCGGGGTCGCCGGCGAGCTGCACTTCGGCGCGTTCGGGTCGGAGCAGGCGATCCAGCTCGAGCAGCTGCAGATCGAGTTCCTGCGCGCCGCGACCGGGCGGCCGGGCGCCGCGACCGGGCGGCCGGGCGCAGCGGGTGCCGGGGATGTGCCCGGGCCGCGGGTGCGGCTGTTCGTCATGGGCGACAACGTCTGGCGCGAGGAGGACGAATGGCCGCTGGCCCGGACCCAGTGGACGCGCTGGTACCTGCACGCCGGCGGGAGCCTGTCGGCGGCCGCGCCCGGTGACTTCGACCCGCCCTCGCATTACACCCACGACCCGCGCGACCCGGTGCCGACGGCCGGCGGCGGCACGCTGATCATGGGGGCGCCGGGCCCGGTGCGGTGGCTGCCCGGGCCACGGGACCAGCGCGAGGTCGAGGCCCGGCCGGACGTCCTCTCGTTCACCAGTGCACCGCTGACCGCCGATCTCGAGGTGACCGGGCCGGTCAGCGTGACGCTGCACGCGGCGACCTCCGCGGCCGATACCGACTTCACCGCCAGGCTCGTCGACGTCTGGCCGGACGGCCGGGCGCTTGGCGTCACCGACGGCATCGTGCGGGCGCGCTATCGCGAGGGCAGCCGGTCGCCTCGCCCCGTCACGCCCGGCCAGGGCTATGAGTACACCATCGACCTCATCGCCACCAGCCAGGTGTTCAAGGCGGGGCACCGGCTGCGGGTCGACGTCGCGAGCGCGAACTTCCCGTGCTTCGACCGCAACCCCGGCAACGGCGCGCCCGCCGCCACCGCGACCGAGGAGGACTTCGTAGTGGCAGAGCAGACGATTTACCACGACCGTGCACGTCCGTCCTGCATCACGCTCCCGGTGATTCCGCGATGAGGCAGCTCACCGGCCGCGTCGCCGTGGTCACCGGGGCGGCGAGCGGCATCGGCCGGGCGCTGGCGGGCCGCTTCGCCGCCGAGGGAATGCGGTGCGTCCTCGCCGACATCGAGGAAGACGCGCTCTCGGCCGCGGTCGGCGAGCTGCGGTCGGCGGGCACGCCGGTCATCGGCGTCCGCACGGACGTCGCAAGCGCCGCGGACGTCCAGGCGCTCGCCGACGCCACAATCGCCGAGTTCGGCGCGGTCCACGTGCTGTGCAACAACGCCGGAGTGGGCGGCGGCACTGACTTCGCCCGGATCCCGCTGGACACGTGGGAGTGGGTGCTCGGCGTCAACCTGTGGGGGGTCATCCACGGCTGCCGCACCTTCCTGCCGCTGCTGGTCGGGCAGGACGAGGCGCACATCGTGAACACCTCGTCGATGGCGGCGCTGAACGGGCATCCGCTCGGCCTGGCTCCGTACACGGTCTCGAAGTTCGGCGTGCTCGGGCTGAGCCAGAACCTGTTTTTCGAGCTGACCGCGACGACCGGCGGGCGGGTCGGGGTCTCCGTGCTCATCCCCGGGCTCACCAGGACACGGATCTTCGAGAGCACGCGGAACCGGCCGGCCGGCGTCACGGAGCCGCCAGCGAGCAGCTTCGCGAACACGTCGCGGGCCATGATCGCGGGCGCGTGGGATGAGGCGATGCAGCCGTCGCTCGTCGCCGACGTGGTGGCCGACGCGATACGCGAGCAGCGGTTCTACGTCCTGCCCTGTGCTGACGAGGCGTACGACATGGCGCAGCAGCAGCTGCGCTGGATGCGGACGAACGAGCCGCTGGTGCCCGGACCCGGCGTCGCGCGCACCGCGGATGCGGCCGGTTCCTAAATTGCCCGATTTTTAGCAGGATGGGATATCTGGGGCTATCTCGGCTTCAGGAGGGCGGTGGGAGGCAGGCCTATGAGCACTCAGTCGGCGTCCCCCATGCGCGGTCCCGAGGCGTGGCGGCGAACGCTGACGGCAAGGGAGCGCTACCTCGCGGCGGGAGACCCGGACCTGCTGCCGTCGCACGAGTGCGGCGTCCGCCGCGAGATCATCCTGTCCTGGCGCCGTTCGCTGCTCAGCGGTGTCGACTCCGCCGGCACCGACCTGCCCCGCGACCAGGGCGCCACGCCGCCCGGCCGGCTGGTCCTGGCGGCGCGGCCGGTCCTGGACCGGCTCGCCTGCCAGATCGCCGGAACGCGGTCGTGGGCCTTCCTCGCGGACCGCGAGTGCCGGCTCGTGGACTACGTCGTCGGCGACCGCGCGCTGACCCCGCTGCTTGCGGACCGCGGGGCGCTTCCTGGCGCGAGGTTCGGCGAGGACGTGGTGGGCACCAACGGCCTGGGCACCGCCGTCGAGCAGCAACGGCCGTTCATCGTGGCCGGCAGCGAGCACTTCCGTGCGCATGAGAGCGAGGCCACGACGGCCGGCGCGCCGATCCGCGACCCGGTGACCAGAAGGCTCGCCGGCCTGCTCAACATGAACTGCCGCTATGCGCAGACCAATGAGCTGATGCTGCCCTACGTCACCGAGCTGGCCCGGGAGATCGAGGCGCGCCTGCTCACCTGTTCGGCCCCTGCCGAGCAGGCGCTGCTCGAGGAGGTCGCGCGGATGTGGAAGCGGCGCGCGCAGCCCGTGGTGGTAGTCGGCGAGGAGGTCTTCGTCGCCAACGCCGCCGCGCTCCGCCTGGCCGGCGCGGCGGACCAGGAGCTGCTGCGGGACCTGGCGCGCGGCGCCGCGGCGGCAGGCCGCGAGCGCACCGCGCGCCTGGAACTCGGGCCCGAGGTGACGGTCGTCGCACGATGCCAGCCGCTCGCCGGCTCCTCGTCCCGGCACGCCGCCGCGGCCATCACGCTGACCCCCGCTGAGCCGGCTGGCCTTCCCGGGCCGGCTGTTGTGGCTGCTCCGGATGCTGCGGCGGCTGCGGCTGCTGCGGCGGCTGC
>NZ_JASIAL010000380.1:0-5834 GCF_030042015.1 Trebonia sp. | reverse complement strand
GGCCGGGTCGACGTGGTGGGGCTCGGCCCCGGCGGGCGGGACTGGCTGACGCCGCAGGCGATGGGGGTGCTCTCGGCCGCCGACGACATCGTCGGCTATGCGGGCTACGTGGACCGCGTGCCGCTCAATCCACGGCAGCGGCGGCACGGCAGCGACAACCGGGTGGAAGCGGAGCGCGCGGAGTTCGCCCTCGACCTGGCGCTGCGCGGCCGCCGGGTCGCCGTGGTGTCCTCAGGCGACCCTGGGGTGTTCGCCATGGCCTCGGTGGTCCTCGAGGCGGCCGCGGCCGATGAGCGGTTCGCCGGGGTGCCGGTCGCCGTCGTCCCCGGTGTCACCGCCGCGCAGGCCGTCGCCAGCGTCGCCGGGGCACCGCTCGGCCACGACTACGTGATGCTGTCGCTGTCGGACCAGCTCAAGCCGTGGCCGGTCATCGCCGGCCGCCTGGAGGCGGCCGCGAAGGGCGACTTCGCCATCGCGATCTACAACCCGGCGTCGCGGTCCCGGCGGCGGCAGCTGGCCGATGCGCGTGACCTGCTGCTCGCCTTCCGCGATCCCGGTACGCCGGTCGTGATCGGGCGCGCCGTCGGGACGGATGACCAGCAGGTCACCGTGACGACCCTCGGCGAACTCGACCCCGGGCAGGTCGACATGCGCTGCCTGGTCATCGTCGGCTCCAGCCAGACACGGATAGTGCGCGGCGGCTCGGGCGAGGCCCGGGTGATCACGCCGCGCCGCTATCCCGGCTGATCCACCGCAGCGCCTCGGCGACCGTCGCCACCACCGCGCTGCCGGGCGGCAGCGGCGGGCGCCGCACCATGATCACCTGGACGCCCAGATCCCGGGCGGCCTGCAGCTTGGCGGCCGTCATCGTGCCGCCGCTGTTCTTCGTCACAAGCAGCCCGACCCGATGCTCGCGCATCAGCGCGGACTCTCCCCCGACGGTGTACGGCCCCCGGTCGAGGATCAGCGTCATCCGCGGCGGCGTGCGCCCGTCGGGCGGGTCGACCGTACGGACGAGGAACAGGTGGCGGTCGTCGGCAGCGAAAGCGCCCAGGTCGCGACGGCCCGTGGTGAGGAACACGCCCTCGCCGGGCCAGTCCCTGACGGCCGCGGCCGCCGCGGGCACGTCAGTGACCGTTTCCCAGGACGGATCGGGCTCCCACGCGGGACGCCGCAGCACCAGCCGTGGCACGCCGGCCTGCCCGGCGGCCAGCGCCGCGTTGGCCGAGATGCCCCCGGCGAACGGGTGCGTCGCGTCGATGAGGTGAGTGATGCCCTCGTCGGCCAGGAAGGCCGCCAGGCCAGCCGCGCCGCCGAAGCCGCCGACTCGCACCGGGCCGTCGGGAAGCCGCGGCTGCCGTACCCGGCCGGCCAGCGAGGACAGCACGTCGGCGCCCGCTGCCACGAGATCGGCGGCCAGTTCCCGCGCCTCACCGGTTCCGCCGAGGATCAGGATGCGCACCGGCACAGGGTAGTGCGGGGCACCGCGCGGTACGCGACACTGGGCAGATGCGCGAACTGCTCGTCGTCGGGATGGGCCCCGGCCACCCGGACCAGATCACCGTCCAGGCCGTGCAGGCTCTCAACAGGGCCGACGTGTTCTTCCGGATGGACAAGGGAGACGCCAAGTCCGGGCTCAACGCGGCCAGGGACGAGATCCTGCGACGGCACGTCACCCGCCCTACGTACCGTGTCGTGGACATTCCCGAGCCGCCGCGCGACCGGTCCCCGTCGCTGAACGACGGCGGGTACCTGGGCGCGGTACGGGACTGGCACGAGGCCCGCTCGGAGCTCATCGCCCGGGCGATCGAGACCGAGCTCGGCCAGGACGGCGTCGGCGCGTTCCTCGTGTGGGGCGACCCGTCCGTCTACGACTCGATGCTGCGGGTCGTCGACCGCGTCCTCGCGCTCGGCACCGTCTGTTTCGACTACGCCGTGATTCCGGGCGTGACGAGCGTGCAGGCGCTCGCGGCGGCGCACCGGATCCCGCTGAACCGGACCGGCGAGCCCATCCACATCACCCCGGCCCGCAAGATCGCCGGCGGGCTGCCCGCCGGCCTGGACAGCGCCGTGGTCATGCTGGACCGCGGCTTCACCGCCGCGGGGTTCGACGAGCCCGGCCTGTCCGTTTACTGGGGCGCCTACCTCAGCACGCCGGACGAGATCTTGATCTCCGGGCCGCTGGCGGACGTCGCCGCTCAGATCACGCAGACGCGCGCCCGGCTGCGCGAACGGCACGGCTGGATCATGGACACCTACCTGCTGCGCCGGGACGCCAAGCCCGCCACCGGCGGCCACGCCAAGCCCGCCACCGGCGGCCACGCCAAGCCCGCAACCGGCGACCGGGAGACTACGGGGTAGCCCGGCGCGGCGGACGATCCCTCGCGGCCGAGTACAGGTGGCTGTCGCGGAACCCTTCCGCGGCCAGCACCCTGCCGACGATGATCACCGCGGTGCGCTTCACCCCGGCGGCCAGCACCTGCCCGGCTATGTCGCCGAGCGTGCCGCGCAGGATGACTTCCCGCTCCTGGCTGGCGTACGCGACGACAGCCGCGGGACACTCCGGCCCGTAGTGCGGGACGAGTTCCGTGGCCACCCGCTCGACCCGCTGCACGGCGAGGTGCAGCACCAGGGTCGCGCCGGTCGCGCCGAGGCTGGCCAGGTCCTCGCCCGGCGGCATCGGGGTGGCCCGCTGCGCGATCCTGGTGAGCACGACCGTCTGGCCGACCTCAGGCACGGTGAGCTCGCGCCGCAGCGCCGCGGCGGCGGCGGCGAACGCGGGTACGCCGGGGGTGATGTCGTAGCCGATCCCGGCCCGGTCCAGACGCCGGGCCTGCTCGGCGACCGCGCTGAAGACGGCCGGGTCGCCGGAACACAGCCGCACCACGTCCAGGCCCGCGGCGTCCGCTTCCGTCATGGCCGCGACGATCTGGTCCAGCGTGAGGTCGGCGGTGTCGATCAGCCGCGCGTCCGCCGGGCAGTGCGCGAGGACTTCGCCGGGGACGAGGCTGCCGGCGTACAGGCACACCGAGCATCGGGAGAGCAGCCGCTGCGCCCGGACGGTGATCAGGTCGGCGGCACCCGGGCCCGCGCCGACGAAATGAACGGTCACGAGCCCTCCTTCCTGATCGACCACTGGACGACGGGCAGCGCCGGCCGCCAGGTCGTGAGGGAGCCGAGCCCGCCGGCGCGCTCCACGCCGATCCGGGTCAGGGTACCGCCCAGCCGCTGCCGCCAGTCCGCCAGGACGGCCTGCCCCTCGATCGTGACCGCGTTCGCCACCAGCCTCCCGCCGGGCCCGAGCGCGTCCCAGCACCCGGTCACGACACCGGCGACGGTGACGCCGCCGCCGACGAAGACCGCGTCGGGCGCGGGCAGCCCGGCCAGCGCCTGCGGCGCGGCCCCGGCCACCACGGAAAGTCCCGGCACGCCGAGCGCGGCGGCGTTGCGGGCGATGCGCTCGCGGCGGTCGGCGCGCGGCTCGATCGCGACCGCGCGGCTGGCCGGGTGGACGCGCATCCACTCGATGCCGACGCTTCCTGACCCGGCCCCCACGTCCCACAGCAGCTGACCGGGGACGGCGGCGAGCTCGGCCAGCGCGAGTGCCCTGATCTCCCGCTTGGTGAGCTGCCCGTCATGCTCGAACGCGTCGTCGGGCAGGCCGGGCACGCGCGGCAGCGGCACGGCCGCGGCGTCAAGACGGCATTCGATCGCCAGGATCGCCAGGCTGCTGTGCGGCCCTTCGCCGGCCGGGGCTACCCGCTCGTCCGGGCCGCCGAGGTCGGCGAGCACGGTCACCGGGCTGGCGCCGAGCCCGCGGGCGGCGAGCATCGCGCGCACGTCCGCGGCGGCCGTCTCCTGAGCGGTGAGGGCGAACACCCGCCGCCCGGGCTGCAGCAGCGGAAGCAGCAGCTCCCGGGGACGGCCGACCAGGCTTACCACGTCGACGTCGTCCAGCGGCCAGCCGAGCCGCGCCGCGGCGAGCGACACCGATGACAGGTGCGGGAGCACACGCAGCCGCGCGGGACCCAGCAGCCGGGCGAGGGTGGCGCCGATGCCGTAAAACATCGGGTCGCCGCTCGCCAGCACCACAAGCGCCGGGGCCGCCCCGGCGAGGGCGGCGCCGGGGCCGTCCGTGCCCGCATGGGCCGCGACCAGCTCGGACAGGCCGGGGAGCAGCGGGCTCGGCAGCGGGACGCGCCTGCCGGTGACGGCGCCGGGCAGGAGCGCGAGCTGGCGCGGGCCGCCGACGATCACGCCGGCCTGCTCAACGGCGGCCCTCGAAACCGGGGACAGTCCCGGCCACCCGTCGGCCCCGATGCCGACCACGGTCACGATCTGGCTGAGCACGCCCTACAGTTTGCCGCACGGCTGTGAGAGGATGGCGGGCGAACGGCTGCCGAGGAACACCGGTGCGAATCCGGGGCGGTCCCGCCACTGTGACCTGCTGCTTGATCGTTGCAGGAAGCCAGGCCATCGGCACCCGTGCCGCCGGGCCACCGCCCGGTGGTCGTCGCTGTCGGCGGGCGCGGACACCCGCCAGGTGAAGGTGCTCTTCCGTTGACCCAGTTTCCGTTCAGTGCCGTGGTCGCGATGGACGACATGCGGCTGGCGCTGATCCTGAATGCCATCTCGCCGGCGATAGGCGGCGTGCTCGTCCGAGGGGAGAAGGGGACCGCGAAGTCGACGGCCGTGCGCGCGCTGACCGCGGTGCTGCCGCCCGTGGACGTCGTGACCGGCTGCCGGTTCTCGTGCTCGCCGCGTTCCCCCGACCCCGGGTGTCCCGATGGGCCGCACTCCCCAGGCGGCGCGTCGCAGCGGCGTCCGGCCCGGCTGGTGGAACTGCCGGTCGGCGCGACCGAGGACCGGCTCACCGGCTCCCTCGACATCGGGCGCGCCCTCACCGAGGGCGTCACATCCTTCTCACCCGGCCTGCTGGCCGCCGCGCACCGTGGCGTCCTGTACGTCGATGAGGTCAACCTGCTGCACGACCACCTGGTGGACCTGCTGCTCGACGCGGCGGCACTCGGCACGAACTACGTGGAGCGAGACGGCGTCTCGGTCCGGCACGAGGCGAGGTTCCTGCTGGTGGGAACCATGAACCCGGAGGAAGGCGAGCTGCGGCCGCAGTTGCTCGACAGGTTCGGGCTCACGGTCGAGGCGAGCGCGCCCCGCGACCCGGCGAGCAGGGCCGAGGTCGTGCGCCGCCGGATCGGTTTCGACACCGATCCGATGGCGTTCGCCGCGCAGTTCGCCGCCGCTGAGGCATCGCTCGCCGCGGCCATCGCCGCCGCCCAGGAGCGGCTGCCTTCTGTGGTCCTTGACGACCAGACCCTTGAGCGGATCGCGGCGGTCTGCGCCGTCTTCGACGTGGACGGGCTGCGGGCCGACATCGTGATCGCCAGGACTGCCGCCGCGCACGCGGCGTGGCGGGGCGGGGCGGCGGTCACCCGCGAGGACATCCGCGCCGCCGCCCGGCTCGCGCTGCCGCACCGGCGCCGGCGCAACCCGTTCGACGCCCCAGGCCTTGACGAACAGCAGCTTGACGACGCGCTTGGCGACCCGGACGACGAACCCGATCCGCCGCCGGACGACGGTCCAGGACCGGGAACTGGCCAGGATCCCGGCGGCCAGGATCCCGGCGGCCCGGATGGCGGCGGCCCGGATGGCGCGCCGCTCAACGGCGACGACGGGCGGCAGGCCCCGGCCAGCCGGGAGTCGGTCGTGCCCAGCCGGGAGTCGGTCGTGCCCAGCGGGGCGACGTTCCGGGCGCGGCGGCTTGAGGTGCCAGGCAAGGGGCAGGGCGCCGCCGGACGCCGCTCCCGCGCCGCGAC
>NZ_JASIAL010000056.1:0-26849 GCF_030042015.1 Trebonia sp. | reverse complement strand
GCCCGGTCTGGCCACGCCCGCGGCGGTCGCCGCGGTGCTCCTCGGCCTCGGCGCCCGGCCATGGCAGGCGGAGCTGGCCGCCGGGCCGCTGGCGGACGCGCTGGCCACGGCCGAACGGACGGTAGCGCCTGCGGACGGCGCCGAGTCTGCCCCGGGGGCAGGCACCACGCCGGGGCAGGACGGTTGACCGGTCGGCTTGCCGCCTCCGGGCTGGCCGCCGCGCTCGCGACGGGACTGGCGGGGGCGGCAGGCAAGCCGCCGCTTCCGTCGTTCCTCTCGGCCGTGCAGGGGCCGCTTGACCACTACGGCGTGTGGGCGATCGGGCTGCTCATCCTGCTTGAGAACATCGGCGTGCCGGTGATCCCCGGCGAGCTCGCGATGATCGCCGGGGCCATCTACGCGGGCGCGGGGCAGCTCAACGTCGTCGCGGTCGGCGTGACCGCGTTCGTGGCCGCGGTCGTGGGCGCCACGATCGGGTACGCGATCGGCCGGTTCGCCGGCCGATCGCTGGTCGTCCGCTACGGCAGGTGGGTGTTCGTCAGGGAAGAGCACCTGCGGCGGGCCGAGCGGGCCGTCGACAAGTACGGCGGCGGCGTCGTGGTGATCGCCCGGTTCATCGTCGGGCTGCGTGAGCTCAACGGGATCATCTGCGGCGTCTCCGGGATGAACCTGGTCACGTTCGCCACGTACAACGTGGGCGGCGGGGCCGCCTGGGTCGCGACCTGGGTCAGCGTCGGCTACTTCGCCGGCGACCACATCGAGGCGATCTACAGCGGCGTGACCAGGTACGCCCTGTACGTCATCATCGCGGCCGCCGTGCTGCTGGCCGTCGTGATCGCGGTCCGGCTTCGCCGCCGCCGACGGCGCCGCACGGCCGGGCCAGAGGCGCAATCCGCGCAATCGCCGCCTCAGGCGTCTGACCGGTCGTAGCGGTCGGCGGCGACCAGCGCGCCGGCGGCCATGTGCAGCACGCAGAAACCGCCGGTCGGCAGCGGGACGGCGCAGCCGTCGGGAGAGCGCGCGCCGCCGAGCGCGCCGATGGCCGCGGCCAGCAGCCCCGGCAGGTTCTCCCGGTGCGCGCAGACCACCGTCGGCTCGCCGGCCGACACGGCGCGGGCGATGAGGGCGGCGGAGTCGGCACTGTCCGTTCTGGATGACCGAAGGGATGAGTCGGCCCGCACCTGCGCGCCGGTGAGTTCCGCGTACGGGCGCACGGTTTCCAGGCAGCGGTCGGTGTCCGAGCTGACGACCTGCCCGGCGGGGGCGAAGCAGGCGAGCAGGCTGGCCAGCGCCTTGGCCTCCGCACGGCCTGCTTCGTCGAGCGGGCGCCTGGCGTCGTCGCCCTTCCAGTCCGACTTGAGCACCGCCTTCGCGTGCCGCAGCAGGATGAACGGGATCGTGCCGGCCGGCAGCCGGGCGAAGTCGTCGAGCACGGCGTGGTCGCGGGGGTAGCTGGCGCGCTCCTTGGCCCGCGCGACCGGCAGCCACTCGGTGGCGTCCACCTCGGAGTTCGGCACGGCGTCACCGTCGGTGTCCGGCGCGCGCGCCGCCCAGTAGTGGACCCGCTTCGGGCGCTCGCCCACCTGGCAGCGCACCGACTTCAGCCGCCGGCCGAGGACGAGCCGCGCGCCGCCCTCCTCGCGCACCTCGCGGACCGCGGTGAGCGGCAGCGGCTCGCCGTGCTCCTGCTTGCCCTTGGGCAGCGACCAGTCGTCGTACTTCGTGCGGTGCACGAGCAGCACGACGGGCTCGCCATCGTCGGGGACGGCCCCCGGCCGCCAGGCGACCGCGCCAGCCGCGCTGATCGGCTGGCTGTCAGCCGGTTTGCTTGCCATCTGCGCCGCGTCCTCGGATCTTTTCCCTGATCAGGTGTTCCTGCACGTCACGGAGCGCAACGCCCGCGGCGTCCAGCGCGTGCCTTGTCCAGTTGCCGTCGCCGTCCAGCCACCACGAGGACGTCGCGTCGTCCATGCCGAGGGCGATCAGCTCACGCAGTCTAGTGCAGTGCGCCGGATCGGCGACCTGGACCAGCGCCTCCACCCGGCGATCCAGGTTCCTGTGCATCATGTCCGCGCTGCCGATCCAGACCTCGTTGCCGGCCTGCGGGTCCTCGCCGGGCTCGGGGTCGGGGTCGGGCTCGCCGGCGCCGAACGCGTAGATCCGCGAGTGCTCGAGGAACCGGCCGACCACGCTGCGCACCCTGATGTTGTCCGACATGCCGGGCACGCCAGGCTTGAGCGCGCACATGCCGCGGACCCACAGGTCGACCGGCACCCCGGCCTGCGAGGCCCGGTACAGCGCGTCCACCACGACCTCGTCGAGCAGCGCGTTGCACTTGAAGGCGATCTTCGCCGACTTGCCCGCCCGCGCCCGCGCCGCCTGCCGGCAGACGCGTCCCACGATCCCCGCGCGCAGCGCCTCGGGGGCGACGAGCAGCCGCCGGTAGCCGTTCTTCCTGCTGTACCCGGTGAGGTGGTTGAACAGGTCGGTGACGTCCTCGCCGACCGTCGCGTCCGCGGTCAGCAGGCCGAAGTCCTCATACAGCCGCGCCGTCGTCGGGTGGTAGTTGCCTGTCCCGATGTGGCAGTAGCGCCGCAGGCTCCCGTCGGCTTCCTCGCGCACGATCAGCATGACCTTGGCGTGCGTCTTCTTCCCGACGAAGCCGTAGACGACGTGGCAGCCCGCCTCCTCAAGCGTGCGCGCCCAGGTGATGTTCGCGCGCTCGTCGAACCTGGCCTTGATCTCCACCACGACGACGACCTGCTTGCCCGCCTCGGCGGCATCGACCAGGGCGTCCACGATCGGCGATTCGCCGCTGGTCCGGTACAGCGTCTGCTTGATGGCCAGCACCCGCGGGTCCGCGGCGGCCTCCTCGACGAGCCGCTCCACGGTCGTGGTGAACGAGTCGTAGGGGTGGTGCACAAGCACGTCCCGCTCGTTCAGCGTGGCGAAGATGCTGGCGTCGGTGGGCACCGCCCGGGTGGACGGCACGAACGTCGGGTAGCGCAGCTCGCCGACCGGCAGGTCGGCGATCGCGTCCAGGCCGGTCAGGTCAAGCGGGCCGGGGACCTTGAAGACGGCCATCTCCTCGACGCCGAGCTCCTTGACCAGGCGGCACAGCACGTCGTCGGAGATGTCGCGTTCGACCTCGAGGCGCACCGCGGGCTCGAACCTGCGCTTGACCAGCTCGCGCTCCATCGCCTGCAGCAGATTCTGGGTGGCGTCCTCGTCCACTTCAAGCTCGCGGACCCGCGTCACCCGGAACACGAAGTGCTCGACGATGTCCATCCCGCCGAACAGCTCGTTCAGGTGCGCGGCGATCACGTCCTCGATGGGCACGTAGCGGTACCTGCCGACGCGCAGGAAGCGCGACAGGTTCGGGGGCACCTTGACCCGGGCGAACATGGGGGCGCCTGTGCCCGGCTCGGCCAGGGTGACCGCGAGGTTGAGGCTGAGGCCGGAGATGAAGGGAAACGGGTGCGCGGGATCCACGACCAGCGGGGTGAGCACCGGGTAGATCCGGCTGTTGAACAGGTCGGTCAGGTCGTTCCGCTCGGTCTGCGAGAGCTCCTTCCAGCGCAGGATCTCGACGCCGTGTTCGGCGAGCATGGGCTGGATCAAGTCGGTGAAGTCGGCCGCGTGCCGCTTGGTGAGCTCGCCGGCCCCGGCCAGCGTGTTCTTGAGCACGTGCACGGCCATCTGGGTGCCCGCGCCCTCCACAGGGAAGCCCGCCACCATCCTGCGCATCAGTCCGGCCACCCGGACCATGAAGAACTCGTCCAGGTTGGACGCGAAGATGGCAAGGAAGCGGACGCGTTCAAGCAGCGGCACCCGCGCATCTTCGGCGAGCTCGAGGACGCGCTGGTTGAACTGGACCCAGCTGTGCTCGCGGTCCAGGTACCTGTCGGCGGGCAGTTCGGGGTGCTCAGGCTGGCGCGGGTGACCGGGGTCGTCCGTGTGGTCTGTGTGGTCTGTGGGGCACTGCTGGGCAGCGCTGGGCTGCGTGCTGTCCCGGTCAGGGTCGGGGGGCGCGCCGTATCGCGCGATCGGCGTCTCGCTCACGCTCATGATGTGCATCATCCCCGCGTCCGTCGGGTGCGGAAACGGGTATCTGCCTGGCCGTTGCGGCGAGGTTCACGTCAGCGGGGGCGCGGCGTCATGCCAGCCGGGAGTCCGGGTGGTGCCGGGCGCCGCCTGGCATGCCTGTGCCGTACTGAAGGGCCCGTACATGCAGGAATACCGGCGCCCTGGGCCCGGCCGCGGAGCACGCGGCGATCTTGTACCGGACGTAGCGGGGAACGGACTGGCCGGGCGGCACGACGCGCAAGCCCGTCGCGACCACCGGCAGGCACCGCTTCCCCGAGGCGCTGTCCACCACGGAGGCGTGCGCGCTCGCGCCCGGGGCGAGCACGATGAGCCGCGCGCTCACCGATGTGTCCAGCCCGGCCGCGTTGCCGACCTGGGCGCCGCCGGCGCGGTAGGCGGACACGCCTGGATACCCGCTGAGCGTGCACGGCGCGGCCGAGATGTTGGTGAACTCCACGGGGAAGCGGGTGACGGTGGGCCGCGGCGCGCCCTCGCGCGCGCGGGCGGCGGTGACGCTGGGGACGCCGGCGGGTATCGAGATGTCCAGCCTGGACGCGGCGCACCGCGGCGTGCCGCCCTTTTCCGTGTGGCCGCCGACGGAGGCAAGGTTGCGCGCTGACGTCAGCGAGGCGTGCAGCGGCGCCGCCCGGGTGAGGGTAACCGCCAGTGCCGCGGTGGCGCCGAACGCCACGGCCGCGGCGGCTCGCCACGCGATGCGGACGGCTGCCCTCATCGTGGCCCCCTTGCATCGATCAGCCCGACATAATCATCTTTAACCCGCGATCACCGATCTGCCTAGGCCCACCCGGGTATCAGGGCTGGTCAATGCCGGTCAATCCGCGTCAATTCTGGCCCGCGGAGCACCGTGTGTTCCGTATGATCATTTCGTCCACATCCGGTTCGATGCCGTGGTCAGCCGTATTCGGCTGTGTGCGGTAGTGAGATTCTCTATAATTCCTACATGATAAGTATCAATAATGGCGGCCCTGTTCCCCGGCCAGCTGACGCGGTCATCGTGGTCCCGCCCCCGGGCACGGGCTGTGGGTACTGGGCCGGCGGTCCGTCGGCGGTCGCGGCCGAGGACGGGATTTATCTTGCCTACCGGCTCCGGCGGCCAACGGGCAGCGGGCGGGGTTACGCGGTGGTGCTCGCGTACGCGCGCGACGGAGTCAACTTCGAGACGTGCGCGCTGATCGGCAAGGATGAGCTGGATACCGAGTCCGTTGAGCGCCCGTCGCTGGTCCGGCTGGCAGACGGCCGGTGGCGCTTGTACCTGAGCTGCGCCACGACAGGCACGAAACACTGGCGGGTCGAAGCGACCGACGCCGCGCACCCGGCGGAGTTCAGCGTCAGGCGGCGCGAGGTCGTGCTCCCCGGCGACGTCACCAAGCGCGCGGTCAAGGACCCGGTCATCCGGCGCCACGACGCACGGTGGCACATGTGGGCGACCATCCACCCGCTCGCCGACCCGCTGGAAACCGACCAGATGACGACCGAGTACGCGACGAGCCCCGACGGGCTGGACTGGACCTGGCACGGGACGGCGCTGAGCGGCCGGCCGGGCGAGTGGGACTCCCGCGGCACCCGGGTCACCGCTGTCCGGTTCGCCGCGGGGTCCGCCACCGCCTGGTACGACGGCCGGGCGAGCGCCGCGGAGAACTACGAGGAGCGGACCGGTGTCGCCGTCGGCAGCGACCCCACGGCGCTCATCGCGACCTCCGCGCCCGGGGCCGGTCCCGCCGCGTCCTCGCCTCACCGAGGCGGCGGCCTCCGCTACCTGGATCTGGTGGACCTGCCGGACGGGCGGGCCCGGCTGTACTACGAGATGACCCAGCCGGACGGCTCACACGCCCTGGTCACCGAGCTGCGGTGACCGACGGTCGCGGCTTCATCTCCTGCGGCCGTTCTTCGCCTGCCCCTGGCCGGCCGGCCGGGCCCCGACCAGACCCCCCGACCGTTCCCGTGGCGCCAGCCAGTCGCCGAAGTTCTCGCCGAGCAGGTTCTCGAGCAGCTTGATGTCGTCCTCGAACTTCGGCAGCAGCGCCTGCCGCTGCTCCCAGCTGAGCGGCTGGCGCTCCCGGCGGCCGCGCTGCAGCCACCTTTCCAGCCGGTGCGTCGCCCGCGTCGCCACGCTGCCAGGCAGGAGCCTGCCGAGCGCGTCACTGCCCCGCATGCCGAGCGAGAGCGTGCGGTGCGCCAGCGTCCGCTCGGGGTGCGCGGTCACGTTCTCGCGCGGGATCTCGGTGAGGATCCCGGCCTGGACCCCGAGGAACGCGCAGATCTGGTCGAGTGTGGCGGCTGGTGAGTCAACGAGCAGCCGGTACCGCAGCACGAGGACCTGGTCGCGCGGGAACAGCGAAAACGCGTAGTCGAGTTGGCTGCCGTACTTGCCGAGCCCGGTGTAGTGCCAGAACGACGCCCACCCGGCAGCGATCCTGCGCTCCTCCTCGGCGCAGGCCCGGACGAAGTCGCCGACCGGCTCCAGGCCGGCCGACCACAGGTGCGTCCAGTTGGAGTGCGCCCGCTCAACCGGGTCCCTGACGACCACGATCAGCCTGGCGGCGGGGATGAGCGCCTGGATGCGGCCCATCGCCGCCCGGTCATACAGGTAGAGCGGGGTCGACTCGCCGCGCAGCGTGCCCGGCGGGGCCGCGTCGAACAGCGCCTCATACCGGTCCCGCTGCCAGATGTGCTCCCGGTAGGTCAGCGCGTCCCCTGGACCGCCTCTGGCCGGCGGCGGGCCGTCGGTCAGGAAGAACTTTGGTTCCTTGACCGGCGACATATACAGCCCGGGATGACGGGACAGCGCCGCGTGCAGCGCGGTCGTCCCCGCCTTGGGAACGCCGACCACCAGGAAGTCAGGAAGTGCCACGTGTCCCCTCGCCCCGCAGGCCAGGCTCGTTTACTACTTTTCCGGCGATATTAATTGGAATAACTGTTACGGTCAACCGAATGCGACCGCAGGCCATTTGCTGTCTCTACCCACGCGACGGCGGATAACCCGTGCGGGCCTGGCGCGCCAGGGGTGAACCCGGTCAGCCTGTCTCGGCGGCGAACTGGGCCAGCTGGATGAGCTGGAGCAGCGCGTCGCACCAGCGGTCGTCGGCGGGCCTGGCGTCGAACCGGCCCAGGCATTCGTTCGCCGCGTCGAGCACGGCGGTGAAGATCGCGTCGTCGGCCGCGAACTGCGCGGCGTCCAGCCCCTTGCCGTCGGACGCCGCGCGGCCGAGCGCCGCGCGGTGCCTGTCGAGGATGTCGGCCGCTCTCCTGGCCATCGCCAGCCCCAGCGTCTGCGCCAGCGCCAGGCACTGCAGGCGCGTCGCGCCGCCCCACTCCCCCATGTCCAGTCCCCTTCGCTGCGTGCGCTCCGGCGGTCCGCGCGGGACCGCGCCCTGACACCATAATGCCGGACGGTAGCGACATTCATACGAAGAGTAAGGTAATGGCCGGTGCTCACGGCGTCGGCCACGCTTGCCGGCCGCAGTCAGTGCGGCCGGTTCTGGTTGGTCCAGTAGGGGGTGCCGAACAGCTCATAGGAGAACAGGCCGTCCGGCGCCGACCACGTCTGGCCGGGCGGCAGCTGCGTGTACCTGAGTTCTTCCGCAAGCGGCATCCCGTCGCCGGGGCCGATGACCAGGACCTGCTGGACGGAGCACGAGGAGAACGTGGGCGTCGGGGCCCAGGTCCGGCCCTTCAGCTGGACCTCGAAGCCGCAGTCCGAGTACTTCTGCGTGTAAGCGACCGCGACGCCCTGCTCACCGGCGATGTCGGTGACCGCGCCCAGGCTCTGCACGCCTGGCATGCTGGCAAGCACCTGGTAGAGCGCGGACCGCACCGCCGGGGTGACCGGCATCTCCAGGACCGCGGGGACCGTCTGGAACAGGAATGACGTCGCATCGCCGCCGCCGAAGGCAGGCGACCATCCGGCCAGCAGCAGCTGCTTCAGCCGGGCCGGATCGGCAGGCAGCGCCTGCAGCTGGGCCAGCGTCAGCGACTGGTCACCCACCAGGAACTGCTGCGCGCCGTACAGGGCGTTCATCGGGGTCAGCGGCCCGGCGGCGACGCTGAGCGGGTGGAGCCACCCGCTGGCCATCCCGGTCGGACTGGCCAGCTCCCCGTCCTGTCCGACGTTCCACGTCGTCGGGGACCCGTCCGCGCGCCACGCGGCCTGATCGGCGGGCGAGGCCAGCTGCACGTACAGCGCCTGCGACAGCTGCGGGCTGCCGGCCTTCGGCGACCGGGCCGCCCAGTACTGGCTGTCGACCACCTCCAGAACCACGTAGTGATTTCCCGGGGGCCCCACCCGCAGGAAGTTGCCGACGATCCCCGACGTCACGTAGTAGCGCTCCGGGGCGGGCTGCGCCTGCTTCGCCACCGTCCTGGCCGCGGTCAGCAGGATCTGCCGGGCCGGACCGGCTGACGCGGGTATCGCGGCGCCCGGCGGCAACTGGAACACCGCGAGCCCGCCCGCCTGCTTCGGCTGCGCGGGGCCGGACGCCGGGCGCGGCGACCTGCCGGCGGCCGGCGGACGGCTCGCGGGCCCCGGGACCACCACGGTCATGATGATCGTCGCCGTGACAGCGGCGGCCGCCACCGCCGGGATGCCCGCCCGCACGAGCAGCCGCGGGAGCCGTCTGGCAGACGACCTGCCGCGGGACCCCCGCGCCAGCCGCGCCTTCGCGGCGCTTGCCACGTCCGGGTCCGGCGGCGGCTGCTCGCTGAAGAGCTCCCGTACCAGTTGCAGCTCATCCATCGCTGCGCTCCTCCCGTTCGATCACCCGCGCGACGCCGGGCAGCCCGCGCAGTTTCCTGCGGACCCGGTTCAGCCGGGAGCCGACCGTGCCGTAGGGGATGCCGAGCGCCGCGGCGACATCGGCGTGGCTGAGGCCGCCGAGCGCGACGAGCAGCAGCACCTCCCGGTCGCCGCGGGGAAGCTCCCCGAGCGCCCCGGCGAGCTCGCGGCGGATGGCCCCGGCGTCGACGCGCTCCGCGACCCGGTCCGCGTGGCCGTCTGCCGGCCCGTCCAGGCCAGCCCGCTCCAGCGCCCGGTACGCCCGGACCTCCTGGCGGTGATAGGCGCTCACGTGGTTGGTCACGATCCCGTAGAGCCACGCCCGCACCGTGCCGCGGCTGGCGTCGAAACGCCGCCGCAGGCGGAACGCGGTCAGGAACGTCTCGGCGGCGACGTCGTCCGCGGCGTCGGTGCCGAGCCGTCTGGCAACGTACCGGTGGATCTCGCTGAAGTAGCGGTCGAAGACCACGCCGAAGCGGTCCGGGTCAGTCAGGGATCGGGCGACGTCGCTCGCATCGTCGTAGTCGGTGCGAGGTGACACCGCGGTCACGTGCGCTCGTCCGTCATGTCGCCGCCTTGGTGCGTGTAGGCCTCACTCCTACTTGTCGCGAGCGCCGGATCCCTTTCACGCGGCGCCCGTGCCCGGGCACGGTGGGGGCACGGTGGGAGGCTGACCGGGTAGCGCGGTGGCGGGGCTAGGGCTTGCGGGCCACGCCGGCCCACAGCTGCGCCGGGTTGGCGGCGGTTCCCCTGGAGTCGGGACGCCACTGCGGAGCGCGGACAAGGCCGGGCTCCGCAAGCTCAAGGCCGTCGAAGAAGGCGAGCACCTGCTCCCTGGGGCGGAACGTGAGCTGGCGCGGCATCATCTCGTTGAGCCTGGATACCATCTCGTCCGCGTACTGCGGGTGGAAGTCGCTTGTCGGGTGGGTGATGGCCAGGTAGCTGCCTGCGGGGACCGCGTCCATGAGCTCCCTGACCAGGGCCCACGGGTCGTCGGAGTCCGGCACGCAGTGCAGCAGGAGGATCATCATGACCGCGATCGGCTCGGCGAAGTCGAGCGTGGCCGCGGCCGCGCCGAGAAGCCTGGCGGTGTCCCTGACGTCCGCCTCCAGGTAGGCGATGGGCCCGCTTCCCCCGGTGAGCAGGGCGCGGGCGTGCACGAGGACGATCGGGTCGTTGTCCACGTAGACGACGCGGGACCCGGGCGCCGCCTGCTGCGCGACCTCGTGGGTGTTGGCGGCCGCGGGTATCCCCGTGCCGATGTCCAGGAACTGCCTGATGCCGCATTCGGTCGCGAGGCACCTGACGGCGCGGGCGAGGAACGCGCGGTTTCCCAGCACGCCCTGCAGCAGCGCGGGGTTGGCGTCGGCGGCGCGCGCCCCCGCCTCGCGGTCCACGGCGAAGTTGTCCCTGCCGCCCAGCAGGAAGTCGTAAACCCGGGCGATGTGCGGAACCGAGGTGTCGATCCGGCGCAGCAGTTCCGCCTCCGCCGCCACGACACCGACGGGGTCATCTGCCACGTGCGCTGCTCCGTTGAAGGCACGTCGGAATTCTCATCAGAGCATAATCGCATAATCAGCGGGCGATTGGCGCGACCGTCACCCTCCCGGGCGGCACGCCGACCAGATGGCGTCGCTGCCTGGCAGCTTCACGCGCTCGCCACGGCCGAGGGACCTGGCCAGCTCGGCCTCCGCGGACTCGATCCGCAGCCACTCATCGTAGGAGACGGGCTGGACGCCGCGCTCGGCGAGGACCCCGGCGAGCGGGGAATGAGCGTGATCGCCGTCGCCGGCGGACCCGAGGTCAGGGAACCGGAGCAGCCCAGGGCGCGGCAGGGCAGCGGTGTCCCGCTCGTCAGGCCCGCCCGCGAGGTCGGCGAGCAGCGCGCGCACGGTCTCCGCCGCGTCCGACTTGTTCGTCCCGATCACGCCCGTGGGACCGCGCTTCAGCCAGCCCGCGACGTACTCCCCTGGCAGCGGCACGCCGGAGGCGTCAAGGACGCGGCCGCTGGCGTTCGGCACGACGTGGGAGCGGTCGTCGAACGGCACGCCGGGCAGCGGCACGCTCTGGTAGCCGACCGAGCGCAGCACCAGCTGCGCCTCGAGCGTCTCGAGCTCCCCTGTGCCCTCGAACACCCCGTCGCTGGTCAGATGGGTGCGCTCGAGACAGACGCCACGGACCGTTCCGGATGACGATGGAAGAATTTCTACGGGGCGCAACCAGAAGCGGACCCGCAGCCTGCGTCCGGGCCCAGCCGTCGCGGACATCCATTCGCGCATCGCGACCAGGTTGCCGCGCACGCGGCGGTCGGACTCGGCCAGCTCCGCGGACTCGCCTGAGGCGTCGAATCCGGTCAGGTCAAGCTCCGCCGGGTCCACCGACACCGTGACGCCGGGGAGTTCGCCGAGTTCGCGGAGTTCCTTCGTGGTGAATTTGGCGTGCGCGGGGCCGCGGCGGCCGATCATGTGCACCTCGCGCACCTTGCTCGCCCGCAGCGCCGCCAGCACCGGCTCAGGCACGTCGGTCTCCGCCAGCTCCTCAACGTCGCGGGCCAGGATGCGGGCCACGTCCACGGCCACGTTGCCGACGCCGATCACCGCCACCGACTCGGCGTCGACGGTGAACGCCTCAGGGTCCAGGTCCGGATGCCCGCAGTACCAGTTGACGAAATCGGTGGCCGCGTAGCTGCCGGGCAGGTCCTCCCCCGGGATGGCGAGCCTGCGGTCGCGCATCGCCCCGGTGGCGTACACCACGGCGTCGTAGGAGTCGGCCAGGTCCTCGCGGGTGACGTCGGCGCCGAACCGCACCCCGCCGAGGAACCGCACGTCGGGGCTCTCGAGCACCCGGCGCAGGTAGTTCGCGACCGACTTGATCGACTTGTGGTCCGGGGCCACGCCGTAGCGGACAAGCCCGTACGGCGTGGGCAGCCGGTCGAGCACGTCCACCTGTACCCGGACCGGCGCCGGCAGCGCGGCTGCCTGCTTGACCAGCGCCTCGGCGGTATAAAGCCCGGCCGGCCCTGAGCCGACCACGGCCACTCGCAGCATCCTCATCCCCGGTCATCCCTGCCGTCGGCGCGCACTTCGCGCCCTCGGGTATGAACGCTACTCGGAAAGGCGCTCTTCCGCCGACGCCGTGGACGCTTCGCCGCCCGCGGGCGCCTCGGGCGCCCCGGGCGCCCCGGGCGCCCCGGGCCGCGCCTCGGGAGTTGCCGGGGTGCGGCGCGCGACCGCCTCGGTGAGCCGGCGCGCCAGGTGCTGCGGGCTCAGCCCGGCTGCCTCGAGGACCTGCTCGCGCGAGCCGTGGGCGAGGAACTCCTGCGGCAGCCCGAACGTCTTGACCGGGGTGTCGACGTCATGGTCGCGCAGCAGCCGGGACACCGCGTCGCCGAACCCGCCGGACCGCCCGTTGTCTTCGGCCACCGCGACCAGCCGGTGTCCGCGGGCGGCCGGGATCAGGGCCTCGTCGACGGGCTTGACCCACCGCGGGTCGACCACGGTGACGCCGATGCCGTGGTCGGCCAGCCGCCGCGCCACCTCAAGGCAGGTGACGGCCATCGGGCCGGCGCCGAGCAGCAGGACGTCGTTCGCGGTGCCGTCGCCGGGCACGGCCAGGATGTCCATCGCGCCGAGCTTGCCGACGGCCTCGGCCTCCGCCCCGACGGTGCCCTTCGGATAACGCACCACGGTGGGGCCATCGCTGACGCCGATGGCCTCGTTGAGCAGCTCGGCGATCCGGCTGGCGTCTCGCGGCGCCGCTACCTTCAGGCCCGGGACGACCTGCAGGATGGAGCCGTCCCACATGCCGTTGTGGCTGGCCCCGTCCGGGCCGGTGACGCCCGCCCGGTCGAGCACCACGGTGACCGGCAGCCTGTGCAGCGCCACGTCCATCAGGAGCTGGTCGAAGGCGCGGTTCAGGAACGTCGCGTAGACCGCGACCACCGGGTGCAGGCCGCCCATCGCCAGCCCGGCCGCGCTGGTCATCGCGTGCTGCTCGGCGATGCCGACGTCGTAGACGCGCTCCGGGTAGGCGGCCTTGAACGGGGCAAGGCCCGTCGGGTGCAGCATCGCCGCGGTGATCGCCACGACGTCGGCGCGGTGGGCGCCGATCGCGACGAGCTCGGCGGCGAAAACGTCCGTCCAGGTGCGCTTCTGCGGGCTGGTTACGGTCCTCGTTGTCTTTGCGGCCGTCTCGGTCTTCGGCGGGGCGGCGGGGACCTGATGGAGGCAGTCTTCCTCGTTTTGCTCGGCGAGGGCGTAGCCGAAGCCCTTGCGGGTGATCGCGTGCACCAGGACGGGGCCGCCGTACTCGGCCGCCTTGCGCAGGGCATGCTCGAGCATCAGCTCGTCGTGGCCGTCGATCGGGCCGACGTACTTGATGCCGAGGTCCTCGAACAGGACCTGCGGCTGGAGGAAATCCTTGAGCCCCTTCTTGGCACCGTGCAGCGCGCCGTAGAGCGGCTGGCCGACGATCGGCGCGCGGGTCACGCTGGCCTTGATCAGGTCGAGCACGTTCTCGTAGCGCTGGCTGACCCGGATGCTCGCCAGGTGGCTGGCCAGGCCGCCGATCGTGGGCTGGTAGGAGCGGCCGTTGTCGTTGACCACGATGACAAGCCGGGAGTCTTTGGCGACCGCGATGTTGTTCAGCGCTTCCCAGGCCATGCCGCCGGTCAGCGCGCCGTCGCCGACCACCGCGACGACCGTGCGGCCGGTTTCGCCCCGCAGCGTGTAGGCCTTGGCCAGCCCGTCGGCGTAGGACAGGCTCGTGGAGGCGTGGGAGTTCTCCACCAGGTCGTGCTCGGACTCCTGACGGCTGGGGTAGCCGGACAGCCCGCCGGACTGTCTGAGCGTGTGAAATGCGCCGTAGCGGCCGGTCAGCAGCTTGTGCACGTAGGACTGGTGGCCGGTGTCGAAGATCAGCTTGTCCTTCGGCGAGTCGAACACCCGGTGCAGCGCGATCGTCAGCTCCACCACGCCGAGGTTCGGCCCCAGGTGGCCGCTGGTCCTCGTTACCGTCTCCACCAGGACGTCGCGGATCTCCGCGGCCAGGACGCCAAGCTGGTCCTGGCTGAGTTCCTTGAGGTCCTGCGGGCCGTTGATGCGCTCAAGCAAGGTCACGGCGGCTGCTCCTCGTGCGGCTTTCGAGCTGGAATTACCCGATAGTACGGCCGATCATCCGCCCTGGTCGCGCAGGCAGGGTGAGTTAACCGACACGCGTGTCGGTCTCCGGCCGGGCTAGGTGATCAGCAGGAGCTTGCCCGAGGTGCGGCGGGCGGCTAGGTCCTCGTGCGCGCGGGCGGCGTCGGCCAGCGGGTATTCGGCGCCGATGCGCACGTCGAGCTCGCCCTTGGCGATCCACTCGAACAGGTCGCCAGCGCGCCACAGCAGCTCGCCCCGGTCGGCGGTGTAGTGCACCAGGGTGGGCCTGGTCACGTACAGGGAGCCGCCGGTGTTCAGCCGCTGCAGGTCGAACGGCGGGACCTGGCCGCTGGACCCGCCGTACAGCACGATCATGCCGCGGGGCCGCAGCGCCGCCAGGCTGTTGTCGAAGGTGGCCTTGCCCACGCCGTCGAAGACGACGTCGGCGCCGCGCTCGCCGGTGACGCGGCGGACCGCGTCGACGAACTCCTCATACGAGGTGACGTGATCGGCGCCCGCGCGCTGGGCGAGCACCGCCTTGGCGGTGGTCGAGGTGGTGGCGACGACGATCCCGCCGCGCCGCTTGACCAGCTGGGTGAGCAGCAGCCCGACACCGCCGGCCGCCGCGTGCACGACGGCGACGTTCCCTTCCTGGACGGGGTACGTGCTGGTGCACAGGTAGTGCGCGGTCATGCCCTGCAGCATGACCGCGGCGGCGATCTTCAGGTCGATGCCGTCCGGCACGGGGACGGCGCGGTCGGCGGGGAGGGCGACCTGTTCGGCGTAGCTGCCGGGTCCCGCGCTCCAGGCCACGTGATCGCCTGCGGCGAAGTCGCTCACCCCGTCACCGACGGCGATGACCGTGCCCGCGCCCTCGCCGCCGGGGGTGAACGGGGTCTGCGTGACGTACACGCCGACGCCGCCGCGCTGGTAGGTGTCCATGAAGTTGACCCCGGCCGCCGCCACCCGCACGACGAGCTGGCCGGGCCGCGGCACCGGGTCGTCGCGGTCCGCGATCCGCAGGACCTCGGGCCCGCCGAGCTTGTCGACAACGATCGCACGCATTGACACCACGCCCCTTAAACGGTTGCCTCTCCCCCCAGTAACTATCACGCCAGGGCGGGTCTAGCATGAACCACCGGACACCGGAACGGATGACCACACGCTGGCTGGAGCCCTGACGGCTGCCAAGCGGCGGTCTCAGATAGTGTCATCAGCCCATGACGCTGGACGCCGACGGCGTGACCACGGCGCGCCACCGTGCTGAGATGGATTGCGGAGTGCCCAGCCATCCCTGAACCCGCCTGGAGGCAGCCATGGCGACCATCCCCCGTCGCGTCGTGACCGGACACGACCAGCGCGGCGTCTCCGTCTTCGTGCAGGACGGCCTGGTGCCGGTGGTCCGCACCGCGCCTGACGGAGCGCTGTTCTACGAGATCTGGGGCACCGGCGCGACGCCCGCACCGATCGCGGCGGCCGAGCCCGATCCGGCCGTCGGCGCGCTATCGGTGCCGCCCGTTCCGAACGGCACCAAGATCCGGGTCAACGAGTTCCCGCCCGGCGTGGTCTCCCCCACGCACCGCACCCAGTCCGTGGACTACGGCATCGTGCTGGAGGGCGAGGTCGTGCTCGTGCTCGATGACAGCGAGACCACGCTCGGCCCAGGCGACGTGGTCGTGCAGCGCGGCACGGCGCACCGCTGGGAGAACCGCAGCGGCCGGACAGCGCGGATGGCGTTCATTCTCATCGACGGCGCCTTCACCGCCGACCTGCTCGCCACGCTGGGCGGCGATGTCCTCGGGGGGCTGCTGCACGACCCGCTGCACGCGCCCGAGACCGGCCCCTGACCTAGGCCGCGACCGATCCGTCGCCCCCGCCGTGGGGTTACAGGTGGAAACGACGGCGGCGCTTGCCGCCGGGAGGGGGTGCGGGCTGGGGAGGCTGGGGGGCCCGCGGCGGGGCGGGGCGCGGGCCGGGGGCGTAGCGGACCTCCAGCGCCTCGCGGACGGCTTCCAGGTGGGAGAGCTGCCCGGCGGAGGGGCCCGCGCTGCCTGAGACGGGGACGACGACGCCCGCCAGCACGTCGTCGGTGCGCGGCGTGGTCAGCGTCAGCACGTCGCCGAAGCCAGGCGCGGCGGCGTCCCTGGCGGTCAGCGGCGGCAGGTCCCAGCGCTGCTCGACCGTCTTGAGTATGGACGTGTGGTCAATCGGCGTGCTGCCGGCGGGCACGCGGAACACGGTGCCCGGCGCGATCAGCGGTGAGATCAGCAGCGCCGGCACCCGGACGCCGAACCGGTCGAACGTGAAGCCGTACTCGCCGACGTTGTCGTCCGGCGGCGTCGCGCCCCACGGCGGCGGCACGTGGTCGTAGCAGCCGCCGTGCTCGTCGTAGGTGATCACGAGCAGCGTCTGCGGCCAGCCGGGGCCGGCCCGCAGCGCCTCGTAGACGTCGTGGATGAGCTGCTCGCCGAGCGCCACGTCGTAGTTGGGGTGCTGGCTGTTGCCCGTGGATGTCCAGCTCGGCTCAAGGAACGTGAACGGCGGCAGCGTGCCCGCCGCGGCGGCGCCCTCGAAGTCCTTGAACAGCCCGAAGTGCGTCGCGTCCGCCTGCGCGATGTCGGTGAACATGTCCTTGGTCAGCGGCTGCGCGTCGTACCCGTAGACCGTCCAGCCGATCCCCTTGGCGGCCAGCGACGCGAAAATCGTCGGGCAGGTGAACGTCTTCGTCTCATCGTCCATATGCCCCTGGCTGGTCGCCGCGAGCGTGAAGGCGCGGTTCGTCAGCGTCTCGGTCGGCGCCGACGCGAACCAGTGGTCGCAGACCGCGTATCCCCTGGCGAGCGCGGACAGCACGGGCAAGGTCGGCGGCGTGAAGCAGCCCATGATGTCGTTCGCGACCGTACCGGGCAGGATGGACCAGCCCTGCGTCTGCTCCCAGCCGAGGGTGTAGGTGAAGTCCGTGACGAAGCCCTGGCAGGTGGCCGGCTGTCCCGTCGTGGCCGGCCCGGTGTCGGAGCCGTAGAGCTGGTCGTTCGTCGCCCGATAACCCTCGCCGGGGTCGGCGCCCGGCATGAAGTAGAGGTTGGGCGTGTCCGCCGTGAGCTGGAAGACCGTGACCGGGTTGCCGCCCGAATCGGGGTTGGACTCGGTTCCGGTCAGCCCCTCGTACGGGTCGCCCGCCGGCGACACGTTGCCGTCGCTCGTGTACAGGAAGCCGAGCATGTGGTCGAGCGAGCGGTTCTCCAGCATCAGGACCACGACGTGGTTTATCGCGGCAAGCCCGGACTCAGCAGCCATCGGCGCGCCCCCCTTTCCCGTCGGTCACACCTTAGCGGTGACAACGTGGGACATGATCTCTTTCGCCCGGACTCCGCGGCCGCGAGCGGTCAGCGGCCGCCCGGAGCCGGGCGGCCGGCCGCCTTGTGTGCCGCGGTCCGCGCCGCCTTCGCCACCTGCTTGTCCGGGTGGTACCTGCCGATGTGGTTCAGCACGTCCAGGACGTCCGGATGCGGGGCACGCCACATCATCTCGAAGACGGCGGCTTCCTGCCCGGCGGGGACGGCCTCGCGGAGGCTGGCCGCGATCTCCTCGGGGTCCGGGTATTCCTCGTCGCAGGCGAGCGCCAGCAGGTCCGTCGTGACCCATGCCACGTCCGCGGGCAGCGGCTGCAGGCCCGCCGGCACGTCCTCGCCGTCGGCCAGCCCGGCCAGCGCGGCCTTGGCGTAGGCGCGCAGCTGCGGCACGTCCAGGTTGTCGCGCCAGGCCTGCCCGGCGCCGGCGCCGATCCTGGTCACGGCCGCCACCGCGAGCATCCGCTCTCCCGGGCCGCCTGCGGCGGCGAGCGCCAGCAGCTCGCGTGCCCCGTGGTCAGCCCCGCGCGCGGCCACCCAGGCGTCGGCCTCGGCCTCGAACTCGTCGTCATCCACGCCCTCGGCCATGGCGAGCAGCTGCGCGCCGGTCAGCTCCGCCGCGGTGGGCGGCAGCAGCGGGATGTCGATCCCGGCCTCGACAAGCTGCTCGTGCAGCGCGGCGAGGGCCAGCGGGGTCAGCCGCACGGTGTCGTCGGACTCGCGCACCGCGGCTAGCTCCGTCAGCTTGTCAAGCAGCAGCCGGGCCGGTTCGCCGTACCGCGCCACCCACCGTTCGCGGGCCCGGGCAGCCTCGCGTTCGGGCAGGTCAGCGGACGAGTTCTCCCACAGGATCTCGGTGAAGTCGGCCACCGACAGCCCTTCCCTGCGGGCGAGGAAGAGCAGGATGGCCAGGGCCATCGGCTGGCCCTGGAAATCGAGCCCCTGCAAGCCGGGCTCGGGCAAGGTCACCTCGAGCGTCTCGCCGAGGACGGCCGCAAGCGTCGCGGACCACGCGTCGAAAACGGTCTCGTCCTGGTCGGCCGCCCAGCTCTGCGCCGTCTCGCCGGGCATCACCCGGTCCTCGGCCGCGCCGTCGAATTCGAGCCACTCCACGGCGAGCGCGTACTCCCACAAGAACACCAGGTCCGCTGCCTGCACGCCGAGCGCGCTCGTGGCCGCGGCGAAGTCGGCCCTGGTCAGGTCGCCGTCGTCGGTGACCGCCCGGCCGTCCTCCCCGATCCACGCGGCGAGCGCGGCGAGCTGGCCGGGCAGCGGGGCCTTGCGGGCCTGCGCGGCAAGTTCGGGCAGCGACGGCAGCCGGATCGGAGGCAGCGAGTCGGGCAGCCCGAGCGCCTCCTTGATGTCGGCGGCCGCGTAGTCGTCAGCGTCCGCGTCGTCGAAGGCGTCCGGGCCGAAATCGCCGGGATCGCCGGGATCGCCGAAGTCCCGGAAGTCGCCGGCGCTGGCGGAGTAAGCGTCGGGGCCGGAGGGGTTGTTGGCCATGGACGCGAGCCTAGCGGCCCGCCGCGCGGGCTGGGACCCGCTCGGCGCGGGCCGCGGCCCGGCTCCGCTCGGCGGCGTGCGCCGCCCGCCGCGCATCCCTGGCGACCCGGCGGTCCGGGTGGTACCGGCCCAGCACCGTCAGCACCTGCACGACGTCCGGGTGCGAGCTGCGCGACATCAGGCCGAAGATCCACGACTCCGCGCCCGGCGGCACGGCCTCGCGGAACTGCTCGGCTATCTGCTCCGGGTCCGGGGATTCGTCGCCGCAGGCGAGCGCGAGCAGGTCGGTGGCCACCCAGGTCAGGTCGTCCGGATCCGGGTCGAGGACCAGCGGGAGCGTGCTGTCAGGCAGCTGGCCGGCCAGCACGGACAGCGCGATCCGCGCGTACCCGCGCAGTTCCGGGCGCTGCATCGCGTCCCGCCAGGCCCGCTGGGCGGCTGTCCCGATGCGCCGGGTGAGGTTGACCGCGACCAGCCGCGACCGCGGGCCGCTGAAGGCGGCGAACGCGAGCAGTTCCCGCGCCGCCCGGTCCGGGCCGCGGCCCGCCACCCAGGCGGCGGATTCTGTCTCGAACTCGGTCTCGCTGATGCCCTCGGAGATGGCGACCAGGTCCGCGGCCCTCAGCCACGCGGTGCTTCCCGCGAGCTGCGGGACCTGGACGCCGTCCAGCCTGAATTGCTGGCGCAGCGCCCACAGCGCCAGCGGCAGCAGCCGGACGGCGACGGCGTCGGTTTCCGGAATCACCACCGCGCCAAGCGCGGCAAGCTCGCCGAGCAGCAGGGCCGCCGGGTCGCCGTGCTCGCGTACCCAGGCGTCCCATGGCCGCCGGGCGCGCGCTGACGCCGGGACGCCGACCGCGCCGTCCATGACCAGCTCCCCGACTTCGGCAAGGGACAGCCCGGCCCGCCTGGAAAGGAAAAGCATCACGGCCGCCGCCACGCCCTGGCCCTGGAAGTTCAGCTTGCGCGCCGCCGCCGGATCCAGGGACGCGGCCACGTCAAGCGCGCTGGCCAGCACCGCGGCGAACACCACCGCCCACACGTGCAGCGCTCCGGAGTCGTCGCCCTGCGCCCAGCGCCGCGCGGTCTCACCGAGCACCGCCCAGGTCTTGCCGCCGTCGGGTTCGTCGTCCAGCTCGAACCATCCCGAGGTAAGCGCGTACTCCCACAGGTACGACAGGTACCCGGGGCGGACGCCGAGCCAGCGCGCCGCGTCCGCGGCGTCCGCCCCGGGCAGCGCGTCGTCCACGGTGACCAGCCGGCCGTGCGGGCCGAGCCACCTGGCCAGCGCCTCGAGTCTGGACATGAGCGGCGCGGACCGCGCCTGCACCGCCAGGTCGCCGGCCGGCGGCAGCCAGACGGCCGGCAGTTGCTGGCCTACCCCGAACACGTTCTTGAGGCTTGTCTCCGCTTCGCCGCCGCGGCCTGGCGCGATGGCGGGGAACGCTCCCGTGACTACCGGGAACGCCCCCGTGACGGCCGGGAATCCCCCCGTCATGGCCGGGAATCCCCCGGTCACGGAACCTACCTGCCACGCGGCGAGCAGCGGGTTGTAGCCCACCAGCCATCGCTGGATATCTGCCCGGTCGTAAACCCGGACCGCATCGCGCAAAATATCCGCGGCCAGGTTAGTGAGCTCCGCGTCGAAATCCGCCGCCATGGGGCGAGCCTATAGCCAGGCCGCCCCGCGGCACACCAGGACTACCGTGACGCTATCGCGTGTCGAGCAGCGACCTCAGCACGTACTGCATGATGCCGCCGTGCCTGTAGTACTCCGCCTCGCCCGGCGTATCGATGCGGACGATGGCGCTGAATCGGGTGCCATCGGCAGTCACCACGACCTCGTTCGGGATAATTCCTGAATTTAGCTTTTCGATGCCCTCGAAAGAGAAGGTCTCATGACCGGAAAGGCCAAGCACCTGCGCCGACTCCCCCGGCTTGAACTGCAGCGGAAGCACGCCCATGCCGATCAGGTTGGACCGGTGAATGCGCTCGAAGGACTCGGCGAGCACCACGCGGACGCCGAGGCCCGCCGTGCCCTTCGCCGCCCAGTCCCGCGATGAGCCTGAGCCGTACTCCTTGCCGCCGAGCACGAGCAGCGGCGTGCCCTCGGCGATGTACTCGCGGGACGCGTCGTAGATGGACATCTCCTTGCCGTCCTTGACGGTGACGCCGCCCTCCGTCCCCGGCGCCAGCTGGTTGCGCAGCCGGATGTTGGCGAACGTGCCGCGGATCATCACCTCGTGGTTGCCGCGCCGCGAGCCGTAGGAGTTGAAGTCGGCGCGCGCGATGCCGTGCCCGGTCAGGTACAGCCCGGCGGGGGCGGTCGCCTTGATCGCCCCGGCCGGCGAGATGTGGTCGGTGGTCACCGAGTCGCCGAGCTTGGCCAGCACCTTCGCGCCGCCGATGTCGGCGACCGGAGCGGGCGTGGCCGGCATGCCGTCGAAGTACGGCGGCCTCCTGACGTAGGTCGACGTCTCGTCCCAGGTGAACGTGTCGCCGACTGGCACGTCGAGGTGGCGCCAGTTGTCGTCGCCGGCGAAGACGTCGGCGTAGTCGCGGGTGAACATCTCCGCGGCCACCGCCTGCTGGACAACGGCGGCGACCTCGTCCGGGGCCGGCCAGATGTCGGCCAGGTAGACGGGGCCGCCGTCGGTGTCGGTGCCGAGCGGCTGCGTGTTGAGGTCGACGTCCATCGTGCCCGCGAGCGCGTAGGCGACGACAAGCGGCGGGGACGCCAGGTAGTTCATCTTCACGTCCGGGTTGATCCGGCCTTCGAAGTTCCTGTTGCCTGACAGCACCGACACGACGGCCAGGTCGTTGTCGTTGACCGCCTTGCTGATCTCCTGCGGCAGCGGGCCGGAGTTGCCGATGCAGGTGGTGCACCCGTAGCCGACGAGGTTGAAGCCGAGCTTGTCGAGGTACGGGAGCAGGCCGGCCCGCTCGTAGTAGTCCATGACGACCTTCGAGCCAGGGGCGAGGGTGGTCTTGACCCACGGCTTGCGGTTCAGGCCCTTTTCGACCGCCTTCTTCGCGAGCAGCGCCGCGCCGATCATCACGGACGGGTTGGAGGTGTTCGTGCAGGAGGTGATCGCCGCGATGACGACATGGCCGTGGTCGACGGTCGTCCGCGTGCCGTCCTCGAGGGTGACCTGGACCGGGTTGGTGGCCCTGGTGTCGTCGTTTTCCGGCGGGTCGGAGGCCGGGAACGTGCCGTTCAGCGCACCGCCTCCGGTGTAGGCGGGCAGCGCGTCGCGGAAGGCGGTCTTCGCGTGGGCCAGCTCGATCCGGTCCTGCGGGCGCTTGGGGCCGGCGATGCTCGGGACGATCGTGGACAGGTCGAGTTCGAGCTCCTCGGAGTAGCGCGGCTCGCGGGACGGGTCGTGCCAGAGGCCCTGCTCTTTCGCGTAGGCCTGCACGAGGTCTCGCTGGGCTTGCGGCCGGCCGGTGAGCGCAAGGTAGTCGAGGGTCGCCTGATCGATGGGGAAGATCGCGCACGTGGACCCGAACTCCGGCGACATGTTCCCGATCGTCGCCCGGTTCGCCACCGGCACCTGCGACACGCCCTCGCCGTGGAACTCCACGAACTTGCCGACCACCCCGTGCTTGCGCAGCATCTCGGTGATCGTCAGCACCAGGTCGGTCGCTGTCGCGGTGGTGGGCAGCTCGCCGGTCAGCCGGAAGCCCACGACCTTGGGTATCAGCATGGAGATCGGCTGGCCCAGCATGGCCGCCTCCGCCTCGATGCCGCCGACTCCCCAGCCGAGAATGCCGAGGCCGTTCTGCATGGTGGTGTGCGAGTCGGTGCCGACGCAGGTGTCGGGGTACGCCGTGCCGCCCTTGCTTGTCATCACCACGCGGGCCAGGTGCTCGATGTTCACCTGGTGCACGATCCCCGTGCCTGGCGGGACGACGCGGAAGCCGGTGAACGCGTGCTGGCCCCAGCGCAGGAACTGGAACCGCTCGCTGTTGCGCTGGAACTCGATCTCGACGTTCCGCTGGAAGGCGTCGGGGCGGCCGAACACGTCGGCCACGACCGAGTGGTCGATCACCAGCTCGGCCGGGATGAGCGGGTTGATCTTCTTCGGGTCGCCGCCGAGGTCCTGCATGGCCTCGCGCATCGCCGCCAGGTCGACTACGGCAGGGACGCCCGTGAGGTCCTGCAAGATCACGCGGGCCGGGGTGAACTGGATCTCGGTGTCGGGTTCCTTGCTGGGGTCCCAGCTCGCGAGCGCCTCGATGTGCGCCTTGGTGATGTTCAGGCCGTCCTCGTTGCGGAGCAGGTTCTCAAGCAGGACCTTCAGGCTGTAGGGGAGGCTCGCGCTGCCCGGGACCGCGGCCAGGCGGTAGATCTCATACGCCGCGCCGCCCGCCTCGATCGTGGCGCGGCTGCCGAAGCTGTTCGCAGTCATCGTTTCGTGAGCCTCCTTGCCCCTTTACGGCCTGTCCCTCTACGGCGGGCCCGTTTGCGGCGGGCCCGTTTGCGGCCTTGCCCCTTATGGCGGTCCGCTGCCTTCCCGGCGGCGTCGCGGCCTTGGGGGTCGCCGGCCGTTGTCTTTTCGCGATGTTTCCAGGTGCTGCCCGGCATTCCCCGGTGTTTGCCCGACATGGCAGACGACGGCCTAGGGCCGGCGGCCGGGGATCAGCGGTCAGCGGTCAGCGGTCGGACGTCCGGGGACGCACCCGTTTCTGCCCCTGGTACGCAACCTACAGTATCTCGATATCAAGCTACTTTACAAGGTTCGGTTGCCCGATCCGCGACAGCCGTCCGCCGGCAGGCACGCGGCCGCAGGGCGACCGCGATCCCTCAGTAACCGAAATTTTCGGAAGTAAAAGTGGCAAAATCTGCAATATTTCGACAGCTCTACATCTTGAATGTTTCGGAATGTTTTCGTACGTTGAGCAACGTCCGGCGGCGCGTCATCAGGCGGCACGGCGGTCGCAAGCGCCGGGTCGTGGCGGCGCGCCGCATGCTAAAGCGAGGAGGCTGGCATGCACCGCATGATGTCCTGGCTTCGGCTCACGCCCACAAAACCGCGGTTCCTGGCACCGGCCGCGGCCCTCGTCCTGACGGTGCCGCTGGCGGCGATCGCGATGACGGACGCCGCTCAGGCCACCACCGCGCCCGCGGCGGGCGCCACGTCCTGGCCGCCGACCGTCACGGTCGACGGCGCCACGACCTACCAGCGGATCGCCGGCTTCGGCTCGTCGGAGGCCTTCGGGCAGGCCGAGGTTCTCCAGGACGCCCCCGCCGCGACCCGGCAGCAGGCGCTGGACCTGCTCTACAGCCCCGTCACCGGGGCTGGCCTGACCATCTTGCGCAACGAGATCAGCGCGGACGTCGGCACCACGATCGAGCCGACCGCGCCGGCAAGCCCCACCGCAGCCCCCGCCTACCTCCCGCTCACGTCGATCGCCGACGACCAGGGTCAGCTCTGGCTGGCCCAGACGATCAGGAAAGAGTTCGGCGTCACCGAGGTGTTCGCCGACGCGTGGAGCGCGCCGGCGTTCATGAAGACCAACGACTCCGTCGACAACGGCGGCACGCTGTGCGGTGTCCCCGGCGCGACTTGCGCCAGCGGCGACTGGCGGCAGGCGTACGCCAATTACCTCAAGCAGTACGCCGCCGACTACGCCGCGGCCGGCGTCCCGCTCAGCTACGTCGGACCCGAGAACGAGGCGAACATCGGCCCTGGCTACGACAGCATGATCATGTCCCCGGCGCAGACCGCCAACTTCATGGAATTCCTCGGCCCGACGCTGGCCTTCTCCGGCCTGCCCACGCGGGCCGAATGCTGTGCCACCGAAGGCTGGGACTACGCCCAGCAGTACGCGGCGGCCATCGAGTCAGACCCGCTGGCCGACCTGTTCACCCCGCTGTTCACCAGCCACGGTTACACCGAGGCGCCCGACTCCCCGCTGGCCGGCTGGGACAAGCCGGTCTGGGAGACCGAGTGGTCCACGTTCCAGACCTGGGACCCGGCCTGGGACGACGGCACGAGCGCGTCGGGGTTCTCCTGGGCGCAGAACATCTACAACGGCCTGACCGCAGCCAACCTGAGCGCCTTCCTTTACTGGTGGGGTTCGAGCGAGCCTACGTTCAACGGCGACAACGAGAGCCTCATCCAGATCAACGGCACCACGGTGACCCCGTCGGGCCGTCTGTGGGCGTTCGCGAACTACAGCAGGTTCGTGCGGCCTGGCGCGATCCGCATCGGGGCCTCGAGCGCGAACAGCGACCTCGAAGTCACCGCGTTCCGCAACCTCGACGGCTCGGTCGCGATCGTGGTGCTGAACACCGCCACGTCGGCGCAGAGCGCGTCCTTCTCGGTCGGCGGCACCGGCCACGCCGGTCCGGTGGCGATCCCCTACGTGACCGACGACACCAGCAACGTGGCCGCGCAAGCCCCGCTGCCAGTCAGCCACGGCTCGTTCGGGATGGACCTCCCGGCCCGGTCCCTGGTGACGTTCTACATCCCCGCGCACTGAGGGTCTGACGGGGCGCCCGCCTCGTCACGAGCCGGCCGCGCGACCCAGGTCCCCTCCCGGGTCGCGCGGCCACGGCTTTCCCGATAGCCCCTTCCCCCACCGCGGCGATGGCAAAAAATTTCGTGAATTTTCGATAACGCTAGTTATTGTCTCTTTCGAGCCACGGCTGTACGGTGCCGACCGCGCGACCCGACCCCTTCACCCGGGGTCGCGCGGCCGGCGCCCGCGGCGTAGCGTCGTGTCTCGGCGGGGAATGCGCCAGCCGGAGGGAGCTTCATGCGGTTCGCGATCAAAACACGGCCCGAGCACCAAGCCTGGGAGGAGATGCGCGACGTCTGGGTCGCCGCCGATGAGATCCCGCTGTTCGAGTCGGCGTGGAACTGGGACCACTTCTACCCGCTGACCGGCGACCTGACCGGCCCGAACTTCGAGGGCTGGACCATGCTGGCCGCGATGGCGCAGGCGACCCGCAGGATCCGGATCGGCTGCCAGGTCACGGGCATGGTCTACCGGCACCCGGCCGTGCTCGCCAACATGGCCGCGACCGTGGACGTCATCTCCGGCGGCCGCCTGGAACTCGGGCTCGGGGCCGCGTGGAACCAGATGGAATGCGACGCCTACGGGATCGCGCTGCCGCCGCTGAAGGAGCGCTTCGACCGGTTCGACGAGGGCGTCGAGGCGATCGTCATGCTGCTCACGCAGACCGTGTCGGACTTCTCCGGGCAGTACGTGCAGCTGACCGGGGCGCGCTGCGAGCCCAAGCCCGTGCAGCGGCCGCACCCGCCGATCACGATCGGCGGCACCGGCCGGAAGCGGACGCTGCGGACGACGGCGCGGTGGGCGCGGCAGTGGAACTCACTCGGCCGCGGCGGCACCTCGGAGTGGCTCGCGCTCAAGGACGTGCTGGCCGCGCACTGCGCGGACGTCGGCCGGGACGTGAACGAGATCACCTGTTCTGTCAACCTGCGGTTCGAAGGCGATCTCGACGACGTGGCCGCCCAGGCTCAGACATGGCGCGACGCCGGCGTGGACCTGGCGATCGTCGGCCTGCCGACCCACTGCAAGCCGGAGACGCTGGAGCCGCTGGCCGCCGTACTAGAGCAGTTCGCCTGACCAGGTTCCGCTTTCACTTATCCGGAACGAGCCGTGGCGTCTGCCCTGCGCCCGATCACCCCAGAACTGCTGGCCTGGGATGGCGGTTCGGTACAGTGCGGCCTGAGTTGGGCCATGATCTGGTCGTAGCCGGTACCGCCGGGCGCTGACCTGCGCGTTCGCGCTTCGCGCGAGCTGAGGTTGCGCACTAAGTCCGGCACGGGCGGGCCAGCGCCGATCCGTGCCAGCATGCTCGCGTGCGAGCCGCGGCGCCCGTGGACGTGCTCCAGCCACCAGGTGGCTCCGGCCTGTGCGTAGGCGGTCGCGACGGGGTCGCCGGGCCCGGCTGATACCCCGGTTATGGCGACATCGAACCGTGCGTCGTCGTCGGCCGGCCTG
>NZ_JASIAL010000379.1:0-31975 GCF_030042015.1 Trebonia sp. | reverse complement strand
GGTACGGTCACCTTGTTTACGTTGCCGTCGGGGTATGTTCCGACGTATCAGTTCCGTGGGTGTGCTCCGGGGATTTTCACGGGGAATTCGTCTTGGGAGTCGGGGATTGTGAATACGCGGTTTCAGGTGACTACGGGCGGGGTGGTGGAGTTTCTCGGCTTTCCTGGTTATACGGATGGCCTTACTGAGATTGACGGGCAGTGGGATGTTCCGCTTGATTGATGAGGAGGTATGTAGTGATGTTGTCTGATGCTCAGTTGTGGATTGATCTTAGCCGGGAGTATCCCGCAGAGGTTCAATTTGAGGCTGTTGACGGCCGGGGGGTACCGGCCATACCGGCCGATGCTGAAAGTCCGTCTAATCTAAGTCTAGGGGCCTTCCAGGGGGTGTCTTGCTTCACTTGCCAGAACCGTCCGGCGGGATTCGGTGACTGGTACCGGCATAGCGCATACTGCGCGCACTGCCAGCCGATGCCGGACATGAACGGGATACCGCCTTACGGTTATTCCCGCCCCGCCTGGATCAAGCGGCTGAACGCCAACCGTGAAGAGATTATCGCCTACCAGGCTGTGTCGTGACGGCGGCGTGGGCCGCCGTGCTCGTATCCGCGATTATGGCTTTGGCGGGGGTGATTGTGGCGGCGATGCGGATGGGGCAGCGTGAGGGGAAGATCGATCAGTGTATTGTGCAGTTGACTAAGCTGGTTGCTGACCATGAGGGTCGTATCAGGGTTCTAGAGTCCAAGGCGTAGTTTGGATCGCGTCAGAATCGACGCTGGCGCGTTTTCAGCCTGGTTTACGTATAATCTATCCAGAAGGATACACGATAGCTCCTAGGGGCCTTGTAGGCCCGTATAGGGGCTATTGCTGTTTTTCCTGCGGTTTCACGAACGTCCCCCATCCCTGCCGGGATTCGATCAGCCCTTTATCCCTCAAGGCGTTCAGCGCCTTGACAACCGTGTTCTTGTTCACCCCGTAGTCGTGGGCCAGATCGGTGATCGACCGCAGCCGCGCATCCGGGGCCAGGCGGCCATCGGTGATCTGTCTCTCGATGTCTGCGGCGATGACGAGATAGGGCGGATCAGGCATGACGCGAGGTTACTTACCCACCGTATCCCCGCGTCGCCCTTAGTGAACGATGGTTTACGGTAGGGGAGAGTAGTACAGTGGACCCCATGGGTCCATACGAGCCGGGCTTGCGCGTCGCCGGAGGCGTCGACGCGGTAACCGATCAGGTGAAGCGCCGCGCGGCATACGAAGCCGCGCACCCCGGCGCAGGCATCTACGTGGACGATGCCCACGTATGGCATGCGGCGAGCGGCCTCACGGCCGGGTCGCTGCAACAGCTACTCGACGCCCTGGAGGCGGAATGAACTTGGCATGGTTCGTCATCGGCGCGCTGATCTGGTTGGCGAACAGCGCGATCATGGTGCTGTACGCGCCCTGGTGGGGCGCCTTGATATTCCTGATCGGCCTCGCTGCCGCGCTGGTCATCGCCACCCGGCCGAGGACGGCGCAATGAGCAAGCAGGCGAAGGGGAACATGCGTGCCGCAGGCAACGCAGTAGTGTCCACGGTGGCGCTGATGGTATGGATCGCCATCGCCGGGTTCGCGCTGTGGCTACTGTTGGCGTTCCTCCACCACTGACCCTCCCTAGGCCACCCCCCTGCCGGGCCGGATGTACCGGTGGGGGGGTGTTTTCATGCCCGCGAAAACCCCACACGATGACCTGACATGCCGGGTTCTGACGCGGCATGACAGGGAAGAATGATCGTTCGAATCTTGTCGCCCTTCCTCGCATCGGGCGAGGTAGCAGGGGGTTCCCTGGAACCTCTTGACATTTCGGGGTAATAATCAAGATTCATCCGAACGGACAGCGGCGTCTGCTACCAGGAGCCCTCATGCCTTTCGATTTTTCGCTGCCGGTGCGGGTGACTGACTGGCGGGACCGCATCGCGCGGTTCGTTGACGACGTGGTGATCCCGCGCGAGCAGGACGCCTTCGCCGCCGGGGTCGACGACGCGCTGCGCAAGGAACTGCAGCAGGAGGCCAAGGCGGCCGGGCTGTGGGCACCGCAGCTGCCCGCCGACCTCGGCGGCGGCGGGTTCGCGTTCGACGAGGCCGCGGTGCTGCTCGAGGAGGCGGGCCGGAGCCTGCTCGGGCCGCTGGCGCTGAACTGCTCGGCGCCGGACGAGGGCAACATGCACATGCTGCACATGCTCGCGACGCCGGCCCAGCGGGAGCGGTACCTGCTGCCGCTGGCCGCCGGCGACATCCGGTCGTGCTTCGCGATGACCGAGCCGCCGCCCGGCGCGGGGTCCGATCCCGCCGCCCTGCGCACCACGGCCACCAGGACCTCAGGGGGCTGGGTCATCGCGGGCGACAAGCACCTGATCAGCGGGGCGCAGGGCGCCGCCTTCGCGATCGTGATGGCGGCCAGCCCGCAGGCCGGCGGCGCGACGATGCTGCTCGTCGACGCGGGCAACCCCGGCTTCGTGATCACCGGGCACGCGCGGACGATCGACGCCGTGTCGCTCGGCGGGCACTGCCGGGTGCGGTTCGACTCGGCGTTCGTGCCCGACGACGCGGTGCTCGGCGCCCCGGGCGAGGGGCTGCGGTACGCGCAGGTGCGGCTCGCGCCCGCCAGGCTGACGCACTGCATGCGCTGGCTCGGCGCGGCGCGGCGGGCGCATGAGATCGCGCTCGCCCGCAGCGTCTCGCGGTCGGTGTTCGGCGCGCCGCTTGCCGAGCACGGGATGGCGCAGCAGATGATCGCCGACAACGAGATCGAGCTGGCCGCCGCCCGTGCCCTGCTGTGGCAGGTCGCCTGGCAGGTCGCGCAGGGGGACAAGTCGACCGAGGCGTCGTCCCGCGCGAAGGTCTTCATCAGCGAGGCCGTCAGCCGGGTCGTGGACCGCTCGGTGCAGCTGTGCGGCGGCCTCGGCACCTCCGAGGAGCTCGTGGTCGGGCGCATCTACGCCGACGTGCGCGCCTTCCGTATCTACGACGGCGCCTCCGAGGTGCACCGGATGTCGATCGCCAGGCGGGCCGCGCGGCGCGCGCGTGCCGATGGCTGACCAGGTACGCAGCGCGCCCCACGCGCCCGAGCCGCCCGAGCTGCCCGAGCTGCCCGAGCTGCCCGGGCTTCCCCGGGCGGCCGTGCAGGACTGGCTTGGCCGCGCCCTGCCCGGGCTGCTGCGCGACGGTCCCTGGACGGCGGAGCTGATCCCCGGCGGGCTGTCCAACATCACCTACCGGTTGCGGCTGCCCGGCGGCACGGTGATCTTGCGCCGGCCGCCGCTGTCGCACGCGCTGCCCCGCGCGCACGACATGCAGCGCGAGTACCGCATTCTCGGCGCGCTCGCCCCGACCGCGGTTCCCGTGCCTGAGCCGCTCGCGCTGTGCACCGACCCGGACGTGCTCGGGGTCACCTTCTACGTGATGCGCGACGTGCCTGGTCAGGTGCTGCGCGACCCGGCCGACACCGAAGCGCTGCCACCGTCGTCGCGGGCGCTGCTTGCCGACGCGCTGATCGCCGTGCTGGCCAGCCTGCACGCGGTCTCGCCTGACGATGTCGGCCTTGGCGACTACGGCAGGCGCAGCGGCTACTGTGTCAGGCAGATCCGCACCTGGGGCGCGCAGTGGGAGCGGTCAAGGACCCGCGAGCTGCCCGACATGGAGGTGCTGCTCGCGCGCCTTTCCGAACTGGCGCCGCCGGACAGCGCGTGCACGATCGTGCACGGGGACTTCCGGCTCGACAACACGGTCGTGTCGCTCGCCTCACCAGGCGCGCCGCGGATCGCCGCGGTCCTCGACTGGGAGCTGTCGACCCTGGGCGATCCGATCGCCGACCTCGCGACGACGATGTCCTACTGGCACGATCCCGGAGACGCCGAGCGCGGGAGCATCCCGGTGTCCGCCGGGCTGACCGACAAGCCAGGCTTCCCTGCCGCGGCCTCGCTCGCCGCGGCGTACGCGGCGCGGACCGGGCGCGACCTGAGCAACCTGTCCTTCTACATGGCGCTGGCGTGGATGAAGCTCGCGGTCATCTGCGAAGGCGTGCATGCCCGCTACCTCGGCGGGCAGACGGTCAGCGCGGGGTATGAGAAGGTCGGCCCGGCGGTGCCGCTGCTTGTCGCGCGCGGCCTGCGGGCCCTAAACCCCCAAAGGTAGTGCGGCAATGGCAGATTGATAAAGCCGCACCATCTCCCTCGGCGGTCGCACGCGGCACTTCGGGAAATCCCCTGCCAAACCGGGATTATGCGATTACCGCAGCGGATATAGGGGCGGGACCAGCGACGATACCCCTAGGCCATGCGATTGCCCTGGTTAACCCGATATTGACCGCTGTCAAATATTAAATTCAACTATAGACGGTCCTATAGCCAACGCTTGAAATGACCGTTATGATCACACGGTGCCGGCTCAGCAGATCCTCCCGCACATGCAGGCCGACTTCAGAGGAGAATGATGACGGAGCCATCCGCAACAGCCCTCCCAGGAACCGCGCTGACTCCTCCCGCACGGCTCGAGCCCGACGCGATCGGGGTGGCGCAAGACACCGTCATCGGCATGGCCACCTCCGCGCCGGCGGCGGTGGTCGCGATCACGCTCGCCTCGCTGGCCGCGACCGCCGCCTACGGCGGCGGACTGGTCATGCTGATCAGCGCGATCCCCATGCTGATCATCGCGAACGCCTACCGCCGCCTCAACATGTGGAACGCCAACTGCGGCGCGTCGTTCGAATGGGTCGGCCGGTCCATCAACCCCTACCTCGGCTTCTTCACCGGCTGGCTGATGATCGCCGGCTATGTGGTGGGCACGCTGAGCGGGGTCGAGGTTCTCGGGCCGTCGGTGCTGGCGATCTTCAACGCGTCCGCGACGAACAAGTGGGCCAACGTCGCGATAGCCACCGCGGTCGGGCTGGTCATGCTCGGGATCGCGGTCGTCGGCATCAAGATCACCGCGCGCACCCAGGTCGGCATGGCGCTGATCGAGTACACGATCCTCGTCGGCATGTCCATCTGGGGCCTGGTGGCCGTTCTTGCTCATCACCACGGCACCTTCCCGATCACCAGCGGCTGGTTCAAGTTCACCGGGATCGGGGGCAAGGGCGACCTCGTGGGCGGGTTCCTCATCGCGGTCTTCGCCTACAGCGGCTGGGACGGCACCGTTTACGTCAACGAGGAAGTAAAGCACCGGCGCACCAACCCGGGCCGGGCCGCCCTCATCGCGGTCGCGCTGCTCGCCGTCATCTACACGCTCGCCCAGGTGGGCCTGCAGGGCGTGGTCTCGCCGACTGCCCTGCAGAACAACTCGGCCGACGCGCTCGTCTACGTGGCACAGGCACTGGGCGGCAGCGGCTGGGAGAAGGTCATGGCGCTCGCCCTCGCGCTCTCCGTGATCGCGACCACGGGGACCGGCATCGTGGTCGGCGCGCGGATCACCTACGGGATGGCAAGCTACCGGGCGCTGCCCGAGTTCCTCGCCAACGTGCCCCGCCGGTTCGCCACGCCTGCGGCGGCAACGATCGTGTTCGGCCTGCTCGTCGTCGCGCTCGCGTGGGTGTACCTGCTCGCCACCTCGGTACAGAACGCATTCGGCTACGTCGTCGACCTGACGGGCATCCTCTTCGCGATCTTCTACGTCCTTACCGCCCTCGCCAGCATGACCTACTACCGACGGCGCGTGTTCTCGAACGCATGGGATCTGCTCATTCTCGGGATCCTCCCGCTCGCGTCCGCCGGCTTCCTCGTCTGGATGGTGGAAAAGTCGCTAGCCACCGCGCCGGCCCCGGAGAACTGGTCGCTCCTCGGGATCGTGTGGGTCGGCCTGCTCGTCATGGTGCTGTCGCGATTCCTGCTGAAGTCGCCGTTCTTCCGGATCCGGCGGGAGTCCGACCCGGGAACGGGCGCGGTCAGCGGATCGCACGCGCGGGTGTAGCCTGCCACGTGGTCCACAGCGGCCGGTACCCGTGCCGGTTCCAGAACGGGGCGGATAGCGGGTTGAGCTGCTCGTGGTGCAACAGCGTCACGGCCACGCCCGCCTCGGCCACCGCGCGGTGGAACTCCCCGACGAGCGCGGCGCCGATTCCGGCGCCGCGGCTGCCCGGCTCGACGAACATCATCATCAGGTAGGCGGCGGGCGCCAGGCCCGCCATCGGGGTGATCCAGCCCGCGGCGCGCGGTCGCTGGGCGGCCAGCATCCCGACCGCCGCACGCTCGTGTTCGGCCAGCCAGGTCCACGGCACGGGGTCGGCGAGCAGGCCGGCGACCTCGCGCCGCATCGCGTCAAGCGTGTCCGCCCGCTCGTGCACGGCACCGAACCGCGAGTCCCACCGGATGATCTCAACGCCCAGCCGGGCGACGGTGCCGAGGTCGGCCGGCCCCGCCCGCCGGATTCGCGCGAGGCTGCCAGCGCGGAGCACCGGTTCGTTCGGGATAAGTGCCTGAGCCCTGCCGGGCGCGGGGCGGGGGGTGCTCCGTGCGGCGAGAACCTCAAGCGGTGCGAGCCCGTGCCGCAGCAGCGCCGCGATGCCGTCGGCATCGCGGCTAGGCCAGTTGACGACCGCGGCGGTGTCCGCGTCGCCGGCGCCTGGCACGTCCGCCAGGTGATCGCGCCACAGCGACAGCAGCCGGTCCAGGCCGTCGGCGACCGCGTGGTCGGCGACAAGCGCGGTGAGCTGGAATCTGCGCGGGGCGCCCCAGGACAGGTCAAGGGAACCGGGCGCGCCGACCCAGTGGTCGCACCTGGCGGCGGCGGTGAGCCGCCCGTCCGGCCCGGCGACGGCAAGCTCCGCCCCGCAGTGCGGCGACGCGGTCCCCGGCGCTGCCCCGTGCGTGAAGCCCGGCGCCGGCAGCAGCGGATCGATCTGCTGCCAGCGCCGCGCCGTCGGCGCGCTGCCGGTGCCGCCCGGGTCGCCCGGGTCGCCCGCGGCGAACGACATGCGCTTCTCCCCGGCTAGCCCTGGTGGCCGCTGATGTTCGCCAGGCTGGTCCGCGCCGCTATCGTGAGCGGGTCACCGGGCGGCAGGCTCAGCTCGCAGCGCTCAACGGTCTCCCGCAGCAGCTTTGTCGCGTCCGTGAGGCGGCCGACGCCGTAATACGCGTGCGCCAGGTTGATGCTCGCCCGCAGCGTGTCCGGGTGGTCGGCGCCGAGAACCCGGGTGTACTCCGAGCACGTCTGCTCGGCCAGGCGCACCGCGGACGCCATCTTGCCCGCGGCGTGATAGGCGGAGCCGAGGGCGCCGCGCGCGGCGATCGTGTGCAGGTGGCCGGGGCCGAGGACGCGCTCCCTGTCGGCCACGACGCGCTCGTAGTGCGAGATCGCGGCCTTGGCCTGGCCATCGGCCAGGTATGCCTCGGCCAGCTTCTGGCACGTTGCCGTGGTGTCCGGATGCCGGGGCCCCTGGACGCGCTCCCGGTCTCGCAGCGCGCGGCGGTAGCGGCCGATGGCGTCGGAAAGCTGGCCCGCGGCCCGGTAGGCGGCGGCCAGGTCCTCGCGCGCGGCGAGCGTCTCGAGGGTGTCGGCTCCCACCGAGCGTTCCCAGCCGGTGGCGACCTCGGCGAGGATCGCGACGGCCTCGCCGAACCGGTTCGCCGCAACCAGCGCCAGGCCCAGGTCACGGCCTGCCGCGATCGTGCCGGCGTGTTCAGGCCCCAGCCTGGCTGCCCGGTCGGCCCTGATGCGCTCGAGCAGCGCGATGGACTGCGCCGCGTGCCCGGCGCTCAGGTGCGCCCGGGCAAGCTGCTCGTTGATCCCGGCGGTCGCCGGGTGGTCGGGGCCGAGCACCCGGTCGCTGATCCTGGCGAGCTCCTCCCAGTACGCGACCGCGGGTCCGGTGAGCCGCGCGGCGTCCAGGCTGCGCCCGGCGCGCAGCAGCAGCGCGTGGCACCCGCCCTCCCACAGCAGGTCCCCCGAATACCGCCGCACGCTTTCCGCGCACGAGCGCAGGCTGCGCGCCAGCCATTCGGCCGGCTCATCGGCAGGCCAGGCCTCGAGCAGCGCGTCGGCCGCCGCGACCGCGGCGCCCTTGAACATCGCCACCGGCATGGCCGCCCGCACCGCCGCCTGAACGAGCCAGCTCATCCGCAGCAGCGGCGGCGCCGAGGCCGGATCGGCGGTGATCAGGCCCGCGAGCTCCAGGGCCGCCAGCCCGTCCTCGACCGCGGGGGCGGCCCCCGCGGGGTACGGTGGGCCCGGGTAGGGGGCGGCCCCGGCCGCGGCGCAGTACTCGCGCGCGGCTGAGGTCTCGAACACCGTGCCGGGGATCCCGTTGCCGTCGAGCAGCGCGCCGACAATCAGCAGGGGCTGGGCGCTTCCCGGTGACAGCAGGTCCGCGTGGTCGACGGACAGCGCCCAGGTGATCGCGCCGGCCACGGGTTCGGCGACCGCGACGGCCGCCGCCCCGAGCACCTGCTCTCGCCTGCGCAGGAAATGCTCGCGGTAGTCATGACACGTGAGTTCCGAGCTTGCGATCACCGCGCTGGCCTGGGCGAGCGCAAGCGGCTCGTGGCCGAGGTCACCGACCAGGTCGATGGCCCCCTGCCGTTGATCGAGGTCGGCGGCGAGGCGGCCGACCAGGTAGCTCAGGGCCTCGCGCCGGCTGAACGCCCCGACGGGGACGACCTGCGCGCGGTGCCCGAACAGCGTCGCCGAGTCCGGCGTGGTGACCAGGACCCGGCCCGCCGGCCCCTCCGGCCAGAGCCGGTCGACGGCGGCGGCGTCCGTCAGGTCGTCGATGACCACGAGCCACGGGCGGCCGAAGTCGCGCAGCCAGCCGATGAAGCGCGCGGAAACCGACTCCGCGCCGCCCGACAGCTGCACGCCGAGCGCCGCCGCCGCCTCGCCGTAGCTGGACAGCACCTGCGCCCGGCTCGTGCCGGTTACCCAGATCACCAGGTCGACCGCGCCGGCCTGCCAGAGGGACTGCGCGAAGGAGACCGCGAGCTGCGTCTTGCCGCACGAGTCCCGCCAGCCGCGCGGCCCCGCGGCCGCGCGGTCGGGGACAAGCGCGACCGTCATGCCAGGGGCAAGCGCGTGCTGGAGGAGCTGCCCGGTCTCCGGCCTGGCGATGAACCCCTGGGCCAGCGGCGGCGCCGATCCGCTCCAGACCGGTCGCGGCTGCTGGTTACCTGCTGACGTTGCCCGCATGCCGCCTTGTGCCGGGCTGTCCATCGTCGCCACCACCTACATCCTTGGCGACACGGCGGTCCGCCCGGGCCTTGCCGCGTCACGGGAATGCGCGGCGGAGATGGCCTCCACCAGGGTTATCAGGACCTGCTTGACCGAGCCGACGTCGCGGGCGTCGCACAGCATGACCGGGACCGCCTGGTCGAGGTCGAGGGCGACGCGCACTTCCTCCGGGTCGTAGCGGGGGGCGTTGTCGAAGCAGTTGATGGCGACCACGAACGGCAGCCTGCGCCTTTCGAAGTAATTGACCGAGGGAAAGCAGTCGGTGAGCCTGCGGACGTCGGCGAGTATCACCACGCCGAGCGCGCCGTAGGCCAGTTCGTCCCACAGGAACGAGAAGCGCTCCTGGCCGGGCAGGCCGAACAGGTACAGCACGAGCTGGCTGCCGATCGTGATCCGGCCGAAGTCAAGCGCGACCGTCGTCGTGGTCTTGGCGCCGACACCGGACAGGTCGTCGTAGCCGACGCTCGCCGTGGTGAGCCGCTCCTCGGTGCGCAGCGGCCGGACCTCGCTGATCGCGCCGACCAGTGTCGTTTTCCCCGACCCGAACCCGCCCGCGATGAGGATCTTGTGTGCGGCGAGCAGGGCGGCGCCGTCAGAGTGCGCGGAGCCCATTCAGTATCTCCTGGAGGACGTCGCTGCCGGTCCGCTGGCCGGCTGGCCGTTGTCGCACGACCGTGATGGCGCCTTGGACCGTCAGGTCGGCGAGCAGGACCCGTACCACGCCGACCGGCAGCGTCGTGTCCGCGGCGATGTCGGCCACGGTGATCTGCCGCTGGCACAGGGAGAGGATCCTGCGGTGCTCGGGGGTCAGGCTGGCGGGATCGCGGTCGGCGGCCTCCCCGGGGTGCCCGGTGGCGGTGACGACCGCGAGCAGGTCGAGGACCTCGCCGTCGGCGGGCTCCGTCCGGCCGCCGGTGACCGCGTAAGGACGCACCACGGGACCGGACCCACGGCGTCTCCAGTTGTCCCCCGAGGGCACCGCACTCACTCCACCGGGATCTCGATCACCGGGAACCGCGGCAGGGCTGCCAGGTGCGGTCGGGCGCGCTTGGCCAGCATCGCCATCTCGTAGGCGACCGCGCCTGCGTCGGCGTCCGCCGGGCACAGCGCCGCCAGGCAGCTGCCCTCCCCGGCCGCGATGACGAAGAAGATCCCCTGCTCAAGCTCGATGGCCGTCTGCCTGACCCCGCCTGCCCCGAAGCGCTCTCCCGTGCCCGCCGCCAGGCTCTGCACGGCGGCCGCGACCGCCGACAGGTGCTCGGCGTCCTCACGGGACAGGTCCTTCGAGCAGGCGATGAGCAGGCCGTCACGGGACAAGATCACCGCCCGGCGGAAATCCTTCACCCGTTCGGCTAGGTCATCAAGCAGCCAGGCGAGGTCTCGCGCGGGACTGCCTCCCTCCGCCATCACTCCTCCTCGCTCTCCCGTGCGCCATCAGGTGCGGTGTGACGGCTCCGGTGCCAGCTTCGCTGCAGCGAGGCGGCGAGCGTTCGCGCTTCTTCTGGCGCCGGGCCTTCGGGCAGGGCATGACGCGGGGCGGCGGGTTCGCCGGAGGGGACGGCAGCTCCCAAATCGTCCCACGGTCCTGCCGCTGCCGCTGCCGCTCCCGCTCCGGCGGGGCGGACGCGGCGGGGAAGGCCGTTGATCGTGGTCGGCGCCGGCACTTCAGGAAAGTCGCCGGAGCCGTCGGGGGCGCCAAGCGCGGAGCCAAGCATCGTGTCCAGTGTGGTGTCCAGTGTGGTGCCCCCGTCGGCCGGCGCGGCGGCCAGCTGCGCCTGCGCCTGCGCCTGTGCCGTGGCGCCCTGCCCCGCGTCCGCGGGCACCGGCTCGGGGAGCCCGGCACCCGCCGCCAGCGAGAGCACCTCGGCGCCCTGCAGGTTCAGCCGGGCAGCCCTGCCGCCGTCCACGGCCAGGTCGGCGGCGCCGGGGCCGGCGCCCGCGCCAACCGCGGTGCGCGGGCCCGTGGCCGGCTCCGCCGCTGGGGTGACGATGCTGTCGGGCAGCACCACGACCGCCTTCGTCCCCCGGTAGGGAGACGGGGTCAGCGAGACAAGGACGCCGTGCCGGGCGGCGAGCCTGCCCGCGACGAACAGGCCGAGCCGGTCGGCGTCGGCGAGGTCGAAGTCCGGCGGGCTGGCGAGCTGGGCATTGATCAGGACGAGCTGCTCCGTCGGGATGCCCAGGCCGCGGTCCTCGACCTCGATGGCGAAGCCGTTGGCCACCCGCTCGGCCCTGACCTCCACCCGCGTGCTCGACGGCGAGAACAGGGTGGCGTTCTCGATGAGCTCGGCCAGCAGGTGGATCATGTCGGTGACCGCGGGGGCGGCCACCGCGTCGTCGGAGTCCGTGATGACGGTCACGCGCGTGTAGTCTTCGACCTCCGCCACCGCGGCGCGCATGACGTCGATGACCGGCACCGGCCCGCTCCAGGAGCGCCCGGAGGCGGCACCGGACAGGATCGTCAGGCTTTCCGCGTGCCGGCGCATCCGCGTGGTCAGGTGGTCGAGCGTGAACAGGTCCGCCAGCGCCGCGGGGTGGGCTGCCTGCTGCTCCAGGCTGTCGATGATGCGGAGCTGCCGGTGCAGCAGCGACTGGTTGCGCCGGCCGAGGCTGACAAGGATCTGCCGGAAACCGTTGCGCAGGCCCGCCTCGGCGGCGGCCGAGGCGGCGGCCGCGTGGTAGAGGTCGGCGATGGCGGCCGAGGCCGCGGCGATCTCGGTGATCGTCAAGTCCGGCTGGTGCACCGCGCCGCCGTCGACCGCGGCCTGCGCTCCGTCCTCCCCGTTGCGCACCGCCGCGATTACCCGGGGCAGCCGCTGTTCGGCGAGGTCGCTGGCCGTCTCGGTCAACCGCGACACCTCCGCCACCAGCCGGCGCGTGAGCCAGGTCAGCCGGATGACCACGGCGATGACCACGATGAGCCCCGCGGCTGCTATCACCGCGCCCCCGGTCAGCGCGCGCTGACTGGGTGACGCCGAACTCAGCCAGCTCAGCTTGTCCAGCCGGCCGTCGAGCACGAGTCCCGTGAGCACTCCCCAGAGCACCATCAGGCAGGTGACCGGCAGGATGAGACCGGCACCGAGGTAGAAGCTCATGGAACGGCTGGCCGCACGCGGGGACGCGTGGCCCGGGGAGCTGGGTACGCCCATACGTCACTCCTCCGATTTTTCGCCGCGCGTGGAACCGGATGCGTCAAACGGGCGATCCAGGCCCCATTGTGTCCGGGTCCAACAGTAACGCCGGGGCGCTTCGCCTGACTGTTATATCGGGCAATGTGGCCTTATGCATCCGCGGGAAAACGGCGCTGCCGCAGGATCCACGAAAATCTAAACCCATTATTCCGAACGGACACTCGCGTCTCCCCAGCTCGACGCCAGGACAACGGCGCCGGTGGTGAACCAGGCCGCCCGGACGAACCTGCCGCCTGGTCCCGCCGGATAACCCCGGCGGGACAACCGCCGCGGCTACCAGCGACCGTGGTGAATGACTTCTCCGATCGGCCGGCGATTGGGCTTTGCTATCGGGCGCAGCGGCCGGTCGGCGGGATAGCCGACGCCAATCAGGTAGGCGACGTCGTGATCGGCGGGCACGCCGAGGATGGAACGCGCCAGGTCCTGGTCGCCGACCGAGGAGTGTCCGGTGCCGAGGCCGAGGTCAGCCGCGGCGACCAAGATGGCGAACGTGGCCTGCCCGAGGTCGTACTGGCTGATGAGGCGGCTGCGGTCCTCGTCGTAAACGGGGATGACCAGCGCGATGGCCGCGGCCGCGCCGGCGATGTGCCCGGCGCCGCGCCACACGGTGGACAGCTCGCGCAGCTGCTCGCGATCGGTGACGATGATGAAGTCCCAGTGCTGCCTGTTGGCAGCAGAAGGGGCCCGCCAGCCTGCCTCGGCGATCCGTTCGAGATCCGCCTCCGACACCGGGTCGGGCAGATAGCTGCGGACGTTGCGGCGCGCGCGGATGGCGTCCCAGGTCTCCATTGTCAGGCTCCTTCGCTGCGTGAGCATTCCCTATCGTCCTGGTACAGATACTGCACGAAATCTACAGCGGTCGCCTGCCGCCCCGTCGCCCGGCTGCCCCCAGCGGCCCCGAGGGTTCGCCGGCAGTCGGCGGGGAATGCTTTGCGGACGTGAGGGCTGGTGATGACGGGAAACCGGCCGTGCGGCTCACCGCCTGGGTCGACGGCTGGGTGCAGGGTGTCGGATTCCGGTACTGGGTGCGGCTCAGGGCCGGCGATCTTGGCCTCGCCGGCTCGGCGACGAACCTGGCCGACGGCAGGGTCGAGGTGGTGGCTGAGGGTAGCGAACATCAGTGCCTGCGGCTGCTCGCCGAACTCGAGAGCGGCGCCGGACCGGGCCGGGTGACGCGCGTCACGCGACGCTGGGATACCCCGACGGGTGATATGTCCGGCTTTGTGGCGAGGTAACGGCCAGGGTCCGCGCTGACCGGCCGAGCGGCCGCTCAGCGCCGCGACCTGCGCCACCCGAATGCTGGGGGCAATAACGAGGCCATCCAGGAAATTCCGGTGAAATCAACAGCGACAACCTGACAGATGCGGTACATCATGGTCGGTGAGCCACCGGCTAGGAGGCGGTATCCGGCTGGCCATAACGCGGAGTAACCAGGAAGGCAGGAAACTACTTATGACGCAGCGAAGCCTTGAGGATCTGCTGCAGACAGTGAACCCAGTCGAGCTGCTGCGCAGCTCCCAGGACGGAGCCTACGTCTACCCGGTGGTGCCCACGGAGTTCACCAACTGGATGACTGAGCAGCGCGCGTGGACGCAGACCTGCGTGCTGTACGACCAGAGCCACCATATGGCGAACCTGTACGTCAAGGGGCCGGACGCGCTCAAGCTGATCTCCCACCTCGGCATCAACACGTTCCAGAGCTTCCCGCTCAACAGGGCCAAGCAGTTCGTTCCTGTCAGCTACGACGGCTACGTGATCGGCGACGGGATCCTCTTCCACCTGGAAGAGGACGAGTACGAGTTCGTCGGCCGCGTCCCGGCAGTGAACTGGATCCAGTTCCACGCGGAGACCGGTGACTGGAAGGTCGAGCTGGTACGCGACGACCGGTCGCCGTCGCGTCCGCTGGGCAAGGCGATCACCCGCACGCAATACCGGTTCCAGATTCAGGGGCCGAACGCCGAGCAGGTGATACAGAAGCTGAACGGAGGCCCGTTCGCGGACATCAAGTTCTTCCACACGGACTGGATCAACATCGGCGGCCGGCGGGTCAGGGCGCTGCGCCACGGGATGGCCGGCCAGCCGGGCCTGGAGGTCTGGGGCCCCTACGAGGAGTACCTGGAGATCCGTGAGGCGATCCTGGAGGCAGGGAAGGAGTTCGGCATCGAGCCCGTGGGTGCCCGCGCGTACGCGACGAACGCCCTGGAGTCTGGCTGGATCCCCTCGCCGCTTCCCGCCATCTACACGGGCGACCAGATGAAGCCGTACCGCGAGTGGCTTCCCGCGCAGGGCTACGAGGGCTTCGCCGGGTCGATCGGCGGCAGCTTCGTCTCCTCGGACATCGAGGACTACTACGTGACGCCCTACCAGCTTGGGTACGGCCACATGGTGAAGTTCGACCACGACTTCATCGGCCGCGAGGCCCTGGAGGCGATGGACAAGGCGAACCAGCGCCGCAAGGTGACGCTGGCGTGGAACGGCGAGGACGTCGGCAAGATCGTCTCGTCGCTGTTCACCGACGAGGTGCCGATCAAGATCCTCGAGCTGCCCGTGTCGAACTACGCCGCCTCCAACTACGACGCGATCCTGTCCGGCGGCAACGTGGTGGGCCTGTCCATGTTCACGGGCTACAGCCACAACGAGCGGTCGGTGCTGTCGCTGGCGACCGTGGACCACGACCTGCCGATCGGCGCCGAGGTCATCGTGGTCTGGGGCGAGCCCGGCGGCGGTTCGGCCAAGGCCTCGGTGTCGCGGCCGCACCGGCAGACCGAGGTCCGCGCCACCGTGGCGCCGGCGCCCTACACCAGGGAGGTCCGCGAGCACTACCACGAAGGCTGGCGCTCGCAGCAGGCCTGACCGCGCCGGTCCGGCCCATTCCCGGCCCGCGCTGACGTCCGCCCCCAGTACGCGGTACTGGGGGCGGACGCGCGCCTGAGGGCGTGCCGCGCCGATTTCCTGCGCGGAACGCTGCCCGGCAAAGGAATTGACGCCCGGTTTACCCTAATTGTCCCCCACGGAAATGGGCGCGAAGCAAAACCATATGGCTCTGTCTCACATTTCGACATCTCGTGAAGGTCGCGCCCTGGTAACGCGCCGATCTGCCGCTAGCGGGGGCCGCCCTGGCAGCAGGCAGCCGGATGCATGTGACAGTCAGCCGCCTGTGACCGGCTCGATGCCACATTCATCCGCCGCCGCTGCGCCCGTGGCTAGAGCGGCATGATCCGGTCCGCAGGTGGCTCACCTGACACCGCGAGCGCGGGTTCAGGAACGCGGGTTGGGGCCGGGGCGCCAGTCGATCCCGAGCGTGCCTTGCGCTGCCGCGACGCCGCTGCGGCCCCCGCCACGGCCGCGCAGCACGTGGGCGATGCCCACCGCGACGGCCGCGCCGGCCACCGGGCCGGCCAGGTAGGCCCACCATGAGGTCCAGTCGCCGAGCACCAGGGCGGGCCCGAGCGACCGGACCGGGTTCATCGACGCGCCGCTGACCGGAGCGCCCCACAGCCCGGCCAGCGCGATGTAGCTGCCTACCGCGATGGCTGCGAATGGCCCGATCTGCTGTGCGCCAGAGGCGGTGCCCAGGATCACGCTCACCAGCCCGGCGGTCAGGATCAGTTCCCACAGCATCGCGGTGGTCGTCGGGATGCCGTGGCCGGGCAGGGTCAGCCCCGCGCTGCCCTGCTTGCCGATCAGCGCCCACAACAGCAGCGTGGCCAGGACGGCGCCGGCGAACTGGGCGACGATATAGGCGGGGACGCGCTTCCAGGGGAAGTTGCCGCGCGCCGCGAACGCCACGGTCACCGCGGGGTTCAGGTGGGCGCCGGAGACCGTCCCCATGAACAGGATGACCGCGGTCACCATCAGCCCCGGTGCCACCACACGCGCGCCGTACGGGACCGCGTTGCCGCCGAACCTGGCGTTGACGATGTCGGCGCCGACGGCCACCAGGACCAGCAGGAACGTCCCGAGCACCTCGGCGAAAAGCCGTCGTCCCTCGTAGGAGTCATCCCAGAAGTCGAACTGGCTGACGACCGAGTTCGGCTGCCCGAAGGACCGCAGCGCGACCTCGGCGGGACGGATGGCAACGCGCGGATCGGGCTCCGCCGGCGGAGTGAGCTCATCTGGATGGCTGGTCACCAGGCCCCCCTCTGTTGGAGATTCGCCGTGCCGCACCGCCTGCAAGCATGACGAGAAGGCAAGATTAAGGCATGGCCCGACCCGTGCCCCGCCATGATCGCGATGCTGGCGGCTCCGCCGACGTGCTCGCCGCGAAGGCCGCCCTGCGGGAGGAGATCTGGTCGGCGATGCGCGCGGCGAGGGTGGCCCGCTTTCCCGGCGCGGCCGGGCGCATCCCGAACTTCACCGGCGCCGAGGCGGCAGCCGAACGGCTGCGCGCAATCCGCGCATGGCAGGCCGCCGCCGCCCTGAAGTCCAATCCGGACTCCGCGCAGCTGCCGGTTCGCCAGCGCGCGCTCGAGGACGGCAAGACCGTCTACATGGCGGTCCCGCGGCTGGCCGACCCCGAGCCCTTCTTCGTCCTGGACCCGGACCAGCTGACCGAGCCGCCGCGCAAGGCCGCCTCGATCAGCGGCGCGTCCCGTTCCGCCCGCCGGGTCACCCTGGCCGAGCTCACCCCCGTTGACCTGGTGGTCATGGGCTGTGTCGCCGCCGCGGAGGACGGCGCGCGCCTGGGCAAGGGCGGCGGGTTCGCGGACCTGGAGTTCGCGCTGGCGTCGGCGGCGGGCCTGATCGGGCCGGGCACCCTATCGGTCACGACCGTCCACGAACTCCAGGTTCTCCCCGCCGGGACGATCCCGCTCACCAGCCACGACGTGCTGCTTGATGTCATCGTCACGCCCGAGCGCGTCATCGACTGCCGTCCCCGGCACGGGCCGCGGCCCGCACCTGCCATCCACTGGGACGACCTGACCGGGGAGAAGATCGCGGCGATACCGCTGCTGTCAAGGCAGCGGCCCGATCGCTGACGCCCGCTCCGCCCCGGCGGCCATTGGCGCAGGGGGCCCCACCGCCATTACGCGCAGCGGGCGGGCCGGCGTGGGAGACTGTTTGCGGTGGAGGCTGATTACCCGGAGCACCTGCTTGCCCGCGAACCGGCGCCACCGTACGCGGGCGAAGGCCCGTTCGCGCTCTGGCACTTCAGCGAAGACCCGCACCTGGACCGGTTCCTGCCGCGCGCTCCCGTCGCGAACCCGCGGGCTCGGCCGCTGGTATGGGCGGTGGACACGCGGCACGCGCCCCTGTTCTGGTTTCCGCGGGATTGCCCGCGAGGATGCATCTGGCCGGCGTCGGCCACCACGCCGCAGGATCGTGAACGGTTCTTCGGGCAAACGGCCGCGAACCGGGTCCACGTCATCGAGGCCGGCTGGCTGAACCGGATGCGCGACTGCCGCCTGTATGCCTACCGGCTGCCCGCGGACGCGTTCGGACCGCATGAGGTGGGCGGGTACTGGGTTTCCGGCGACCCGGTCGACGCCATCGGGCAAGTGGTCGTCGACGATCTCATCGGCAGCCACGCCCGTGCCGGGATCGAGCTTCGGATAACGCCGTCCATCTGGCCGTTCTGGCGCCTGGTCGCGAACTCGACGGTCGAGTTCAGCGGTTCGCGGTTGCGCAACAGCGCGCCGCACCCGGACCGGTTCGGCTAGCCGGCACCCCGATCACATGGGGTGGGTGCTGATCGTGATGCCGGATCCGCTCCCACGGGGGTAGACGGAGATGTTGGCGCCTTCGCTGCCGCGGGTCGCGGTGAAGGTCGCGCTGCTCGCCCCCACCGTGGATGCCGTCACGTGCCAGCCGCCCTTGGCCAGCTCATCCTTGTAGTAGTCGCCGATCTTGGTCACCGAGTCCGGTGAGGTAAGCACGGTGCTGCTCGCCGAACTGCTGACCACGGTTGACGGTTTGTATTCAGGGATTGCGCCCGCCGCTGCCGTGCCGCTGGCGCTTGGTGACGCGCTCGCGGCCGGCGAACTGGTGGCCGGCGAACTGGTGGCCGCGGGTGCCGTGCTGCTCGGTGCCGTTACCGTATGCGTCACCGTGGCGGCCGGCGCGGTTGACGACGTGCTGCTGCTCGCCGAACACCCTGCCACGCTGACTGCCGCGAACGCCGCGGCAGCCGCGAGCATCCAGGCGTTCGCTCTCGGTCGTGCGCTGATCCTGATCACTTCGTGCCTCCCCCGCACTGCATGTGCCGAGCGCCCAGGCCCGGCGCCGGCGAAGTGACCATAGGCTGCCGTTGTCGACCTGGCGCCGCATCGGGGATCTGTCAGTCACCACTCCTGGTGATGATGTGATTACGAACGTGGTACCCGCTCGCGACGGACTTCATGCCAGCCGGGGCAGAGCCGGCCAGCTCAGGTCAGCTTGCCGTCGCCGGTGAGCGCGCGGGTGACGTAGGCGGCCATCGCAGCGGGAAGATCGGCCGGGTGCCGTCGTGCCGCGGCCGCGCTTACCGTGCCGAGGACCTCGGCGCTCGCGCGCGCGGCACGGCGCAGGTCCGCTGCGTCGAGCCCGGCGACTGGGCCGCGACACTGTCACCGGACTGGGGTGATGCGGGCTGGCGCTGGCCTCGTCACGATGGCGTGATGGGCACGTCGGATCCGCACGGCACGCCCGCGCAGCGCTGGCTCGCGCGGCTCAGCCTAGCGCTCGCCGGCGCGGCGATCGCTGTCATGGTCGTGTTCGCCGGGCTGCAGAGCCTGATCATGCTCGCCGTGGGGCTGGCCGCCGCGATCGTGAGCGTCAGTGCGGCCTACTTCTTCCTCTCCCGGCGCGGGATATGGCGCTGGCTGTCGCTGGCGGTCTTCGTCCTGACGCCAATCGCGGTGATTGTCTTCTTCGCCTTCAGGCGCCTGCTGCTGGTGGCAGTGGTGTCGGCCGCGATCTGGGCGCTGGCGGGCTGGATCGCGCGGCTGTCGCTGGCCGGGGACGTGGGTGACTGGCAGATGCCCGAGCGGCCAGCTCAGCCGCCCGCCCGGCATCCGTACCTGATCATGAACCCGGAGTCCGGCGGCGGGAAGGTCGGGAAATTCGGCCTGCAGCGCAAGGCGGAAGAGCTCGGCGCCGAGGTGTTCCTGATCGGCGGCCCCGAGCCCGTCGATGTCGCCAGGGTAGCCCGCGAGGCCGTCGAGCGCGGCGCTGACCTGCTCGGCGTCGCCGGCGGCGACGGCACGCAGGCCCTCGTGGCCGGCGTGGCCGCCGAGCACGGCATCCCGTTCGTGGTGATCAGCGCGGGCACGCGGAATCATTTCGCGCTCGACCTGGGCCTGGACCGGGAGAACCCGGCGGCCTGCCTGGATGCCCTGTGCGATGGGGTGGAGCTGCGGGTCGACCTCGGGACGGTCAACGGCCAGACCTTCGTCAACAACTCATCCTTCGGGGCGTACGCCGAGGTGATAGACACCCCGGCCTACCGCGGCGACAAGCTGAACACGACGCTGAACACCCTTCCCGACCTGCTGCAGGGCCACCGCGGCGCACGCCTGTGCGCGCAGTCGGATGACACGCGGATCGACGGACCCCAGGCGTTGCTGGTATCCAACAACCCGTACGGAACGGGGGACATCGCCGGCCTTGGCCGCCGCGTGCGGCTGGATCGCGGCACCCTGGGCGTGATCGGCGTCACCGTAGGCAGCGCCAGGCAGGCCGCCCGTCTGCTCCGCGGCACACGCGCCGGCGGCCTGACGTTGGCGGACGCGAAGCAGATCGAGATCACCGCCGACTCGCTGCAGATCCCGGTCGGCGTCGATGGCGAGTCGGTGCTGATGCCGACGCCGGTGACCTGCACGATCTCCCCGGCCGCGCTCCGCGTCTGGGTACCGCGTAGCCGCCCGGGCGTCCCGGCGCCGAAACCCGCGGTGAACTGGGCCAGGCTGCGACACCTCGCCGGCGGCTCAGGTCGATGAGCGGCGGACCCGGCGGTCATGCCCGGACCGTGCACCGCGGTGCGGACCGGCTGAGCACGGCGGTCACCGGCTCAGCCGACCAGATGGCGGTCAGCTCCGCGGCGATGGCCGCGATGAGCTCGGGGACGTCCGATGAGGCCGACTCGTGCATCGCTTCGGCGACGATCAGCGCCCTGGCCGTCGAGGCCTGCACGGCCGACAGGCCGCTTTGCCGGTTCGTCCACCGCCGGGCGTGCACGTGTCCGGCCTGGTCGGCGAAGATCACCTCGCCGGGGCTGGGATGTTCGGCCTGGCCGGAGAACGTCAGGTAATCTTCTTCTCCGCTTGCGTACCGTACTTCCAGGCTGCCGGTGATCTCGGCGACGTCGAAGACGGCCACCGGGATCGCGAAGGCGAGCGACGCGGCGTTGCACACGTCGACCAGCGGGTGCAACCGCGGCAGGGTGCCGTCCTTCCTGAAGCGCCGCAGCAGCGCCTCCGCGGCGCACCGGTACTGGGTCGGCTTGAGCCCCATCCTGGCGAAGGCGCGCCGCCAGGCCTGGATTTCGGGCAGCTCGCTTTCCGTCGTGCCGTCCAGCCGGGATCTGGCGGTGGCGGTGAACCGGGCGATGCCGGCGCCGGGCGCGACGTCGGGCGTGATCCCGTCGGCGACCACGATGCCGGGAACCAGCTCGGGAAAGTCACGCCAGATCGCGGCGGAATGCTGAAAGTCCATGACCTTATCCTGGCCAAGTGCGTCTAGTGTCCCTGCTGCCGTCCGCGACCGAGATCGTGTACGCCCTCGGCCTGGGCGGTGACCTGGTCGGAGTCACATTCGAGTGTGACGAGCCCGCCGTCGCTCGCGCGGAGAAGGAAGTCGTGGTGGGCGGCCGGGACACGTCCGGCATGACCCCGGCGGAGATCGACAGCTACGTCCGTGACCAGCTCGCGAACGGCGCGGACCTGTACACGCTGCACGCCGACGCGCTCGCCCGGCTGCGCCCCGACCTGATCCTGACGCAGGACCTGTGCCGGGTGTGCGCGCTGCCTTCCGGGCACGTGGCGCAGGCGCTGGATTACCTGGGGTGCCGCGCCGACGTGCTGTCGCTTGATCCGTACACGCTGGAGGAGGTGCTCGGCTCGATCCTCGCCGTCGGCGAGCGGGCCGGGGTGCCGGACCGCGCCGAGCGGCTGGTCGCGAGCCTGCGGGCCCGCCTCGCCGACGTGGCCGCGCGGGTCGCGGGCCGTCCGCGCCCGCGGGTCGCGGTCGTCGAGTGGGTGGATCCCCCGTTCGCGGCCGGGCACTGGATACCGGACCTGGTGACCGCGGCGGGCGGCGAGCCGGTCGCGGCCCGTCCGGGCCAGCGCTCCGCGGAAGTCACCTGGCCCCAGATCGCTGCCGCCTGCCCTGACCTGGTCATCGTCGCCCCGTGCGGCTACCACCTGGCAGGCGCGGCGGCCCAGGCCGCGGTCGCGGCAGCGGCGCTGCCCGGCGTGCCGGTGTGGGCGATCGACGCGGATTCCCTCGTGGTCCGCCCGGGTCCGCGCCTGGTCGACGGCGTCGCGGCCGTCGCCGCGATCTTGCACAAGGACGCCGTGCCGGTTCCCGCCGCGGGCACGATCGCGCTGGTCGGTTCGGCCGCGCCTGGCTCAGGCTGAACGGCCGCGTCCGCTACTGGAGCCCGGCGCGGACGGACGTGATGCGCTGGGTGTTGAAGCCGAGCCAGTGCATCCGGCCCGCGTAGCGGGCGTGCTCCACCTTCAGGCAGCGGTCCATGATCACGGTCACGCCGCCGTCCTCGGCGATCTTCGCCCCCTCCTCGTTGATCACCCCGAACTGGCACCAGAGGGTGCCAGCGCCGATCGCCACGGCGTCCCGCGCGATCTGCGGCAGCGCGTCCGGCGCACGGAAGACGTTCACGACGTCCACCGGCACGGGCACGTCCAGCAGGCTGGCGAAGCACTTCTCGCCGAGGATCTCCGTTTCGCGGGGGTTCACGGGGATGACCGTGTAACCGTGCCGCTTGAGGTAGTAGCCGACGAAGTAGCTGGCCCGCAGCTCGTTCTTTGACAGGCCGACGATCGCGATCGTCCTGGCGGTGTGCAGCACGCGCTGGATCGTCAGCGGGTCCTGGTAGCGGGCGAGATCGAGATCGGTCATGCGGTCGCCGCCTCGTCTTCCTGCCGGCCCAGGCCAGCCGGCCTTCCTGCCGTCGCGGCGACGAGCGCGAAACCCTGCTCAAGGTCCCAGATCAGGTCTGCGACGGACTCGGTGCCGACCGACAGCCGCACCGTCCCCGGCCCGACGCCGGCCGCCCGCAGCTCGTCGTCGCTCAGCTGACGGTGCGTGGTGCTGGCGGGGTGGATGATCAGGCTCTTCGCGTCGCCGACGTTCGCCAGGTGAGACCAGAGGCTCACGCCGCGGATGAGGTCCTGCCCGCCGTCCCGGCCGCCCGCGCAGTCGAAAGAGAACACCGCGCCGGCGCCGCGCGGCAGGTACTTCTCCACCAGCAGCCGGTACCTGCTGGATGGCAGGCCGGGGTAGGTCACGTTCGACGCCAGCTCGTGCGACTGGAGGAACGCGGCGACCGCCAGCGCGTTCGAGACGTGGCGCTCCATCCGCAGCGACAGCGTCTCGAGCCCCTGCAGGAACAGGAAGGCGTTGAACGGCGAGAGCGCCGCGCCGAGATCGCGCAGGGTCTCGGCCCGCAGCTTCATCAGGTAGCCGTAGGTCCCGAACGTCTCGTGGAACTGCAGGCCGTGGTAAGCCGGCGAGGGATCCGCGACCACGGGAAACCGCCCGTTGGACCAGTTGAACGTGCCCGCCTCGACGACGACGCCGCCGATGCTCGTGCCGTGCCCGCCGATGAACTTGGTCGCCGAGTGGATCACGATATCGGCGCCCCACTCGATCGGGCGGCACAGGTAGGGCGTCGCGAACGTGTTGTCCACGATCAGCGGGATCTCATGCTCGTGCGCGATCGACGCCAGCGTCTCGACGTCCAGCACGTTCCCGGCGGGGTTGCCGATCGTCTCGCCGAAAAACGCCTTCGTGTTCGCCCGGACCGCCTTCTCCCATGCGGCGGGGTCATCGGGATCGACCCAGGTCAGCTCCACGTTCATCTTGCGCAGCAGGTGCTTGAACTGGTTCACGGTCCCGCCGTAGAGCGCCGCGGACGAGACGACATGGTCACCCGGCTGCAGCAGCGTGAAGAGCGCGGCTGCCTGCGCGGCGATCCCGCTCGCGAACGCCACCGCGCCGGCGCCGCCTTCCAGGTTCGCCACCCGCTCCTCGAACACCGCGACGGTAGGGTTCATGATCCGCGAGTACGTGTTCCCGTACTCCTGCAGGTTGAAGTACGCGGCCGCCGATTCCGGGTCCTCGAAGACGTAGCTGGTCGTCTGGAAGATCGGCACCGCACGCGCGCCCGTGTTCGGGTCGGGGCGCTGCCCCGCGTGCAGCTGGCGCGTCTCGAATCCGAACGCGCGGGCTTCCTCAGCCCGGGAAGGCTTATCAGTCACCAAGGGCCCCTTCCACGACCGTCACCCGTCTGCTCCGGCCTCGGCCAGGCCGCGTTCGCCCAGGAACCGGCGGATAATGGGCGTCTGCCGCGCTTCCTCGAGCAGGAAGCAGTCGTGCCCGTACGGCGCCTCGATCACGTGGAACTCTACCGGCTTGCCGAGAGCGCCGAGCGCGTCGGCGATCTCGTGCGACGAGGCCGGCGGGTACAGCCAGTCGGAGCTGAACGCGATCAGCAGCGTCCGCGCGCGAACGCCGCCGAGCGCCCGCGCGAGCGATCCGCCGCCGTACTGCCGGCCCAGGTCGAAATAGGTCAGCGCACGCGACATGTACAGGTAGGTGTTGGCGTCGAAGCGCCTGACGAACGAGTCGGCCTGGTGGCGCAGGTAGCTCTCGACCTCGAACTCCGGCTCGGTGAGCGTGTAGCGGATGTCGTCGGAGAACTGCAGCCGGCGGCCGAACTTGTCACTCAGCGCCGGTGCGGACAGGTACGTGATGTGGCCGACCATCCGGGCCACCCCCATGCCGGCGCCGGGCGCGCGGCCCGTGCCGTAGTAGCGGCCGCCCTGCCAGGCCGGGTCGCGCATGATCGCGTCACGCGCGATCGCGTTCCAGGCCACGCCCTGCGGCTGGAGGGCGTGCGTGCTGGCGATCGCCACGACGGCATCGACCTGGTCGGGATACAGGATCGCCCACTCGAACGCCTGCATCCCGCCGAGCGAGCCGCCGGCCACCGCGGCGATCCGCTCGATGCCGAGTTCGTCGAGGAACGCGCGCTCGGTCCGCACCATGTCCGCGACCGTGATCACGGGGAAGTCCGGGCCGTACGGCGTGCCTGTCGCGGGGTCGATCGACGACGGCCCCGTGGTCCCGCGGCAGCCGCCGAGCAGGTTCGTGGAGACGACGAAGAAACGGTCGGTGTCGAACGCCTTGCCGGGCCCGATCATCCCGTCCCACCAGCCGAGTCCCTTGCCGGTCACGCCGTCTCGGTCCTCGGCGCGGAACCCGTCGCGGGTGCTTTCTTCCGGCGGTGACTTGGCGAAACCCGCCGCATGGGCGTCGCCGCTGAGCGCGTGGCACACGAGGATGACGTTGTCGCGCCGGGGGGAGAGCGTGCCGTAGGTCTCGTACGCCACGCGCACAGGGCGCAGCTCCCGCCCGCAGTCGAGCCGGGGTGGCTCAGGCAGGTCGAGGTACTGCGTTTCGACCGTGCCCACCGAGCCGGCCGCGAGCGTCGAGGCTGGCTGCGCCATGGGGCTATGTTAGCTTGCCATAGGCAGTGTATTGTCAATCAGATCCATAGGGAAATCATAAGTGAGCGGAAGGGACGTCAACGCGACATGACTACGGTTGCCGACAACGGCGTCAACGTGCAGGCGCTGCTCGACGCGCGCGAAGCGCTGAAGGGCGCGCCGGAGGCCGCCCAGTTCACCTGGCGGGCATCCTCCAAGTGGCAGGGCGGCGTCCACACCACAATCACCGTCAAGGACTTCTTCGGCCTCGGCCAGGAGCAGGCCCACAAGGAAACGTCGGTCTTCGACGCCGACCACCCTGAGGTCTTCGCCGCCGAGGACGACGGCATCACGCCGATCGAGTACCTCATCGTCGGCCTGGCGAGCTGCCTGAGCGCGGGCGTCGCGTCTGTCGCGCAGCTCCGCGGGATCCAGCTGCGCTCCGTCGAGGCGGTCGTCGAGGGCCACCACGACATCCGCGGCATCCTCGGCGACACCGACGTGCGCAACGGCTACAACGACATCAAGGTGACCTTCCACATCGACGCCGACGCGTCCAAGGAGGACATCGAGGCGCTGGTGGCCCAGTCCCAGAAGCGCTCCGCCGTCTTCGACGCGCTCAGCAACCCGACCGACATCACCGTCGAAGTGGCCTGAGGGACTTAGCCATAGAGCGCATCACCACGGTCGTCATCGGGGCGGGGCACGCGGGCCTCGCGGCAAGCCATTTTCTAGGCGAACGGTCGCTCGATCACGTCGTGCTCGAGCGCGGCGAGGTGGCGAACTCCTGGCGGCGCGAACGCTGGGACTCGCTGCGGCTGCTCACGCCAAACTGGCAAAGCCGGCTGCCGGGCCTTCGTTACGACGGCCCGGATCCGGACGGCTACATGACAGTGCCGGAAGTCACCGAGCTGATCGAGCGCTTCGCCAAGGTGTCGGGCGCTCCGGTCCGGACCGGCGTGACCGTCACGTCGGTCCGGCGGGCCGGCGACGGATACCTCGTGACGACTAGCGGTGGCGAGATCCGGTCCCAGGCGGTGGTCATCGCGAGCGGCGCCTGCAATCAGCCGGCGGTGCCGCCGTTCAAAGACGCGGTGCCGGCGTCGGTCGAGCAGGTGACGCCGTTCGGTTACCGCGACCCCGGCAAGCTTCCCGACGGCGGCGTGCTCGTGGTGGGCGCGTCGGCCACAGGAGTGCAGCTGGCGGCAGAGCTGCAGCGGTCGGGCCGCCCGGTGACCCTGTCGGTAGGGGAACATGTGCGGTTGCCCCGCACATACCGCGGCCGCGATGTGCTGTGGTGGATGGACGCCGCGGGCGTGTGGGACCAGCGGTATGACGAAATCGAGGACCTCACGCGGGCGCGCCGGCTGCCCTCGCCCCAGCTGGTCGGGACTCCCGAGCGGATGACGCTCGATCTCAACGCGCTCACCGCGCTTGGCGTCGAGCTGGTGGGCCGCTGGGCGGCCGTCCGAGACGGCCGCGCGCTGTTCTCCGGTGGCCTGCGCAACGTGTTCTCGCTCGCCGACCTGAAGATGAGCCGGCTGCTCAATACGTTCGACGAGTGGGCCGAGACGAACGGGCGTGACGCCGAGACCGGCCCGCCCGAGCGCTCCGAGCGGACCCGCGTGCCGGATGCGTCACGGTTGCAGCTTGACCTGGATAACGGCGAGATCCGCGCGATCGTGTGGGCGACCGGCTTCCGGCCTGACTACCGGTGGCTCGACGTGCCCGTGGTCGACGCCAAGGGCCAGTTGCGGCACGAGGGCGGTGTGGTCGACAGCCCGGGACTTTACGCGCTGGGGCTGCCCGTGCTGCGCCGGCGCAGGTCCACGTTCATCTGCGGCATCGAGGACGACGCGCGTGCGGTGATCGAGCACCTCGCGCGGTATCTCGCCGCACGCCGGTGACCTTGCCGGTTCACGCCGGTGCCAGAAGATGCCGTTGATCACGTCGTTCATGGCGGCGATCGTCTTCGGCCTGCCCCGGGGTGACCAGCGCAATATTGCCCGCTGGCGAAGGAACGTAGGACGATCGTGCCATGGTTACGGTCACGATGGGCAGCGGCGCAGGTCGCGGTGGGCGCTGCCGTGACGGAAGACGAGGTGACCGGTGCGCCTGTTGCTGATCGGGGCACCGGGCGCCGGGAAGGGAACCCAGGCCGAGCTGCTGGCCGACCGGTTCAACCTCACGCACATCTCCAGCGGTGACCTGCTGCGCCAGCACGTCAGGGACCAGACCTCCATCGGGCAGCGGATCAAGGCCTACGTCGATGCCGGAGACCTGGTGCCGGATGCCGTGGTCATGGACATGCTGCGCAAGCCAGTTGTCGCCGCGGCCGAGTCCGGCGGCTACGTGCTGGACGGCTTCCCCCGCACGGTGGATCAGGCCAAGGCGGCTTTCGAGGTCGCGCACGCGCTGGGCGTCGAGGTTCAGGCCGCCGTGCACCTGGACGTACCTGACGCGGAGCTGATCCGCCGGCTGGTGGTCCGCGGCCGGGGTTCCGACGACACCGAAGAGGTCATCGCGCACCGGCTGCAGGTCTACCGGGAGATGACCATCCCGCTGCTTGAGTACTACGCGGGCCGGGAATGGATGGTCACCGTGGACGGCACAAGGTCACCCGGTCAGGTTCACGAGGACATCGTGGCCCGCCTGCGAAAACTCGCCGCGTTCGAGGTCAGTTGATGTGCCGCTGGCCGTATCGGGCTAGCTTCCCCGCGACAGCCTCGATCTCCGCGGGCGGAAGCAGGCGCGGCTTCCCTGCGGCGGTGGCACGCAGGTAGAGCTCGCTAAGCCACTCCAGGTACAGGGTGCGGGTATGCGCGGTCTTGAGGTCTGGCCCGATGGTGACCGCACCGTGGCTGCCGATGAGGCATCCGGTCCGCCCGCGCAGCGCGGCGACGACGTTACGCGCGAGTTCGCCGGTCCCGTACGTGGCGTAGGGCGCCACCCGGACCGGCCCGCCGAAAATCGCCACGTAGTAGTGGATGGCCGGCAGTTCGTCCGCCACCGTTGACACGGCGGTCGCGGCCAGGGAGTGCGTGTGGACGACGGCCGACGCGTCGGTGCCGGCGTAGATGGCCAGATGCAGCGGAAGTTCGCTCGTCGGCTGCAGCGGGGCATCGACCTGCGTGCCGTCGAGCCGGTGCACGCCCACCAGGTCGGGGGACATGTCGTGATAATCAAGGCCGCTCGGCGTAACGGCGACTAGATCCGCGCTGCGGACGCTGACGTTCCCGGCCGTGCCCACGACCAGTCCTGCCGCGGCCAGTTCCCGGCAGACCCGCACGATCTCCTGGCGTATCTCACCGAGCAGCATCGGCCCTCCGTTCCCAGTTGCCCGGACACAACCAGCGGGAGCTAACGTAACGTTATGCGACCTGATCCACGGGAGACCGACCCGCTGAGCGACGTGGTCGCCTGGCGTGCCGGACACATCGTCGCAATCGACCAGACTGCACTGCCTGGTGAGTTCCGCGTGCTGCATATCGCGACGGTGAACGAGCTGGTTGACGCGATCACCCGGCTGGCCATCCGCGGTGCCCCGGCCCTCGGTGTCGCCGGCGCGCTCGGCGTCGCGCTTGCCGTGGCGCAAAGTGAACGCGAGGGCTGGACCGCGGCCAGGCTGGAGACCGAAGTCGAGCGCATCGCCGGCGCCAGGCCGACGGCCGTCAACCTGCGCAGGGAAGTCCTGGCAACCGCTGCCGCGATCGAGCGGGGCCCGGCGGCGGTCGAGGCCGCCGCTGCCGCCGTCCGCGACGCGGTGATCGACGCGAGCCTGCGCATCAGCGAGCGCGGTGCCCGCTACCTGTCCCAGGCCTGCGGAACCCGCCCGCTGACCATCCACACCCACTGCAACACCGGAGCCCTCGCGTGCCTGGGCTGGGGGACGGCGCTTGGCGTCATCCGGATGCTGCATGAACAGGGGGAGCTCGGCAAGGTCATCGTCGACGAAACCCGCCCGCTGCTGCAGGGCGCGCGCCTTACCTGCTGGGAGCTGGGTCAGCTCGGTATCGAGCACTACCTGGCCTGCGACGGCGCGGGGCCGTTTCTGATCAGCCGGGGCCTGTCCGATGCGGTCGTCGTCGGGGCCGATCGCGTGGCGGCCAACGGTGACGTGGCCAACAAGATCGGAACGTATGCGCTGGCGCTCGCGGCACGGCGGGCCGGCGTCCCGTTCGTCGTCGCGGTGCCCGAGTCGACCATCGACGATGCGACGGCGAGCGGGGAGCAGATTCCGATTGAGCTGCGGCCTGCGGACGAGGTGACTCGCGTTCTCGGGGTCCCGTCGGCACCCCGCGGGACCCGCGCCCTCAATTACGCCTTCGATGTCACCCCGGCTGAACTGGTCACGGCCATCGTCACGGAAGACAGGCTCATCTTCCCCGGACGTGCGGCGGGCACCGATGCGGCCGCCGCTGCCCCAAAGGTGAGCCGCTAGCGGATTCAGTGACCGTTCGCGTCAGCTTTCTCCAGGGCGAACGTCGAGCTCACTTCGACGCCGCCGCGCAGCGTGTTCAGCACCACGCAGTACCGCTCGGCGCTGCGCAGCAGCCGCTCTGTCCGCTCGCCCTGCTCGTCTCCGCCGACCGTCACGTTGGTGTGGCAGCGGATCGCGGTGATCCCGATAGGGAACTGCCTTCCCATCGCCAGGGTTCCCCGCGGGTCCCAGTCCCCTTCGACCGCGACCTCCAGCGCCTCGAGCTCGATGCCCATGCTGGCGGCCACCATGCGGATCGTGACCTCCTGGCACGCGGCCAGGGCCGCCAGCAGCAGGTCCCCGGAGCAGGGGACGTCGCCGGCGCCGCCGACGGCAGGATGCGCTCCGGAGCGGAAGCCGCCTTCCGGCGCGCCGTCCGCGTGCACAGTGCAGTGCAGCGGGTCGGAAAGGTCCGCGCTGCCGCCGGTGACCCGCAGCACCACGGGGGCGCTGCCGGGATCCCTTGTGTACCGATCCCGAAGCGGCAGCTGAAGCTCACGGACATTGACCCTCGATCGTGGCATTGGCCCTCCCTTTGGGCGCCCGCAAGCCGCGCGCACCTGCGGCCGACGCCGCGGAAGCCTTTGTCACGCGAAGCTTGTCATCGCCATCCCGTCCTGACCAATACAAGCGCCCGAGCACCGCCGCTGTCCAGGCCGTTAAGCGCCGCCAGCCGGCCCGGCTTCAGGCAGATGCCTGCGCGCGCTCCCGCTCAGCAGCCTGCCGCTCCAGGGCGTACCGGTTGACAGGGAACGGCAGGCCGAGATTGGCGCGCAGCGTGTCGCCCTCGTACGCGGTCCGGAATATCCCGCGCTTTTGCAGCAGCGGCACCACGTCACCGGCGAAGCGTTCGAGGTCCTCGATGGTACGGAAGCGGAGGTTGAGCCCGTCGGCCGCTTCGGCCCCGAACCAGTCCGCGATCGCGCCCGCGACGGTGTCCGGCGCGCCGGTAAACGGTGACGGATGATACTCGGTGACGGTCTCGACGACCTGGCGAAGCGTCAGGCCCTCCTCCCTGGCGCGGCGCACCAGCTCCAGGCCCCTGGTCCGGCCGCCCTTCTCAGCCAGGTGCGCGACGTCGGGGAACGGCGCGTCCAGGTCGTGCTGGCTGAAGTCGTAGGCGCCGAACGCACGCCCGAGGAATCCCAGCTTGCGGTCGAACTCGTTGTCGGCCTCGTAGCTGTCGTGCGATAGCTGCGCCGCCTCCTCGTCGGTGCCGCCCACGACCGGGCTGGCGCCGGTGAAGATCACCACGTGGCCGGGATCGCGGCCAAGCGCGACGGCGCGCCGCTTGATGTCGTGGTAGTACTCCTGCGCCTCGGTCAGCGTGCCGCCGGGCGCGTAGATGCCCTCGGCGACATGCGCGGCCAGGTTGCGGCCGTCTTCGGACACGCCCGCCTGGAAGATCACCGGCTGGCCCTGCCTTGAGCGGGCGATGTTGAGCGGCCCGGCCACCTTGAAGTGCTCGCCGACGTGGTTGAGCGCGTGCAGCCTGGCCGGGTCGAGGAAGATGTTGCGCTCCACGTCGGCGACGAACGCGTCGTCCTCGTATGAGTCCCACAGCCCGCGGATGACCTGGACCGCCTCCATGGCCCGGCCGTACCTCGTCGCATAGTCAAGGTGCTCGTCCAGGCCGTAGTTCTTGCTCGTGCCGGTGTCGAAGCTTGTCACGACGTTCCAGCCGGCCCGGCCGCCGCTGATGTGGTCAAGCGAGGCGAACCGGCGCGCGAGGTTGAATGGCGAGTTGTACGTCGAGCTGGCCGTGCCGACGAGCCCGATGTGCGTCGTGTGCGTGGCGACAGCCGACAGCAGGGTCAGCGGCTCCAGCCGGTTGAGGTAGTGCGATGGATACGAGGCATTGATGAACTGGCTGTCGACGATGAACAGCGCGTCGAACAGCGCCTGCTCGGCGACCTGCGCGGTCTTGATGTAGTAGTTGATGTCGACGCTGGCGTCCTTCGGTACGCGCGGGTCCTTCCAGAGGCCGTGCTGGCCGGGGCCGCCGACGCCGTAGACGGCCACGGCGAGGTGAAGCTTGCGGGACATTTCGTCTTGTTTCCCTCTCCCTCAGTCCAGCAGATCGGGTTGCTCGGCCACGACCTCGTCCCAGTACGGCCTGAAGCTGAAGCCTCCGAAGGCCCGCGCGCGCCCGATCGGCTCCGCGACCTCATGGCGGATCAGCCGCGGTCGGCCCGCCGCCTCGGCCAGCAGTTGGGCGTGCGCGCTCTGGTCGGCCGTGATGAACAGCCACGCGGCCTCTTGGACCGACCCGCCGACGGTGAGGAAACCGTGATTCTGCAGGATCACGGCCTTGTTCGGGCCGAGCGCCGCCGCCACCCGCTTTCCCTCGGCCTCGTCGAGCACTACGCCGTTGAAGTCGTCATACAGCGAATGACTGCCGTAGAACGCGCAGGCGTCCTGGGTGATGGGATCAAGCAGCCGCCCCAGCGCCGACCACGCCTT
>NZ_JASIAL010000378.1:0-4944 GCF_030042015.1 Trebonia sp. | reverse complement strand
GGCGACGATCAGACGACACTTGCGCGACGAGCTTGCTGGCCTGGCTAGTTCTGCTGGGCGGCGAGGTCCTCGCGGCGGATGGTGGCCAGCGCGGTGGCGCGCGAAGCGAGCGCGAGTCCGGCCGCCAGCCGCCAGCCGGCCCGCGGACGCGGTGCGTGCCGTCTACGGCGTCCCCGTCCGGCTCGACGCGATGCGTGTGTCGGCGGAAGTTGAATACTGACCCCAGCGTGGCAACCGAAATTTGACCCCTCTTCCCGAAATCCTGGCTCAAACCGAGCCAGGGAGGAAGCAGGTGATCAAAGTGGAAGACTGGGCAGAGATCAGGCGACTCCATCGCGCGGAGGGCCTGCCGATCAAGCAGATCGCGCGGATCAAGAACGTGTCGCGGAACACGGTGCGGGCGGCGCTGCGGTCCGATGGGCCGCCGAGGTATGAACGGGAGCCGAGAGGATCGGTGGCCGATGAGTTCGAGCCGCGGGTCCGGGAGCTGCTGAGGGCGTACCCGCTGATGCCGGCCAGCGTGATCGCGGAGCGGATCGGGTGGCCCTATTCGGACCGGACGCTGCGCACGCGGGTAGCGGAGCTGCGGCCGGCCTACCTGCCGCCGGATCCGGCGTCGCGCACGTCGTATGCGGCCGGTGAGCTGGCCCAGGATGATTTCTGGTTCCCCGACATCGAGGTCCCGGTCGGCTTCGGGCAGGTCCGGACGGCGAGGCAGCTGCCGGTGCTGACGATGGTCTGCGGCTACTCGCGGTGGGCATCAGCGGTGCTGGTCCCCTCACGCGGCGCCGAGGACCTGTATGCCGGCTGGTGGCAGCTGATCAGCCAGCTGGGGGCAGTGCCGCGGCTGCTGGTGTGGGACGGGGAAGGCGCGGTCGGCAGGCACCCGGACAAGCTGACCGGGGACTGCCAGGGGTTCCGCGGCACGCTCGCCACCAGGGTGTATGTATGCCAGCCGGCCGACCCGGAGGCGAAAGGGCTGGTCGAGCGGTTCCACGATTACCTGGAGCGGTCGTTCCTGCCCGGCCGCGAGTTCACGTCCCCGGCTGACTTCAACGCCCAGCTGGGCGCGTGGACCGCGAAGGCGAACACGCGGTGGCACCGGCGGCTGGAATGCCGGCCGGCGGACCGGATCGGCGCGGACCTGGCGGCGATGATCGCGCTGCCGCCGGTGCCGCCGGCGACCGGGTGGCACAAGACGGCGCGGCTGCCGCGGGATTACTACGTGCGGCTGGACGGCAACGACTACTCAGTCGATCCGGCGGTGATCGGCCGGCGGATCGAGGTGCGGGCGGACCTGTCCAGGGTCCGGGTCAGCTGTGACGGGCGCATCGTGGCCGATCATGAGCGGTGCTGGGCGAAGCACCAGACGATTGCCGATCCGGCGCACCTGCAGGCAGCGCAGGCGCTGCGGTCCGCCCGCAGGCTCGCGGTGGTCCCGGTCCCGCGCGGGGACGAGGTCGAGCAGCGCGACCTGGCCGTCTATGACCTGCTGTCCGGATCAGGGGAGGCAGTGTGATGACCGCGAAAGCCGCTGCCGCCGCCGGGCGGGACATGGCCGGCGAGCTCGCGTTCCTGACCCGGGCGCTGAAAGCCCCCACGCTGCGCGACGCGGTGCCGCGGCTGGCCGAGCGGGCCCGCGCCGAGTCCTGGACCCACGAGGAGTTCCTGGCCGCCTGCCTGCAGCGGGAAGTCTCCGCCCGCGAGTCCCACGGCGGGGAGGGCCGCATCCGCGCGGCGAGGTTCCCGGCCCGCAAGGCACTGGAAGACTTCGACTACGACTACCAGCGGTCCCTCAAGCGCGAGGTCATCGCCCACCTGGGCACCCTGGACTTCGTCGGCGCCCGGGAGAACGTCGTGTTCCTGGGACCGCCCGGCACGGGCAAGACGATGCTGTCGGTCGGGCTGGGCATCCGCGCCTGCCAGGCCGGGCACCGGGTGCTGTTCGCCACCGCCGCCGAATGGGTCGCCCGGCTCGCCGACGCCCACCACGCCGGCCGGCTCCAGCCAGAGCTGCTCCGCCTGGGCCGCTACCCCCTCCTCGTGATCGACGAGGTGGGCTACATCCCGTTCGAGCCCGAGGCCGCCAACCTGTTCTTCCAGCTCGTCTCGGCCAGATACGAACGGGCCAGCCTCATCGTGACCAGCAACAAGCCGTTCGGCAAAGCGCACATGTTCGCGCGAACGTATGCAAGGCAGCAGCTGAAATAAGACGAGTTGCCTAGCTCGCGGTCTACAGCTTGAGAAGGACGCTGCGGCACGGGTACGGAATCCTCGCAGCGGAGGACGGCTGGCAAGGTCGGGCCATCCCAACCACCTGACATGATGGTAGACAAGCCACCCGCCGATATCCTTATTTACCGGACTTCTGTTCGAGCACGGCTGGCGAGTCTTCGCGCTTGACTGCCACCATCTACCCGGCCGGCCGGAATCAGTTCGTGGTTCATGTGAGCAACATGCGGATCCTTCCCCGTGCTGGCGTGAGTGCCGTGATCTTCAGTGCACCGGCGGCTGCCTGGCTGGTCCTGCCCCTGCTTGGGGTGATCGTTAGCGTCGCGGAAGTCACCGTTGCGCTGGCCGTCGTTCTCACTGCGCTATACGGCAGTGACCGGCACAGCGGCCGCGCATTCCGGCTGCTGAGGTTGTCGTTCAGCTGCCCAGGACCGGCAGGCGCGCCACGGCGGGTCAAGGGACAGGGAGCCGGGCTGGGTCCACGTAGTCGGCGAGGTAGATCATGACGCCTTCGGGGTTCATGCCGAACGCGGCGGCGACGAGCTTGGGGTCCATGGCATTGACCAGGTCGGCGAGGCGGGTGCAGCGCAGCATGCGGGGCGGGACGCCGCAGGGGTCCAGGACGTGGCTCATATAGGCCGCCGATGCGGGTCCCCGCCCGGCCTTGGTGCCTTTGGTGACGATCACGTGCGGGTTGGCGGTGCGCTGGCCGCGGCGGTGGGCAAGTGAGCGCTGCAGCACCTGCCAGCTGGCCGGGTCCAGCGGCACTGGGTGCGGGCGCTTGCCGAGCCGGATCGTCCGGTCGCCGACGTCGGCGTGACTGACGTGCAGGTGGCAGACCTCGCTGCTGGAGGCGCCGTGCAGCAGGGCGAGGATGCCCAGCAACGCCTCGTGCGGATGGGCGTCCGGGCTGGTGGTCCAGCGGCGGAACAGGATGCGTTGCTGGTCAAGGGCGATGGTCGGCCCGGTGAAGCCGCGGGGCGCGGCGGCGGTCAGGGTCCTGGTGGGGTCGGCCAGGATGACCTTGTGGGTGCGGGCGAAGCGGAAGAACTGCCGCAGCACGGTCAGCCGCCGTTTGCGCGCTTTGGGCAAGGTGGCCAGGAATGCCTCGATGTCGTGGACATCCGCGAGCGCCCAGTCCTCCTTGCCCCGGTGGGCGGCCAGGAACCGGGCGAGGTCGCGCACGGTGGCCAGGGCGGTCTCGATAGTGTGGTCGGTGCGGGGCCTGGTGCCGGCGCGGCGGGCCCGCTGGCGGGCGGCGAGCATGTGCTCGCCGAACCTGGCCACGGCCGGGCGCAGCGGGGCCGGGACGGCATTGATGCGGCGCTGGCGCCGCCCGTCAGCGAGCCGTTCAGCCTGGTCGGTGGGCAGGGCTAGGCCCTCGGCGGTGAAGTAGTCCTCCAGGGCGCGGGCTAGGGAGCCCATCGACCGGCCCGGCCTGCGTGCGCGTTCCAGCAGATGCTGGGGATGGCCGGGGTGCTGGTCGCCGAGTAGCCGTCCAAGCTCGGTAATCATCGTGCAGGCGCGGGCGGGCGCGTTCCCGGCGGCCAGGTGCGCGACGAAGCCGTTAAGCCAGACCGGCGGGTCGGTGAGCCGGGCGGCCAGGTGAGCGGCCTGGACGAAGGGCCGTTCGGGGCGGCGCTGCCAGCATGCCGAGCACAACCCAAGCGCCTCATGGCGTTTGACCTGCCCGCATTGCGCGCATTCCCGCGGCGGGTCTTTGGGCTGGCGGGGCCGGGAGCACGGGCCGCACCAGCCGGTGCCCGCCCGCAGATACCCCGGGCACCCGCACCGCGGGCAGGGCTGCCGGGCCGCCGCCTGCCGGGCCTTGCGCCGGCAGTCCCGGCACATGGCGGCATGCTGGCGGCGGACCGGGTGCCCGCACTGGGTGCAGGCACGTGAGCACAGTACGCACTGCCCGGTATCCGGCTGCAGGACCCGCTGCTTCCCGCAGCCCGGGCACGCCGTCCTGGCAGCGGCCTCGGTGATCTTCCGCCAGCACAGGCAACAGTGCTCACGGCCGATGATGCCGACCGGAGCGCCGCAGCCGGCGCAGTCCCGCTGCCTCTTCCCCACCTGGCCGGCGCCGGTCAGACCGGCGGCATCGACCGGCCCCGGGCGGCCTTCGGCTGGTCCGCCACTGGCCGCGGCGGGGTGGCGGGCCGGGCCACCGGGGTGGTGTCGACCTCGAACAGGTCGTTGGGGGTGCACTCCAGCGCGGTGCACAAAGCGGCCAGGGTCGACAGCTTCACCTGGGCAGGTTCCCTGGTGAACAGCGCCGACACCGACGCCGCCGACAGCTCCAGCCCGGCCTTCTCCGCCAGAAGACGCCGCAGCTGGGTGCCGGTCCACACTTCACGCTGGGCCGCGGCCATCCGCAGCTTCCACCGGATGTTCACGCTGTCGGCTCCTCCCCGGACAACTCGCCGAGCGTGGCAGCCACCGCCCGCCGGTAAGCGTCCTCGATAAATGTGGCCGAGGGACGGACATACCGCATCGTCGAACTCACCGTCCAGTGTTTTATATGCGGGTGATCTAGAGGCAGTGACATGATCGCGTGGCGCGACGTGTCACCCGGCCGGAAGGGAACCACCCGTTGGAATTCATGCCATGCCTGGTCCGCTCGGCAGGAGACGACGGCATCTCGGTGATCAGGCTCGGGCATCCGCTGCTGGATGACTACCTGGCGTTCGTGGCTGCCCGGGCCCGGAC
>NZ_JASIAL010000377.1:0-2522 GCF_030042015.1 Trebonia sp. | reverse complement strand
GTGCCGAAGATTCCGAGTGAGTCGCGGCCGGGCATGAGCAGGCGCGCGATCGCGCCGACGATGAGCCCGACAATCAGCAGCACGATGATGAAGACGACCATGCGGATAACACTCCCATGTCTTCCCCGGGTTATGCCTGCTGGCGAGGATATAGCCGATGGGGGAGCCATTCGGCCCGGCCCGTCCGGTGATTCCATCGCGACCGCGTGAGCCGGGCGGACGTCACAATCGAACTGGACATCAGGTTGTCAGCAGCGGAGCCTGGTGATGAACGCTTCCTGGCCGGCGGTTTCGACAGCCTCCGGGCAGTAGTTGGCGCGGACCCAGGCGACCGCGTCGGTGGCGGGATGGCGGGTGAGGACGGCGAGGCAGGCCAGTGCTGTACCGGTGCGCCCGTGGCCACCCAGGCAGCCGACCTCCACCTGTTCCCCAGTCCGGGCACGGTCGAGCACGGACCTCAGCGCGGAGAGGACCGAGGCCTGGTCACCGGGAACTCCGAAGTCAGGCCAGTCGAGATGATCATGGGGCCACGGCGGCTGCCACCGGCGATCGAGATATAGCCCGTAGCCGGGCCGGCGGTCACGGGCGTAGGGGTCGACGGCGTCGAACGACACCGCAGTGATCTTGGTGCCGTCGGGCAAGCTGACCACACGGCGGTGCCGGTGCCCTTCGGCCTGCCGGTGCCGGTGACCATCCGGGCCAGTCACGCCGTTTCGCCGGGGGCCAGGTAACGGTAATCCGTGCCGGCCGCGCGGCTGAGCCAGCCGTTCAGTGCCTGCAAGCCCCGGTCGTTGAGCTGCCCTTCGTGCATCCCGAAGGCGCGGCGCGGCGCGACCGCCCGGACAAAGGCGATCGCCTCGCAGGTCTTCAGCCATGAGGCCTGCAAGGGCACGAGCAGCGTGTCGATCTCGGCGTTCGGAAGTGTCAGGCTGTCACCCGGGTGGTAGCAGCTGTCCTCGATGACGTAGCCGAGGTTCTCGCAGTCCGGCTCGGAGCCGTGTACGACGGCGTGGCGGCCGCCGACCGCCCGGACCGCGAAGCCGGCCACGGTGAAGCGGTCGCCGGACCGCACGCCGGTGACCGCCAGGCCTTGGATGCGCGCCTGCGCCGGCGCGTAGACCTCGATGTCGCGGCGGGCCAGTTCGGCTGCGTCGAGGTGATCGGAGTGCTCGTGCGTGACCAGCGCGGCGGTCGCGCCGTCTAGCGCCGTCGGCTCGCTCCAGCAGCCAGGATCGATCACCAGGACGCCGCGGTCGCGCTGCAGCCGCACGCAGGAGTGGGTGAACTTAGTCAACCGCATGCCAGCCAAGCTAACGGCCCCGGCCGGGTGCGGCGGACACAGAGATGCTGGTAGCACCCTATAGCACCAAGTGCTACCGTGGGAGTATGAGCAACCCGGAGATCACGCAGCGCGACCTACGGGCCCGGTCACGCGAGATCATGGATGCCGTCGAACACGGTCAGTCCTTTACGGTCACCCGTGACGGCCACCGGATCGGCGAACTGATCCCGCTGCGTCGGCGCCGCAGGTTCGTTTCCAGGCAGGAGTTCGCCGCCATGTCTCGCAACGCCCCTGAGGTCGACCTGGCGGCTTTCCGGGCGGATCAGGGCACCGCCGCCGATCATAAGGCGAGCAGCGCATATGAGCAGTGAGCAGCCCCGGCAAGGGATGCTCGACACGAGCATCGTGATCTTGCGCAAGTGGATTGACCCTGCGGAGCTGCCTGATGAGATGGCGATCAGCGCCGTCACCCTGGCGGAGTTGTCGGCCGGCCCGCACGAGGTCCGCCGCAATGACGAGCAGGACATGTACGACGAACACGCTGAGCGGGCCCGGCGCCTGGAGATCTTGCAGCGAGCCGAGAGCGAATTCGACCCCGTCCCATTCGACGCAGAGGCGGCACGCATCTTCGGACGGGTGACCGCGGCAGTCGTCGCCGCCGGGCGCAAGCCAGGGGGCAGGCTCGCCGGCCTGATGATCGCGGCGACTGCCATCGCCGAGGGATTGCCCCTGTATACGGCCAACCCCGCTGACTTCGCCGGCCTGGATGCCCTGATGCAGGTCATCCCGGTCACCCGCCCGCCGCTCCCGCAAGCAGCGACGACCGCGCGCTAGCCGCCCCGTCCGATACCAGAGCACAAACCAACACGGGACGACCAGGACCGGTCATGACTTCACCTGCTTACCTGATCTTGGCCACAGGTCCGCGCGGGATGAGGCTCTCCGATGCCGGTGACGGCGGTGGTCAAGACTCCTCGGCGGGCGTACCCGATGACCAGCTGGCTGGCATCCAGTCCCCCTTCGGGTCCGTGGTCTGCCCCACTTCGATCAGATGACCGTCGGGATCGCGGATGTAGCAGCGGGTCTCGTACGGGTGCTGTTTCGGCGGGGTCAGGAACTCGGCCCCCCGGGCGGTCCATGCGGCGTACGCGGCGTCGATGTCTTTGACCCGGATGTTGACGAAGCTGCTGGCCCGGCCGGGATCGCGTGGTGTCTCCAGGGTGACCGCCGGCTTGTCGTC
>NZ_JASIAL010000376.1:0-20830 GCF_030042015.1 Trebonia sp. | reverse complement strand
GGCGATGTAGAAGGATCGGTTGATCGCTTTCAACCCCGGCTCGCCGGCGCGGGCGCGGGTGACGTACACCCCGATGACCGCGGTGACCACCCCGATGGCCGGCACGATCAGCGGGAACAGCAGGCCCTTGAGGCCGAACGCCGCGGTGCCCAGGATCAGCGCGGCGACCAGCGTCACGGCGTAGGACTCGAACAGGTCGGCGGCCATGCCGGCGCAGTCGCCCACGTTGTCGCCCACGTTGTCCGCGATCGTCGCCGGGTTGCGCGAGTCGTCCTCGGGGATGCCCTTCTCGACCTTGCCAACCAGGTCCGCGCCGACATCGGCGGCCTTGGTGTAGATCCCGCCGCCAACCCGCATGAACATCGCGAGCAGCGCCGCACCGAACCCGAAGCCCTCAAGGACGTCCGGCGCGTTCCCCTTGAAGATCAGCACCACGAGCGCCGCGCCGAACAGCCCCAGGCCGACCGTGAACATGCCGGCGACGCCGCCGGTGCGAAACGCGATCGTCATCGCCCGGTGCTCGCCGCCCTCGCGCGCCGCCGCCGCGACCCGGACGTTGCCGCGGACGCACAGCGACATGCCCGTGAACCCGGTCAGCCCGGAGAACAGCGCGCCAAGCAGGAAAAAGGCGCTGCGGCCCCAGCGAACGCCGGCGGTGTCGGCGGGCAGCAGGAGCAGCACCCAGAAGATGATGAACACGAAGACGCCCAGCGTCTTGAACTGCCTTCGCAGGTACGCCGCCGCGCCTTCCTGCACCGCGCGGGCTATCTCCTGCATCTTCGCGGTCCCCTGGCTGGCCGCGAGCACCTCGCGGACGAGCCAGCCCGCGACCCCAAGCGCGGCCAGGCCGATGATCGCGACGATCACAACCCAGGTCAGATTGCCGCCGCCAACACTGACCGGCGCGGCCGGTCCACCCGCCGCGAGAGCGGGGCTGAGCATGGACATCCCATCTCCTTGAACGTCTGGCGTTCGCCACTCAGGCAGTCGTCTGGCCTCGCGGAACCCTGCGAAGCCCGTTGCCGCCTGCTGTCAGTAGTCCGGAAAGCAGGCGTGGCCGGAGTCTACGCTGCTTGCGCGGGTTCTTGAAAATAAGCAAGTTTCTAACATCTTCGCTATCAAACCGTTACATTAACGCTGTCCGCCGATCGCTGGAAGGCTGACGTGTCACAGGTCCGCGCGCGGTGCGTTGTGACTTGCCACAGCGCGGCTCAGCCGGAGTCAGACCGGCGCTTCCAGCTCATCGCGACGCTGGTCCCACCGCCGGCCGGCGAGATACGGAAATCGTCGGCGAGCCCGGAGATGACCGCGAGCCCCACCCCGGCGGGGAGCTGCGCGAGCGGGCTGTCGCTCCCGCCGCCGGCCTGGGGACCGGGCACGGCGCCGGGGGCGGTGCCGTTACCGCCCGCCGGTGCCGCGACCGCGACCACGCCGCGGCCGGATCTCTCGCCTGCCGGTGTCCCGCCGGTCCGCTCGTCCGACGCGGCGGCGCGCGCCGGGGCGACGTCCGTCAGCGTCACGTCCGCCGGCACCGAATCGGTCACCACGACCTCGAACCGCTCGCCGTCGTCGGTGAGCGCGACCCTGATGGGCTGTCCCGGGCAGTGCCGCTGGTGCGCCTCGACCGCGCGCGAGCACGCCTCGCCCACCGCGAGGCGTACCTCGTCAAGCAAAGACTCATCGACGCCGCTCCGGCGCGCGACCGCGGTGGCGACGAGCCTGGCGGTCCGCACGTGCGCGGGCAGCGGCGTGAAGGTGACTTCCACGGTGGCCATGTCGGTGCGTCAGGCTACTTCTCGGCCTTCCTGGCAGTGATGGCCTCGTCCACCGAGTCATGAATCCCGAAGACCTTGGTGAGGCCGGTGATGCGGAAGATCTTCAGGATGCGCTCCTGCGTGCAGACCAGGTCCAGCGACCCGTCGTGCGCGCGCACCCTCTTGAGCCCGCCGACCAGGACCCCAAGGCCCGTGGAGTCGAGGAACTCGACCTTCTCCATGTTCACTACCAGCTGGTAGTTCTTCTTGTTGACGAGATCGATGAGCAGCTCGCGAAGGCGCGGCGCCGTGTAGACGTCGATCTCACCCTCGACGTCCACGACCTCGATGCCGTCCTTGTTGTAGTGCCCCAGCTTCAGATCCACAAATCCTCCAGCGCCACGAAGGCGTCATCATCTCCGCCGACCCCTGGTCGGCATTCAACCACGGTCCGGTGTCATGTCTATACGAAATCATGGTGTCCGGCATCCGCCTAGCGGATGACACACTTATAAGGCCTGTGTCCATCGTCACCCCGGTCCCCATGGCCACCGCGCCATCCCGCGAGGACAGCACCGCGCTCTCGGTCCTGCGGGCGGCGCAGCGTGCCGGGGAACTGGTGCACTGTGAGCACATACCCGGCCGGGAAGGGCAAACCACATCGTGGCCGGATTCCGTCCGTCACGAGGTGGTCACGGCGCTGCGCGCGCAGGGCATCGGCGCGCCGTGGACACACCAGGCGCAGGCGGCGGCCCTCGCCCGCGCCGGGCGCAACGTGATCATCGCCACCCGGGCCGCTTCCGGCAAATCGGCATGCTACCTGGCCGCCGCGCTCTCGGCGGTGCTCGACGGCGGCACCGTGCTGTACATCGCGCCGACCAAGGCGCTGGCCGCCGACCAGCTCCAGGCCGTGCGCACCCTCGCGGTCCCCGGGGTCCGCGCCACCTGCTACGACGGCGACTCGACGGCGGCGGACAGGGCCTGGGCGCAGGCACACGCGAACTATCTGCTGACGAATCCGGACATGCTGCACGGCTCGCTGCTGCCCGGGCACACGCGGTGGCGCGGGTTCTTCCGGCGGCTGCGCGTGGTGGTCATCGACGAGTGCCACGGGTACCGCGGCGTCTTCGGGTCCCACGTGGCGCAGGTGCTGCGCCGGCTGCGGCGGGTCGCCGCGCACCACCGGGTGAGCGGCGACCCGCCGCCCGTGTTCGTGCTCGCCTCGGCCACCGTCGCCGACCCGGCCGCCTGCGCTCGCCTGCTGACCGGCCTGGAGGCGGTCGCTGTCACCGATGACGGCGCGCCGCGGGCCCCGCTCACGTTCGCGCTCTGGGAGCCGCCGCTGCTGCGCTCCCGCGGCGGCCAGCGGTCCAGGCGGCCCGCCACGACCGAGGCGGCGGACCTGCTGGCCGCCCTGGTCAGGGCCCAGGTGCCCGCGCTCGCCTTCATCAGGTCACGGCGCGGCGCGGAAACCGTCGCGCTCACGGCGCGCAACGCGCTTGGCGGCGAACAGGGCGACACCGTGGCCGCGTACCGCTCCGGCTACCTGGCCGACGACCGCCGCGACCTGGAGGCCGGGCTGCGCGACGGGCGCATCACCGGCATGGCCGCCACCACGGCGCTGGAACTGGGCGTCAACATCCCCGCGCTTGACGCGGTGCTGATCGCGGGGTGGCCGGGAACCTGGGCTTCGCTGTGGCAGCAGGCGGGCCGCGCCGGGCGCGCGGCCCGCCACGCGGTGGCGGTGTTCATCGCCCGCGACGATCCCCTCGACGCCTACCTCATCCACCACCCGGCCGCGCTGCTGCACCATCCGCTCGAGCCCGCCGTGCTCGATCCGGCCAACCCGTACGTCCTGTCCCCGCACCTGGTGGCGGCCGCCGCCGAGCTCCCCCTCACCGGGCCGGACCTGGACCTGTTCGGCCCGGGCGCCGCCGACTCGGTTGCCGTCCTGGCCAAGGCCGGCGACCTGAGAGAACGGCAGTCCGGCTGGCACTGCGCCGCGCCCGGCCGGCCGGGCAGGGGCAGCCGCCACCCGGCCAGGAACATCAGCCTGCGCGGCGAGCTCGGGCAGCCCATCCGCGTGGTGGAGGAGGCGACCGGCCGGCTTGTCGGCACGATCGACGAGCCGTCCGCGCACCGGTACGCCCACGACGGCGCCGTTTACCTCCATCAGGGCGAGACCTACCTGGTCGCCACGCTGGACCTGGCTAATAGGGTGGCGCTTGTCGAGTGCCGTGATCCCGGTTACACAACGCAGGCCCGCGACGTCACGCAAATCGACGTGACATTGCAACGGCGACAAGTTTCCTGGGAAAATGCTGTGATCGTCTTCGGCGATGTGCGCGTACAGCGGCAGGTAGTCGGATACACCACTGTCCGTTCGGAATCGAAAATAAGAGAACAGGAAACGGCGCTCAGCCTTCCGCTGCGGACCCTGGCCACGACGGCGATCTGGTGGACTATACCGAACGCACAGTTGGTCCCGCTGGCGGGCATCGACCTGGGCGGCGCGGCGCACGCGGCCGAGCACGCCGCCATAGGAATGCTGCCGCTGTTCGCCACCTGCGACAGGTGGGACGTGGGCGGGCTGTCCACGCAGGCGCATCCAGCGACCGGGCAGCTGACCGTTTTCGTGTACGACGGGCACGAGGGCGGGGCCGGGTTCGCGGAGCACGGCTTCCGCGCCGCCGGCGGCTGGCTGGCCGCCACCAGGGACGCGATCGCCTCGTGCCCCTGCGAGGCCGGCTGCCCGTCCTGTGTGCAATCCCCGAAGTGCGGCAATGGCAACTCCCCGCTATGCAAGGACGGCGCGGTCGCGCTGCTCGACGTGCTGCTGGCGGGAGCGAAATAAAGGCGGCCTCTGGCGCGGCCCTTTGGCGCGGAAATGGGGGCGGCCCCCGCCGGGGGGGAGAGCGGGGGCCGCGCACGGTCCGGCCCTGGGGGGGTAGGCCGGTTCCGTTCTACGGGTAGCTTATCCGCATTGGCGGCGTTCCAAAGCCACCAGACGGCAATCACGAACCCGTGCAACCGAATTACAACATATACGGGTTGATCGTGGATAGACGTTCGGGCGAATTGGTGAGCCCGGGCGGGCAATTTTCTGCGCGGCGGCCGGGCAGCGGCGGCCGGGCGGGCGGCACGCACGGGCGGCTGGCCGGGGGCGGAGCGCCCAGTTCCGCGGCTACCTCACGCGGCCTAAGCACAGGTTAACGGCATGTAACGAGGACTACTGATCGAGATCACGAATTGATCACGCTTCGGGCTTCCGTGCGGCGGGCTTTCGTCGTACAAAGGTCGTACGGACTGGTGAAACGTCCGGGCACGGCAGCCAGGTACCCACGCGCGACCAGCCGCGGGAGGCGTGTCAGGCCAGGTCAGGACATTAGTGTCCGAGCTGGCTGACAAGAATCAGGTGCACGCTTGGTAGCCGGGCTGACGTGCTGACGGCGACGGCGCCCCCGCGCGGGGCGCCGTTCGCACGCCTGGGGGGGAAGGGACCTCGCGGCGCCACCCGCGTCAGTGGCGGGATGCCCCCAAGGATCGCGAGCACGGGCGATAGCCTTGGACCACCTGGCGGGCAGTGCTCAGTGTGATCCGCGCCAGGCTGGCGAATTGCGGGACGGGGCGCCCGCATGGATGGGAGAGGACGCCATGGTCCGCAGCGGAATGCCAGCTGGCGCCGACGGCCAGCAGTCGCTCGGAGACCTCGTCGCGCTCGCGGCCAAGGACATCTCGCAGCTCATTCGCTTCGAGATCAGCCTGGCCAAGAGCGAGCTGCGGATGGACGCGCGGCGGGTCGGGCTCGCGGCCGCGCTCGTCGCGATCGGCCTGTTCGTCGGGTGCCTGGTCATCGTCCTGCTCTGCTTTGCCTTCGCGTACGGCCTCGTCGAGGCGGGCCTGCCCGAATGGGCCGCGTTCCTCATCGTGGCCTTCGTCTGCGTGCTGCTCGGTGCCGTCGCCTGCCTCATCGCCTACCTGAAGGTGCGCAAGGTGACCGGCATGCGGATGACCAGGCGGACCATCCAGCAGGACCTGGAGCTGCTGCGCCGCGGCGAGGCGAGCCCGGACGGGACGGGCCCTGCGGTCAGGAACCCGGAGAGCGTGCGCGCGACCTCCGCGGCCGAGATACCGCGCGCCAGTTAGCCAGGGGTTGAGCCCGGTGGCCATGCCATCAGAACCTGTGATCCAGATCGACGGGCCGTGGACGCACCGTTCGGTCAGCGCGAACGGAACCCGCTTTCACGTGGCGAGCAGCGGCGAAGGCCCGCTCGTCCTGCTGCTGCACGGCTTCCCTGAGTTCTGGTGGACGTGGCGGCATCAGCTGGTCTCGCTGTCGGCGGCCGGCTACCGGGCGGTCGCGGCCGACCTTCGCGGCTACGGCGGCAGCGACAAGCCGCCCCGCGGCTACGACCTGGTCACCGCCGCGGCCGACGCCGCCGGCCTCATCCGCGCGCTCGGCGAGGCCAACGCGGTCGTCGTCGGCCACGACTGGGGCGGCCTGACCGCGTGGACGCTCGCCGCCTACTTCCCCAAGTCGGTGCGACGGCTGGCCGTCGTCTCCATGGGACACCCGCTGCGGATGCGCGCTGCGCTCCTGTCGAGCCCGCTGCGGACCTCAAGGTCGCTGGGTACCTCGCGCGCTCCCGGATCGCCAGGATCGTCCGGGCACGCCGGCTACCCGCTTGCCTTCCAGCTTCCTGTGCTGCCCGAGCGCCAGCTGGTGCGGGACGGCGGCGCGCTCGTGGGATCGATCCTCTCGTCCTGGTCGGCGCCCGGCTGGCCGGACCAGGACACGATCCGGGTCTACCAGCGAGCCATGCGGATCCCCCCGGTGGCCCACACCGCGCTGGAGTACCACCGCTGGTTCGCCCGCAGCAGCCTGCGCCCGGACGGCCTGCGGTACGCCAGGCAGATGCGGTCGCCGGTCGCGGCGCCGACCCTGCACCTGCACGGCGCGGTGGACCCGTGCGTGCCCGCGCAGACCGCGCGCGGCGCGGGCCGCTACGTGGAGGCACCGTACCGGTGGAAGGTCGTCGAGGGGGCCGGCCACTTCCCCCACGAGGAACGCCCCGGGCTCTTCGACGCCGAACTGATCGGCTGGCTGGCCGACCCCGAGCCCGACCGTTGAGCCAGCCGCGTCCGCCGGCGGGCCAGCCGCGGGACAGGGATCCCGCCGGCAGGCCGCGGAACGCGCGGCCCCGCGACGAACTCGGCCGGCCGCTTCCCCGCACCGCGGCAGGTGGCGTGGCCCCCATCCCTGACGACCTGACGGTTACTCCCGCCGAGGCGGCGGCGCTCGGCGGGAGCCTGCTTGCGAACGACCGCCCGTTCCACGCACACGAGGTCTTCGAGGCGGCCTGGAAGTCCTCGGCAGGGCCGGACCGCGAGCTGTGGCGGGGCCTGGCCCAGATCGCCGTCGGCCTCACGCACGCCCGCCGCGGCAATGCCCGCGGCGCGGTGGCACTGCTCAGGCGCGGCGCCAGGCGGGTCGGCGACTACGCGGGCAGCAGCCCGCCAGGCGGGCAGGCGGCCTCCGGCTCCATGCCGCACGGTATCGACGCTGAGTTCGTGGCGGCCGGCGCGGCGGACGTCGCCGCCCGGATCGAGCGCGATGGCCTGGCGGCCGTCCCGGCGGCCAGGCTGCGGCTCGCGCTGCGCCGCCCCGACGAGGCCTAGTCGCAGCCCTGAGTCGAAACGGGGACGGTCTGCTGCGCGCCGGCGCTCGCGTCGCTGGCCACCTCGGACGCGGTGAGCGCGAACCCCGTGTGGGGCACGCCAACCGCGGCGGCGAAAACGACGCCGTAGACGGTTCCGGCCGGGCTGAGCAGCGGGCCGCCAGAGTTCCCAGGCTGGACCACCGCGTAGATCTCGTAGATCTCCCGGTCGACCTGGCCGGTCTGATAGATGTCAGGCCCCACGGCCGACTGCTCCTCCGCGATCCGCGCCGGAACCTGGGTGAACGCGTGATCGAGCGGGTAGCCGGCCACGACCGCCTCCGCCCCGCCTTGCGCCTCGCCGGCGAACTGCAGCGACGGCAGGTCAAGGCCGGGCACGTAGAGCACGGCGATGTCGACCTGCGGGTCGTAGAAGACGACCGACGCGGGGTACTTGGCTCCGTCCCTGGTGCTCACCGTCTGGCCCTGCGTCACCCCCGCCACGACGTGCGCGTTGGTCAGCACGTGGTCAGGGGCGTAGACGAAGCCGGAGCCCTCAATGCTGCGGTCGCAGCTCGGCGCCGTCCCCGTCACCTTGACGACGCTGTCCCTGGCGGCCAGGTATCCGGGGCTGTTCAGCACGGCGGGATTGGGTGCGGGCACGGTGATCAGCTGCGCGCCGCCGATGTCGCTGAACACCTGCGGGAACGGCCCGCTCGCCAGCATGCGCCGGAACTCGGAGAACATCGTCTTGGCCTGCGAGGGCATGAGCCTGTCCATCGTCCGCAGCACCATCGAGTTGTTCACCTGCTGCACGACGACGGGGAACGGCGACGCGGTCAGCACCGAGCCGATGGCCCAGGCGATGAGCAGCATCGACAGCACGCTGACCGCCGACCCGCCGATGGCGTCAATCGTGGTCGACGAGCGGCCCGTCATCGTCGACCGCATCGCGGTGCCGATGGACGACGCGATGAACTGACCCAGGATCGCCCCGCTGACCAGCAAGATGACCGCCACCACGTCCTGCTGGGTCTGCCCGGAGACGAGCGCGCGCGCTATCGCCGGGCCAAATTCGGCGCCGAGCACCGCGCCGCCGACGAAGCCGATGAAGCTCAGCGAGCCGACGATGAAACCCTGACGGTATCCCGAAACCGCGAACGCGGCGGCAATCACGATCAGGGCAATGTCGAGCAGATCACCGCGCACGGAGTCCACCGTATCCGGTGTTGTCCGGTGCCGAGGCGCCATCGCCGCGCGTGAGAATACCGTTACGATTCCGTTCTGCGCTCCTGCCGCGGCCTGCCCTGGCGCGGCGCTGACCGCCGCTCAGCGCCGACAGCGCAGCCGGGCCGGCGGCAGGGGTGCGGCCGGCCCTGCCAGCCGTTACGGCGCAGCAGCGCGGCCACCATGGCCGCGCTCACGCAGGCGCGCTCGGTGACGTCGACGAGGCCGAAGCGGAAGGTACGGGCATCGTCGGACACGAGGTTGACGTTGTCGCGGTGCTTGTCCTGCCGGATCTGCTCGGGCGGGTGGTAGGCGGCACCGTCGAGTTCGACGCAGACGCCGTATCCGGGGTACCAGTTGTCCTTGTAGTGGGTCTTGCCTTCGATGGTCCGGCGCGCCTGGCGCCGGGCCTCGGGCAGCCCGTGGGCGCGTTCGACGTCGCGGGCGTAGCGGCGCTCCAGCGGGAAATGAGCGCCCTCCGCCGCGTCGGCGAGCGCTTCGGTTAGCCAGGCGCGCCAGCGGAACCGGCTGCGGGCGGCCAGTGCCTCGCGAAGCATCCCGGCCGTGGCGAGGTCCCTGGACAGCGCACGGGAGATCCAGCCGTAGGCCTCATCGAAGGTCCTGGCCGCCGCGACGAGGTCGAGCACGGTGTCCTCGATCCGGGTGCGCGGCAGCTGCCATGGCGGCAGGCGCTGCGGGCGGCTCAGGTCCGACCGGTGGATCACCACACCGCGGATGGGCTTGTCCTGGGCGGGGCGGCGGCTGTGCGGAACGGTCAGGTGAACGTTCGCGGCTGGCTTGTCGATGAGGCCGTGCAGTTCCGCCGCCGTCTCGTGGCTGAGCATCGCGCCCGCCCCCGCGCGCCGCACGGCCGCCCACAGCCTCGCTTCGCGTGGCGCCTCGCCGGTGAAGGTGGCATACACCCCCCGGTGCATCCGCCGCCACCGGCCGGATTTGAGGCGACGCTCGACCCCCCGGGTAGAGATGTCACCAAGGCGCGCCTCAGGGCGCGCTACTATCCCACGCTGCGCGTCGAGCAACAGAATCCAGTCACGGTACGCGTACTCATCCATACATTCAGCGTGACCGTTCGCACGTAGCTCACGCCAGACCGAGTTCCCAGCCTGTGGATAACCCGGAAATTAGAGGATGTGGGATAGAAAACCACCAATAGCGGTGGGTTTCTATCCCACATCCTCAGATTGTGGTCGTCAGGCGGCGCCTTCGGGGAGTTCCCAGACGGTGGCGGCGTCCCACGGGCGCTCCCAGCCGGCCAGCGCGAGCAGGCGGTCGGCGAGAAGCGCGGTGAACCCCCAGATCACCATGGAGCCGATGCGGAACGCGGGGCCGGTGCGCCCGCTGGGATGGCGGTACGTCACCCGGTGCCGCGGGTCGGCCAGGTCGGCCACCGGGATCCGCTCGACGGCGGCCACCTCCGCGGTATCCATCGGCCGCACCGCGCAGGGCTCGCGCCACCAGGCGAGCACAGGCACCACGCGGAACTCGCTTCGCACGATGAACAGCTCCGGCAGCGTGGCGAGCACCTCTACACCGCCGGGATCGAGGCCGGTCTCCTCGGCCGCCTCCCGGAGGGCGGCGGCGACCGGGCCGTCGTCGCCGTCCTCGATCGCGCCGCCGGGAAACGCGGGCTGCCCAGGGTGCCGGCGCAGCCCCTCGCTGCGCTGGATGAACAGCAGGTCAGGCCCGTACGGTCCGTCACAGAAAAGAACGAGCACGGCCGACCGGCGGCCCCCGGCCGCGGGCGGGCGCACCACGCGCGGCACGTCCATCGTGGCCGCGGTGACCGCCAGGTCTCGCAGCCAGGCCGGCGCCCCGCCGTCCGGCGCGTGAGCCCCTGGCGCCCGCCCGTTTCCCGTCGTCACGAGAACGGGCCTGCCTTGACGAGCTTCACCGCGGTCGCCGCGTCGGTTGGGCCGAGCCCGAACGACGGGCACCAGTCGGCCACCGGGCAGGCGCCGCACGCGGGCTTGCGGGCGTGACAGATCCTGCGGCCGTGCCAGATCAGCCGGTGCGACAGCATCACCCACTCCGACTTCGGGAACAGCTCGCCCACCTCGGCCTCCACCTTGACCGGATCGTCGCTCGTCGTCCACCCGAACCGCCGGGACAGCCGCCCGAAGTGCGTGTCCACCGTGATGCCGGGGATCCCGTACGCGTTGCCGAGCACCACGTTGGCGGTCTTGCGGCCCACGCCGGGCAGCGTGACCATGTCGTCGAGCTTGCGCGGCACCTTTCCGCCGAACCGGTCGCGCAGCGCCGCCGACAGCCCCATCACCGACTTGGTCTTCGCGCGGAAGAACCCGGTCGGCTTGAGGATCTCCTCGACATCCTCGGGGTTGGCGGCCGCCAGGTCCTCGGGCGTCGGGTACTTGGCGAACAAGATCGGGGTCGTGCGGTTGACCCCCTTGTCGGTGGTCTGCGCGGACAGCACCGTGGCGACAAGCAGCTGGAACGGGTTCTGGAAGTCCAGCTCGATGTGCGCGTCCGGGTAGGTCTCGGCCAGGACCCTGTTGATCTTCCTGGCGCGCCGCACAAGCGTCGCGTGCGTCTCGGGCTCTGTCTTCTTGACCGCCATGGGACTTAGCGTACGGCCCGCCAGGCAGGGCGGTCGCCACTGCGCTACCGCCGGCGTCTTATCGCCAGCACGGCGCAGTCGACGCGGGGCCGCGGCTGGAAAGCGCGCCGCGGGAGCGCGAGCCCGGCGGCTGTCCTGAACCGGCCTGGCACGGCACCGCGGGAAAGGTACTCGCGTACCACCGCACGCTGCAGCACGAGATCGGCGGCGGCCAGCTTGCTGTCCCGCGCCATCAGCAGCGCGAGCAACGCGGCCGTGATCGAGAACGGCGGGTTCGCCACGACCCGAAACGGCCGCCCGGGCAGCCGCAGTTCGGCCGCGTCCGCGTTGATCACCGTCGCGCCCGGGAACCGCTGCCGCAGCACGCGCGCCCGCCTGGCGTGCAGCTCGACCGCGATCACCCGCGCTCCCGCGCGCAGCAGGGGCCCGGTCAGCGCGCCTTCGCCGGCTCCGATGTCGAGCACGAGCTCGCCTGGCCGTATCCCGGCCGCCGCGACGATGCGCGCGGCCCAGTCGTCATCGAGCCGGTGCCAGCCCCACGTCCGGCCTGACCGCCCGGCGGCGGACACGGCGGACCATCACGATGAACATGCCCACGCGCAGACCGTAAGGGCTGGCCGACGGCGACGGCAATCCATTTACTGCCCAGGGCCGGTTGTCGCGGTCACGCCCGGGGTGTAGCACTGAAACATGCGTACCAGGGCAGCAGTCATCAGGGAACCGGGCAAGCCGTGGGAGATCACCGAACTCGAGCTTGACGAGCCACGGCAGGGCGAGGTGCGGATCGCGTTCGCGGCGTCCGGCATGTGCCATTCCGACGAGCACCTGCGGACCGGCGACAGCACCGGGCGGCTGCCGCTGGTCGGCGGCCACGAGGGCGCCGGGGTGGTAGAGGCGGTCGGGCCGGGCGTGACCCGCGTCGCCGTCGGGGACCACGTCGTCTGCTCGTTCATCCCGGCCTGCGGGGTCTGCCGGTACTGCTCCACCGGGCACCAGAACCTGTGCGACTGGGGCGCGCAGATGATGACGGGGATGCTGGCCGACGGCACGTTCAGGTTCCACGACGACGAGGGCGCCGACCTGGGCGGGTTCTGCATGCTCGGCACGTTCGCCGAGCACGCGGTGGTCTCGCAGAACTCGTGCGTCCCCGTCGAGGCAGGCATCCCGTTCGACGTGGCGGCGCTGGTCGGCTGCGGCGTGCCCACCGGCTGGGGCACCTCGGTGTACGCGGCCGGGGTGGCCGCGGGTGACACGGTGGTGATCTTCGGCGCGGGCGGCGTGGGCAGCAACGCGATCCAGGGGGCGCGTTACGCCGGCGCCGCGAACGTCGTCGTGGTCGACCCGGTCGCGTTCAAGCGGTCGAAGGCGGTTGAGTTCGGCGCCTCGCACGTCTTCGGCTCCGCCGCCGAGGCGCACGAGGCCGTCGCCGAGATGACCCGCGGGCAGCTCGCGGACCATGCGATCATCACCGTCGGCGTGCTCGGCTCCGAGGTGGTCGCGCAGGCCGCGGCGATCGTCGGCAAGGGGTGCCAGGTGACGATCACCTCCGTCGGGCGGAGCTCGGAGCAGCAGATCCAGCTCGCCGCCAACGGCAGCGTGGTCGGGTGGCAGCGCCGGATCCAGGGCCATGTCTTCGGGATGTGCAACCCGCTGTACGACATCCCGCGGCTGCTGCGCCTGTACCGGGCCGGGCAGCTGAAGCTCGACGAGCTCATCACCCGCCGGTACCGGCTTGACGAGATCAACCAGGGCTACCAGGACCTCGAGGACGGGAAGATCATCCGCGGCGTCATCCTGCACGAAGGCTAGCGCCGGCGCCGCACGGGCAGGCCGGCGGCGACGAACGCAGCGCGCGCACCAATTCCGCCGACCTCGGGTCGCCTGGATCCACGTGCCGCCCGAGCACGACGAGGGCGACGCGCCGCGCGCCGGCCAGCTTGAGGGCCGCGGCCGCCGACTGCGCGCTGCCGCCGGAGACCCAGCAGTCATCGACGAGCAGCACGCCGTCCGTTGCCAGGCGGCCGGCTGCGCGCAGCCAGCCGATGCTTACGCCGCGGCTGCGCGCCGTACCCGGCGGCCCGGTGGTCAGCGCGACGATGGGCAGGTCCACGCACGCCCTGACGATGCCGAGCAGCGGATGCGTGCCCGGCCGGCCCTGCCCGCTCGGCACCACGGCCGCGGCGGCGGGGGGCGCGCTCATGCCCGCGGCCCGCCACACGCAGTCCCCGTGTCCTTGCAGGAAGGCGGAAAGCAGCGACGCCAGCCGCGCCGCGGCGGCGCTCGCACCGTCCCTGCCCGACTTGTACCGCCGCAGGTCGGCGGCCAGCTGCCCGCCTTTGACGGCGTACCCGACCGGCACGACGACGTCCGCGAGCAGCCCGCCGGCCTGGCTGTTCGCCAGGTCGCACTGGTAGCACCTGGCGAAGCCAGGCGCAACGGGCCCACGGCAGGTGCGGCAGGTAAGGCGGTTGGCCGGGTCCATGGCCTGATCGTAGGAACGCCCACCGACAAAGCACGGCGATCCGCGCGGACGGCTCGCGGCTAACCACACGGGCGGCCGCGGATCTACGATGCGCTGGTGATCATGCCGGGCGCGGTGGCGCGCAAGCACTGGCCGTTCGCCGTGCTGCTCGCCGCCGGGCTGGCGCTGCGGCTGGCCGCCGCGCTTGCCTACCGCCCGGCCCTGCTCTACATCGACAGCGTCCGCTACCTCGGCGATGACCAGCACGGCCTGGACCCGCTCGGGTACAGCTACCTGCTGCTGCGGCCGGTGCTGCTCGGCCGCGGCGGGCTGGCCGCGGTGGCGGGCCTGCAGCACGCGCTCGGCCTGGCGATGGCGGCCTGCCTGTACGCGCTGGCGCTGCGCCACGGCGCGTCGCGCTGGCTCGCCGCCCTCGCCGCCGCGCCCGTGCTGCTCGACGCGTACCAGGTCCAGGCCGAGCAGATGATCATGCCTGACGTGCTGTTCGAGGCGCTGGTCGTCGCGGCGATGACCGTGCTGCTGTGGCGGCCAGGCCCGGGGCTGGCCCGGCTGGCCGCCGGGTCGGCGCTGCTCGGCCTCTCGGCGACCGTGCGCCAGGTCGGCGAGCTGCTCGTGCTGCCCCTGCTCGGCTACGTCCTCGCGGCGGCGCCCGGCTGGCGAGCCCGGGCAGCCCGGGCCACGGCGGCGATAGCCGTCTTCGCGCTGCCGGTCGCCGGCTACCTGGCGTTGTCCGCCGTGGCCCTCGGCGACGGCCTCCGGCTGTCGAACATGGACGACGCGTACCTGTACGGCCGGACGGCGTACGCCGCCGACTGCGCGACGCTGCGGATCCCCGTTTACGAACGGCCGCTGTGCCCCTCGCCGGCCACGGCGGCGGCGCTCGGCGTGGACGGACTGGCGACCGATCCCGGGTCTCCGCTCTACCGCTACGTGCCGCCGCCCGGCGTTACCCGGGGGGCGGCCACTGCGCAGTTCGATGCGGCGGTCCTCACCCAGCAGCCGCTGCGGGTGGCACTCGACATCGCCGGCGACGCGACCAGGGTGTTCGCCCTGACCAGGGACACCAGCCAGGGCGACCCGCCGGTCTCCCGGTGGCAGTTCCAAACATCATATCCGGTATACTACTCCGTAGACCGAACGGTGCTCGGGACGACCGCCACCCCCCGCGTGACCCGCCCGCTGGCGGACGCGCTGCGGGCGTACCAGCTGCACGGCGGGTTCACACCCGGTCCGCTGCTGCTGGCCTTCCTGGTGTCAGGAACGGGCGGCTGCCTCTTCCTCCGCAGGCACCGCCGGCTGGCCCTGGGCTGCATCCTGGCCACCGGGCTCGCCGCGGCGGCGCTGCTTGGCGCCGACGCCTATGAGTTCTCCTGGCGGTACCAGCTCCCCGCGCTTGTCACGCTGCCGCTCGCGGGCGCGCTCGGCGCCACGGCGTTCCTTCGGTTCGCCGTAACCCGCCGGCCGGGCAGCCGGGGCACAATGATGCGGTGCACAATAACGCGGCTGAACCGGAGATCAAGACGCTCGCGAGCAGCGTCGTCTACGCCGACAACTGGATCCGGCTCCGCAGGGACGAGATCGAGCGCAGCGACGGGTCCCGCGGAACGTACGCGGTCATAGAGAGAGCGAACTTCGCCCTCGTCGTGCCCGCGGAGAACGCCGGCTTCCACCTTGTCGAGGAGTACCGCTATCCCGTCGGGCGGCGCAGCTGGTCGTTCCCGCAGGGCGGTTTCCCGAAAGGCGAGTCAGGGACGCCGGAGCAGCTCGCCCGGATGGAGCTCGCGCAGGAGACGGGGCTGCGCGCCGGGCGGCTGACTCACCTTGGCTTGCTGACCGCCGCGCACGGGATGACGGCCCAGTACGCTGACTATTTCCTCGCCACCGACCTGGTGCCAGGGCCGCCGGACCCGGAGCCGGAAGAGCTGGGCATCCGCCACGCATGGGTGAGCAGGCAGGAGTTCGAGGAGATGGTGCGCGACGGCCGGATCGCCGACGACTCGACGCTCGCCGGGTACGCGCTCGTGCTGCTCGCCGAACGCCGCGGCGACGTAGTCATCCCCTGACCGCGGGGGTCACCGGGCAAGCAGGGGCGCGAAGAGGTCGCCCTGGTCAGCGACCCGGGCTACGACGTCGGGCGCGGTGAAGAACAGGTCGCCTGGCTCACGGCAGGCTGCCACTTCGTCCCAGGTGACGGGGGTCGACACGGTGGGATAAGTCCGCGCCCGCAGCGAGTACGGCGCGATCGTGGTCTTCGAGCCGTTGTTCTGACTCCAGTCGATGAGCACCTTGCCGTCGCGCAGCGACCTGGTCATCCGCGACACGACAAGGTCCGGGCGCTCCTGCTCCAGGGCCTGCGCGAACGACCTCGCCCGGTCGCTGGCCTGCTCCGCGGTGATGCCGCTGACGGGCGCGTACAGCTGCAGGCCCTTGCCGCCGGAGGTCTTGGCGAGTGACCGCAGGCCAGCGGACTCGAGCATCGGGCGCAGCGCTTCGGCTACCCGGCAGCACTCCACGACCGTCGCGGGCAGCCCTGGGTCCAGGTCGAAGACCATCAGGTCGGGCATCGGGTCCTCGTCGATCCCGCGCGGGAAGCGCCACATCGGCACGTGCAGCTCGAGCGCTGCCAGGTTCGCCGCCCAGATCAGCGTGGGCAGGTCGTCGATGACCAGGTAGGTGATCGTGCTCCCCGGGTCGCGCGAGCGGGAGCCGTTCGACTTCACCTGCTCGGTCCGCACCCAGTCCGGGTGGGCCGGCGCGTGCTTCTGGAAGAACGACTGGCTGTCCACGCCCTCGGGGTAGCGCTTGATCGTCATCGGGCGGCCGCGGATGTGCGGCAGCAGCACCGGGGAAACCCGCTGGTAGTAGTCGAGGACCTCGCCCTTGGTGAAGCCGTCCTCGGGGTAGAGCACCTTCCCCAGGTTGGTCAGCGTCAGCCCGCACCCGTTCACCTGGACCGTAATCTTGTGCTGCGCCATCACGTCTCCCTGACCACGTCGGCGGGATCTTTATCATCGCGCAGGCCCTGGTAGACGGGCGCGCGCATGCGCCCGGCCGCGGTCCAGCGGTCGAACGTCACCTCGATGACCAGCCGCGGTTCTGCCCACACCGCCGGCCGGGCTTCCCCGGCGGGCAGCGGTGAGCCGAACGGGCTGTCCGGCCGGCGCAGCGGCGCGAGCCTGGCGCCCAGCGTGCGCAGCGTCGCGTCGGAGAACCCGGTGCCCACGTGCCCGCAGTACAGCAGGCCGCCGGCGCCGTGCACGCCGACGAGCAGCGAGCCGATCTGCCCGGTCCTGTTGCCCTTGCCCGGTTTCCAGCCACCCACGACCACCTCCTGGCGGAGCAGGTTCTTGATCTTCAGCCAGTTGCCTGAGCGGGCGCCGGGCTCATAGCGGGAGTCCAGCCTCTTGGCCACCACGCCCTCGAGCCCGTTCGCCGCGGAGGCGGCGAGGACGGCGTCCAGGTCCGGGCCGGGAAAGGAAGGCGGGCACAGCCACGACCCTGCGTCCGGGATGAGCGGACCGAGGATGTCGCGGCGGTCCGCGTACGGCAGCTCGGTCAGCGGCCGCCCGTCCAGCTGCATGACGTCGAACGCCAGGTACGTGACCGGGGTCGTCTGGGCGAGGCGGCCGGCCTGCGCGGGCGACGAGACGTGCATCCGGGGCTGCAGCGCCTCGAAGTCCGGCCGGCCGTCGGTGAAGGCGACGATCTCGCCGTCAAGCAGCGCCTGCCTGTGCCCGGTCGCGCGGGCAAGCCCGGCCAGCTCCGGGTAGGTGGCGGTGATGTCCTTGCCGGTCCGCGAGGTCAGCCGCAGCCGGCCGTTCTCGATGAAGGCGAGCGCGCGGACGCCATCCCACTTCATCTCCACGGCCCACTCCGCGCGGTCGCCGGCGGGCGGCCTGCCGGGCGCGGCCAGCATCGGCGTCAGCGAGGCCGGCAGCGCGAGCCGCTCGCGGTGGATCATCCAGTTCTTGCCGCCGGTGGCGAACAGCACGTAGCCGCCTGACAGCCGCTGCCCGTGCAGGACGACCTTGACCTCGCGGGCATCCCACTTCAGCAGCTCGTACGTGCCGTGGTCCCAGATGCTGACCGATCCCGCGCCGTACTCGCCCCGCGGGATCTGGCCGTGGAAGCCCGCGTACTCCAGCGGGTGGTCCTCGGTGTGCACGGCCAGGTGGTTCACCGCCGGGTCGTCGGGAACTCCCTTGGGCAGTGCCCAGGAGACGAGCACGCCGTCGCGTTCCAGCCGGAAATCCCAGTGCCGCCGCCGCGCGTGGTGCTCCTGCACCACGAAGACGCCCGCGCCCTGACCGCCCGCCTCGTCCCCGGCGGCGGCGTCGGGAACGGGCTCGGGCGTCCGCGCGGGGTCGCGCTTGCTCCGGTAATCCGCCAGCCGGTCCACGCATTCGTGCCTACCCGCGCGGCGGGCGCCGCTACCAAGGCGGGCGCCGCTACCAAGCCCGATACCAGGGCGGGCCGGGCTACCAGCGGCTGACGGTCGTGTACGAGCTGTTCCTGATCGCCTCCATGTCCTCGGGAGGCTCGTAGATCGACTGCACGGCCACCCGGCCAGGGCCGGTCAGCCGGACCCACACCTTGTGGTAGCTCCACCGCGGGTGCCAGAAGGCGAAGCCCGTGTTCCGCGGGAACTCCAGGTGCAGGTGCGCCCGGACGGACACGTCCCTGTAGAGCAGCGAGCTCGGCTGGATGAGCAGCGACTGCCCCGGCTGCAGGTCGCGGATGAACGTGTTGCCTGGCGAGTGCAGCAGCAGCAGGCCCGGCTGCTCGTGCGCGCTGAAGATGTCGCCGTTCTGGCCCATCGGGTAGTGGATGTCCGAATGCTGGTTGTCCTCGCCGGTGTCGTACCAGATGTTGGTCGGCTCCCAGTCATAGCTGATGTTCCCCGTCGCGCACAGGAACCTGTGCTCGCGGACCCACATCCGCTGGCCGTGCTGCAGCGGCAGCGCGACGACCTCGCCCGCGGCGTTGTCGGACAGCGCCACGTGCCCGGGTCCGCGGCCCTCCACCATGATCAGCGGCATGCCCGAGAGCGTGCGGTGCCACGCGCCGCGCATCGACATGTTGCCGAGCTTGGCCTGCGGGTCCGCCCACAGCAGGACGTGGTGCGAGAAGTAGATCCAGTCCTGCGGCGCGAGGGCGAACTCGGCGACGGGGACGGTCGTGCCGGCGATCTGGCAGCGCGACTGGCCGAACTGGATCTCCGCCATGTCCTTGATCGGCGGCTGCTCTACCCAGCCCGAGTCGCTGACGCTCGACCTGATGTCGACCGGCGCCCCGCACAGCGGGCAGGTCGGCGCGGACGGGTCGCTCTGCTGCCTGCAGTACCTGCAGACGTAGGTGTTCATCGGCCGCGCCCGCTATTCCGACGAACCATGGTGCACGTACATGGACTGGATGCCGACCCGGCCGGGCCCGGTCATCTCCGCCAGGTACATGCCGTGCCGCATCATTCCCGTCCGCAGCGGCATCTGCACGGCCTGCATGTTGACCGAGGAGTCCTTGTACAGGAACCCGCCCGGCTCCACCAGGATCTTCTCGCCGGGCTTGAGGGTGCGTTCCAGCACGTTCCCGTTGCCGTGCAGCATCAGCAGCCCCGGGTACTGGGCGGTGACGAACCGGTCCATGAACATGCCCGTGCCGCCGTGCAGCAGGTTGACCAGCCCCTTGATCTGCACGAACGAGTACTGGATGCTGTGCGACGCGAGCAGGAAGGCGTGCTCGCGGACGTCGAGCTCCATCCCGGGGTGCAGCGGCAGGACCACGAGCTCGCCGGGAGCGTCGCGGGAGAACGCGACCCGGCCAGGGCCGTTCGCCACCGTCACGATGTGCGGCATCCCGCCCATGGTGCGCCGCATCCCGCCGCCCGTGTTCAGCGAGGAAAGCGGTACCGACTCGTCCTTCCACAGCAGCACGTGGTGCTCGAAGTAAACGCCGTCCCGCGGGTCGAGGGCGAGCTCGGCGACAGGGACGAGTTCCCCCTCCACCTGGCACGTGCTGGCCGAGAAGCGGAACTCGGTCATGTCGCGCAGCCGGGGCGCCTCGCGCCACCCGGAGTCGCTGACCTTGTCCCGCACGTCCAGCGGCGCGCCGCATGTCATGCAAGTGGTGGTGCCGACCTGGTTCTGCGCTTGGCACCACCCGCACTGGATAGCTTCCACGCAAGGAACATAGCAGTTCAAGCCGTATCGCGGCTGGACATGTCAGACCAAGGTTTTCCCGGTATGTTTTGCACATGGCACTGTTCTCGCGGGAATTCATCGCGGTACCTGACGATCGCAAGGGCCAGATCGTCTTCAAGTGGCCCGACATTACGATCCGCCGCTTCACGCACGCGATCGTGAACGCCGACGAAGTGGCGATGTTCGTCAACACCGGCCAGGTCGTGCAGCAGATGGGTCCTGGCCGGCACGAGATCGACGCCAACGAGCTTCCCGGGCTCGGCGCGGTTATCGACTTCGCGACAGGCGGGAACGCCTACCGGGCCGAGCTGTACTTCATCGGCACCCGCGAGTACACCGGGTTCCGGTTCGGCGGGCGGATCGACGACGTGCAGGACCCGCGCAGCGCGCTGATCGTGACCCTGCGCGTGTTCGGGGACTACGCGCTGCGGGTGATCGACCCGGCCAGGCTGATCACGAACCTCACCGCCACCGTGGACGTCACCGACAACGACAAGATCACGGGGTGGGTGAGCGACCAGTTGCTCAAGGTGCTGCGCACGAACGTGACCACGCAGGTCGTCGCCAACGGCTGGCCCATCCTCGGCCTGTCCGTGCACTCCCCCGAGATCGAGCAGGCCGCGATCACCTCGGCCAACGGCCAGCTCGAGGCCTACGGCATCGCGCTGACCCGGATGGGCAACTTCGACATCAACATGGCGCCCGAGGACGAGGCCCAGCTCAAGCAGCTCGCCAAGGACACCAGGTACTCCCAGCTGGCCGGCGGGTTCCAGCAGTACGCGGCCGGCGAGATGGCGCTCGGCGCCGGGCAGGGCATGGCCCAGGGCGGCGGCGCGACCCAGGGGGCGTTCCTCGCCGCGGGCCTGGGGCTCGGGGGCGGGCTGGCCGGCGGGTACCAGCAGCCCGCGCCGCCCCCG
>NZ_JASIAL010000008.1:0-3352 GCF_030042015.1 Trebonia sp. | reverse complement strand
CCTTCTTAAGGCTACGAGGCATTACAGGCTGCTCCCTACCGCTTGTTCTTGCCGCGGCGGCGGCTGATCAGCCGGTCACTGGGCTTATGCGCCCGCCGGGTACGGCCTTCCGGCTTACCCCACGGGCTGACCGGGTGGCGACCGCCAGAGCTCTTGCCCTCGCCACCGCCGAGCGGGTGGTCGACCGGGTTCATGGCGACGCCGCGCACCGACGGCCGCTTGCCCTTCCAGCGGTTGCGGCCCGCCTTGCCGAGTTTGATGTTGCCCTGCTCGGCGTTGCCGACTTCGCCCACGGTCGCGCGGCACTCCACGCTGACCCGCCGGATCTCGCCCGACGGCATGCGCAGCGCCGCGTAGCCGGCCTCCTTGGCCAGGAGCTGGACCCCGGCGCCCGCGGAGCGCGCGATCTTCGCACCGCCACCGGGACGAAGTTCGATGGCGTGGATGACGGTACCGGTCGGGATGGAGCGCAGCGGCAGCGCGTTGCCTGGCTTGATGTCCGCGCCCGGGCCGTTCTCCACCCGGTCGCCCTGGGACAGGCCCTGCGGCGCCAGGATGTAGCGCTTCTCGCCGTCCACGTAGTGCAGCAGCGCGATTCGTGCCGTCCGGTTCGGGTCGTACTCGATGTGCGCCACCTTGGCCGGAACGCCGTCCTTGTCGTGCCGCCTGAAGTCGATCAGCCGGTAGGCGCGCTTGTGCCCGCCGCCTTGGTGCCGCGCGGTGACCCGCCCGTGCACGTTCCGGCCGCCCTTGCTGTGCAGCGGGCGAACCAGCGACTTCTCCGGCTCGCTCCGGGTGATCTCGGAGAAGTCGGAGCCGCTGGCGCCGCGCCGGCCCGGGGTGGTCGGCTTGTACTTACGGATTCCCACCTGCGTCTCCTTAGCTAACCGGTCCGCCGAAGATGTCGATCCGGTCGCCCTCGGCCAGGGTGACGATCGCGCGCTTGGTATCAGCCCGCTTGCCCCAGCCCTGCCGGGTCCGGCGCCGCTTGCCCTGCCGGTTGAGCGTGTTCACACCGGTCACCTTGACCCGGAACACTTCCTCGACCGCCATCTTTATCTGCGTCTTGTTGGCGCGCGGAGCGACGACGAACGTGTACTTGCCCTCGTCGAGAAGGCCGTAGCTCTTCTCCGAAACCACCGGACGCAGCAGGATGTCCCTCGGGTTGTACTGCTTGTTCACTCCGAGCCCCTTTCGACGAACGCGCGCAGCGCGGCCTCGGTGAAGACCACGTGATCGCTGACGAGCACGTCGTAGGTGTTGAGCTGGTCCTCGGCGAGCAGGTGCACGGCGGGAACGTTGCGCAGCGACTTCCAGTTGATTTCGTCGTCGCTCAGCGTGACCACGAGGATGTTCCTCGTCGCGCCGCCTGTCACCGCGTTCAGCACCGCCAGCGCGTCCTTCGTGCACGGCACGTCACCCTCGATGAACGTGGTTACGACGTACACGCGCTCATTGGCGGCCCGGTCAGACAGCGCGCCGCGCAGCGCGGCGGCCTTCATCTTCTTCGGGGTGCGCTGGGCGTAGGACCGCGGCTGCGGGCCATGCACCGTGCCGCCGCCGGTGAACTGCGGCGCACGGATCGAGCCCTGCCGTGCCCGGCCGGTGCCCTTCTGCCGGTACGGCTTCTTACCGCCGCCGCGCACCATCCCGCGGGTCTTCGTCGCGTGGGTACCCTGCCTGGCGGCCGCGCGCTGCGCCACGACGACCTGGTGCATCAGCGGGATGTTGACCTGCGCCGCGAAGATCGCATCGGGCAGTTCGACGGTGCCGACCGTCTCGCTGGACGGCGAGACGACGTTTACGCTGGTCATCGATTCCCCTCTCGCGCCGCGGAGCGCACCACGACGAGCCCGCCGCGCGGACCAGGCACCGCGCCCTTGATCAGCAGCAGGTTCTTGTCGCTGTCCACTGCGTGCACGGTCAGGCTCTGCGCGGTGGTCCGCGCGGCGCCCATCCGGCCCGCCATCCGGACGCCCTTGAAGACCCGGCCCGGAGTGGCGCACGCCCCGATCGACCCGGGCGAGCGGTGCTTGCGCTGCGTCCCGTGGGAGGCCGACAGGCCGCGGAAGCCGTGCCGCTTCATGACGCCGGCCGTGCCCTTGCCCTTGGACTTGCCGGTGACGTCGACGCGCTGCCCTGCCTCGAACAGGGTGGCCGTGACCTCCTGGCCGAGCTGGTAGGTGGATGCGTCCTGGGTGCGGATCTCGGCGACATAGCGGCGTGGCGTCACCCCGGCCTTCTCGAACAGGCCGGCCACCGGCTTGGTGACCTTGCGGGGATCGATCTCCCCGAACCCGATCTGGACAGCGGAGTACCCGTCCTTGTCCGGCGTGCGGACGGCCGTGACCACGCACGGGCCAGCCTGCACCACCGTGACAGGTACCACCTGCCCGGTTTCGTCGAAGACCTGGGTCATGCCAAGCTTGGTGCCCAGGATCCCTGTCATTGCCATGATCAGTGAGTCCTCAGAGCTTGATCTCGATGTAGACACCGGCCGGCAGGTCGAGCCGCATCAGCGAGTCGACCGTCTTCGGCGTTGGATCGATGATGTCGATCAGGCGCTTGTGCGTCCGCATCTCGAAGTGCTCGCGCGAGTCCTTGTACTTGTGCGGCGAGCGGATGACGCAGTACACGTTCTTCTCGGTGGGCAGCGGCACGGGACCGGCGACGCGCGCGCCGGTACGGGTCACCGTGTCGACGATCTTGCGCGCCGAGCTGTCGATGACCTCGTGGTCATATGCCTTGAGCCGGATGCGGATCTTCTGTCCCGCCATTGTGGCCTCGGTTCCTCTGCTTCTCTTGCGGGCCGCTGTCTGTGCTTGCCCCCGGGGGCCGACCCCCGGTGACCCCTCGCTCGGGGGGAAGCCGTTCCCCCCGAACCCCTCGGGGGCTGACATGTTTCGGCGGCCGGGCCCGTAGCGGCCCGGCCGCCGAAACTTCGCCTACTTCAGGATCTTGGTGACCCGGCCGGCGCCGACGGTGCGGCCGCCTTCCCGGATCGCGAACTTCAGCCCCTCTTCCATGGCGATCGGCTGGATGAGCTGAATCGTCATGTCGGTGCGGTCACCCGGCATCACCATCTCCGTGCCCTGGGGCAGGTTGACCACGCCGGTCACGTCGGTGGTGCGGAAATAGAATTGCGGGCGATAGTTGGTGAAGAACGGCGTGTGCCGGCCGCCTTCCTCCTTGGTGAGAATGTAGGCCTCGGCCTTGAACTGGGTGTGCGGCGTGATCGAGCCGGGCGCGGCCAGAACCTGGCCCCGCTCCACTTCCTCGCGCTTGGTGCCGCGCAAGAGGGCGCCGATATTGTCCCCCGCCTCGCCCTGGTCGAGGAGCTTGCGGAACATCT
>NZ_JASIAL010000055.1:0-13335 GCF_030042015.1 Trebonia sp. | reverse complement strand
GCACGGAAAACGGGCCTGGCGTTGTTTACTAGTCCTTATGACCTATGGCTATCAGCTGCCGGACATGACACGATAAATGCCGAAGGCCGCCAATCGGGCAGTTACTGGCAAATTCGGCGAGGGGAAATGCTGGGCAAGATCGGGGAGGTCTCCCGAGGAAGACGTCGGTTCATCGCTTCGGCTGTAATCGGCGCGTTTAGCCTTACAAGCTGCTTGCTCGCCGCTCCGGCGCAGGCCGGGACGATACCGCCGGGCAAGACGCCGACGCTGACGCAGGATATCTGGTCCGGGTATTCCGCATATCCGGCCAGTGGCTACATCAATTACGTCGAGGCCAGCTGGAAAATCCCGCTGAAGGTTGACTGCCCGGCCCTCGGCGCCCCGCGCGTGGCCGTGTGGGTAGGCATGTGGGGCGGGCTTTCCTCGATAAGGGCGAAGCCGCAAACGGCATGGCTGCCGCAGATCGGCACCGTCTCCCAGTGCTCAGACGGATTGCGCTCTGACTACGCCGTCTGGGAGATACCCGGACCCAAGGGTAACAACCAGCAGGTGATCTCCGGCGTGGCCGTTCATCCCGGCGACATGATCTACGCCTCAGTGGAACTCGAGGTGACCCAGCCGCTCGACCCGAACGCCAGCGTGCCGCGGACATTCGCCTTCGATATCGTCGACGACACGGACGGCGCGTCCTGGTCGGCAACCGAGACAAGCGGCGGCGGCGCCGCGCTGAACACTATCGCCCGCCAGGCCGGCGCAATCGTCGAAGACCAGCCCGCCTGCTCGATCCTGCACATCCTCCACTGCCAGAACCCCGTCGCCCTCCTGGGTCACGGGCTGGCGAAGTACAGCCCGCCTGTCACCTTTACCGGGATCTACATCAGCCAGGTCGGCGACGTGCAAAGCCCCTGGAAGTACTACGAGTGGATCATGAAGGACACCAAGAGCGGCAAGCAGCTAGCAGACAACTCGCGGCTGTCCTACAACAACGGCCGGGGCTGGTCCTACTCCGTGAAGTGGGTGACGCAGAGCTAGGGCTTGCCGGCCCCTCCAGATTGGCGACGAAGGCGCGGGCCCCGTCCGCGACCTGAGCTCCCGCAGATCATGGGGCATCCCATCGCTAGCGGCACCCGACTTGCCAGAAAATAAGTTCTGTACTAGAACTAATAATAGTTCTGTAACAGATGCAGCTGGAGCGATGATGGCAAGACTCGCGCAAGCATGCGCGAACACGATCCGGACCGCGCGGGCTCAAGCGGAGCTCGCCTGATGCCGTCAGTCGCCGCGCTGCTGCGCGAGCCGGCCCGGCCCGCGGCGGTTCGCAGGCAGCGCATGGCGCCGTGGTTCGCGGTCGGAACGGTCTGTTTCGGCGCCTTCATGGGCCAGCTGGACGCGAGCGTCGTCACGGTCGCGTTCCCGGCGCTGCAGCGGCAGTTCCACGCCGGCCTGGCCGGGGTGCAATGGGTTTCGCTCGGGTACCTGCTCGCGCTCGTCGCGCTGCTCGTGCCGGCGGGCCGGTGGTCGGACCGGGCCGGCCGCAAGGTGTCGTACCTGTACGGGTTCGTGGTGTTCGCCGGCGCGTCGGCGGCGTGCGGGCTGGCTTCCTCGCTGGCCATGCTGATCGGGCTGCGCCTGGTGCAGGCGGCCGGCGCGGCGATGCTGCAGTCGAACAGCGTCGCCCTGGTGGTCACCAGCGTGCCCGGGCCCTCGCGCCGGGCGGCGCTGGGAGTCCAGGCCGCCGCGCAGGCGGTCGGCCTCGCGTCGGGCCCGGTGACGGGGGGCCTGCTCATCGCGGCGGCCGGCTGGCGGTGGATCTTCCTCATGAACGTCCCGGTCGGCCTGGTGGGGGTGGTGGCGGGCTGGTACCTGCTGCCGCGCACCCGCCAGCGGGCCGCCCGCGGGGGCACGGACCCGGGCGGGATGGTCCTGCTGGCGACCACGGCCGCGGCGGCGATGCTGGCCATCTCCTCGCTGTCAGGACTGGGCGTGCCGGCCTGGGCGCTGGCCGGCTGCGCGGCGATCGCGGTGGCCGCGGGGGCGGGCCTGTGGCGCTGGGAGCGCCGGTCCGCGGCACCGCTGCTCGACCTGCGGGCGCTGGCGACCGCCGGGATCGCCCCCGCGCTTGGCGGCGCGCTGTGCGCCTACCTGGTCCTGTTCGGCCCGCTGGTGCTGTTCCCGCAGGTCATCATCGATCACGGTGGCAGCGCCCTGGACGCGGGGCTGCTGCTCACGTCGCTGCCGGCCGGGTTCGGTGCCGCCGCCGTGGCGTCCGACCGGCTGCTTCCGAAGCGCTGGCCGAACCGCCGCCGGTGCTCCGCGGGGGGCCTGCTAGCGGCCGGCTGCGCCGCCGCGTTGGCGGTTCCCGCGCCGCATGCGGTATCTGTGGTGCTGCTCGGCCTGCTTGGCGTGGGCCTGGGAGTCTACACTCCGGCTAACAACGCCGAGATCATGGCGGCGCTCCCGGCCCGGGAGGCCGCGACTGGTGGCGGGATGGTGAACATGACGCGTGGCATCGGCACCGCGCTTGGCGTGGCCGTCGTGACGCTGGGGCTGCACACCGGGACGCTGCTCGCCGATCGGTCCGCCGGCCCGGCGCTTGCCCTGGCCGCGCTGGCGGCGGCCGCGCTCGCCGCGGCCTGGGCCGGTTCGCACGCCGTCCGGGCACCCGCCCCGGGCGCAACTGGCAGCGGGCAGCCCGCGGGAACGGACGGCCAACGGTGAGTTCCGCTGATTCCGGCCCGGCCGCCGGCGAGGGCGGAGTCCGGCCGGACGGGCTGGCCGAGGGAATCGCCCGGCTGCGCCGCGCGCTGCGCCGCGGCGCGCGTGTCGCCGACCCCGGCAACACGCTGGCCGTGGCACAGCTGGAGCTGCTCGCCGCGCTGGCCGAGCATCCCGGCTCGCGGCCAGGTCAGCTGGCCCGGCTGCTGAACATGCGGCCCAATACCGTCACGACGATCGTCAACGCGCTCACCGCGCGGGGCATGGTTCGCCGCGTCGCCGCCGAGGGCGACCGTCGCGCCGTCGAGCTGACCGCGACCGAGGCGGGCCAGCAGGCGGTGCTCGCGTGGCAGGCCACCAACGCCGCCGTGCTGCACCTGGCCCTGTCCACGCTGCCGGCCAGGCAGCGCCGGGCCCTGACCGCCGCCGGGCCCGCGCTCGATGCCCTGGCGCGGGCCGTCGACCGGCTCGCCGACACGCCCGGCGCGCAGGCGGAGCCGGGTCCATGACGCCCCGTCCGTGGCCGCCCGCGGCGTTCTGGCAGGCGGTGGCCGTCGGCGCCGCGCTGTGCGCGGCCGTGACGCTCGCGCTGCACCCGAACGCGCAGTTCGTGGCCGCCGGCGTGATAGCCGTCGCGGCGGCGGGCGCGGCCCAGTGGGAGGCGCTGGTGCGCCGTCAGGGGCGGTCCTCCGACATCGGCGGCCTGATCACGGCCGTCTTCGCGGTGGACTTCTTGCTCGTGTGCCTGCTCGGCCTCGCGGCGCGCGGCTGGCTGGGCTGATCGCCCGGCGGCGCCGTATCCACGACTATCCGGAACATGTCCGGGCGGAGCACGGCGGCGGTCATCGCGGCGGGCCACTGCCCGGAGCCGTAGCCGAACATGACCGTCACAAGGACGGCCAGCTGCCCGGTCGGCAGCCGGAGCCTGCGAGCCACCGACGGCGGCGGCAGCTGCATCTGGACCGCCGCCGAGTACGGCATGCAGTCTGGGCGGGTTCCCGGGTTCCCGAGGTACCCGGCGCCGGGCAGGACGAGCGGCAGCACGCCGCGCCCGGCGGCCGCCGCGAGCCAGTCCGCGGGGACGCGCGGGTGCGCCAGGTGCCTGGTCAGGTAGGTCGTCGTCACCGCGGCGGGCATGCCGTTCAGCGCCCACGCGAGCTGCAGGACGCAGACGGGCTCGCCGGCGGGGATCTTGAGCGCGCACGCGGCGTCTTCTGGTGGCGGCCGCCAGGACACGCCGTAGTTGAGGCAGGTGAGGGTCCCGCTCATCGGGTCGACGCGCGTGCCGAGCCGCGCCGTGCCCTCCAGGGGGATCAGGTACTCCACCGGGCTCGCCCGGTACAGCTGGCCGCTCGCCGCGCGGCGGACCAGCTGGCGGGAAACCAGCTCGTCGACGGCGGCGTTGACCTCGGCGATGCCGACGCTGTGCCGGCGGGCCAGCGCCGAAGGCAGCGGCAGCCGCCAGCCGGGCTCGTGACCGGTGAGCGTGGCGGCGATCCGGTCGGCGAGCACCTCGGCCGCCCGGCGCGGCTGGTCCCCGCCGCGCAGCCGGCTCCGGGGACGGGTCCCGGGCCCAGGCCGCCCGTCGGGTTCCGGCATGATCACTCCGCGTGCCGGCGCGAGATCGTGGTGACCACCCGGCCGACCGAGATGATCACCAGCACGATGACGAACAGCAGCAGAGCCGCGTCGTAGGACAGGTACACCGACGACTGAGCGGGATCGTCGTAGAAGGCCCAGATCGCGTAGGTGAGGTAGCCCACCGGCGAGTGGGTGAGCGCCAGCGACGGGTTGCTGACCGACCAGTTCGCGGTGTACAGCAGCGGCGCGGTCTCGCCCACGGAGACCGCCAGGGCCACGAGCAGCCCGGTGACGATCCCCGGCGTGGCGGCCTTCAGCACGATCTTGCGCAGCGTCCAGCCCAGCGGGATGCCGAGCGCGTCGGCGCCCTCCCGGTAGGAGACGGGCACCTGGGCCAGCGAGGTCTCCACGGCCTTGGTGATGTAGGGGATGGCGAGCACGGACAGCACCAGGACCGCGGGCAGCAGCCCGTATCCCCAGTGGAAGCGGACCACCAGGGCCACGTAGCCGACGTATCCCAGCACGATCGAGGGGATGCCCGCGAGGACCTCATAGCAGCCGCGCAGGAAGCTGCGCCGCCTGCCGGTCGCGAACTCGGCGAGGTAGATGCCGGTGAGCAGGCTGACCGTGCCGGAGACGATGAGCACGCCGAGGGTGATGGCCAGGGTGCCCGTGATGGCGTTCTCGAGCCCGCCGCCGTTTCCCGACGTCACCGTCGTGAGCACGCTCCACTGGAAATGGGGGACCGCCCTGGCGATCACGCCGCCGGCCAGCCAGACGGTCGGGGCTATTACCAGGGCCAGGCACCCGAAGCACAGGATCCAGAACGCGGCGTTCGCCAGCCTGCGCCGCAGCGACACCGCGGGCATGTCGCCCGGCCTGCGGACACTGATGAGATCGCGGCCGCTCATCGCTACAGCCCCCGTCCCACGGGAAGCGCGGTGCCGGAAACCTTGCGCACGAGCAGCCGGGCCGCCACGTTGGTCGCCAGCGTGATGACCATCAGGACGAGGGCGCACTCGGCCAGCGTCTTCAGCCAGAACCCGGTCGCCTCGCCGAGCGCCCCGTCGAGCTGGTTGACGATCGTGGCGGCGAACGTGGTCATCGCCGAGTAGACGTTGCTTGGGTACGAGCCCGTGATGGACCCGGAGACCATGGCCACCGCGATCGTCTCGCCGAGCGCCCGGCCGAGGCCGAGCACGATCGCGCCGATGATCCCCGATCCGACCCAGGGCAGCGTCACGCGCCGCGCGCACTCCCAGTCGGACAGGCCGAGTGCCATCGCGCCCTCCCTGGGCAGGATCGGCACCTGCCTGATGAGGTCGCGTGCGGTGGCGGCGATGATCGGGATGACCATGATGGCGAGGATCAGGCCGGAGTTGAGCAGTCCGAGGCCGGTGCCCGTGCTGCCGCCGAAGAACTTCAGCACGGGGACGTCCGGCATGTTCCGCGCGATGACCGGGGCGACGTACCTGGAGATGAACGGGCCGAAGGTCAGCACGCCCCACAGCCCGATGATCACGCTGGGGATCCCGGCCAGCAGCTCGAGGAACACCCCGATCAGGTTGCCCAGGCGGCGCGGCAGCCGCTCGACGATGACAAGCGCCGCGCCGATCGACACGGGGACCGCGATGACCAGCGCGATCGCCGAGCTGGCAAGCGTGCCGACGATGAGCGGCCCGGCGCCGAAGTCGGAGCCCTGCGGGTGCCGGACGCCGTCGGTGATGATGACCGCCCCGTACCCGCTGCCGGGGTTCCACGCGCTCGAGGTGAAAAAGCTCCAGCCGTTCAGGCGGATGGCGGGCAGTGCCTCGAGGATGAGGGAGACGAGGATGAAGGCGAGCGCGAGCGCGGGGATCAGCGCGCCCGCCCCGCCGAGCCACCGGATGAGCCCGGCCTCGCTCAGCCGGGCACGCAGGGCCGCCCGCACAGGCGCGGGGCCGGCCATCGTTAGCTGCCGATCTTCGCGAGCAGGGCCTCGGAGACCGCCAGGGCCGTCGAGGGCAGCGGCTGGAAGTTCACCTGGGACAGGTACTTGCTTGAGTTGCCCGTGGTGATCGCCCAGTAGAGCAGGGCCTTGATGTCCTGCGCCTTGGTCGCGTTCGGCTGGGTTGAGTTAACGATCGCGTATTCGTAGTTGATGATCGGGTAGGCGCCGGACGCCTTGCTGTCGATCAGCGAGATCGCGCCGCTGGCCGGGATCGAGGAGAAGCTCGCCGCCGCCGCCGCGATCGTGGCGGCGGTGGGCAGCTCGTACTGGCCGGCCCCGTTCGCCACCTCGGCCTCGCCGAGTCCCGCCGCGGTGGTCTTGGACTTGTAGCTGATGCCGATGTAGGCGACGCAGCCGGGGTTGTCCTGGCAGCCGGCCACCATGCCGCTGTTGCCCTTGAACGCCAGCTCGCCGGCCACCGACGGCCACGCCACCGTCGTGTCGTAGCCGACCGAGCTCGACCAGGCCGAATCCTGGTCGGACAGGTAGGTCGTGAACAGGAACGTGTCGCCTGAGCTGTCCGAGCGGTGCAGCGGGACGATCTTCATGGCGGGCAGCGTCACGCCCGGGTTGAGCGCCGCGATCGCGGGGTCGTTCCACATGGTGATCGTGCCCTGGTACATCTCGGCGAGGACCGTTCCGTTCAGCTTCAGGGTGCCCGTGAAGCCCGGCAGGTTGTAGGTGACCATCTGCGCCGAGATCGCCAGCGGGATGTTCAGCAGCGTCGGGTACTGACTTACGTCCGACGGCGACAGGTAGGCGTCGGACGCGCCGATGTCCGCGGTCCCGCCCGCCGCGGACGAGATGCCCGTGCCCGACCCGGTGCCCGCCGTGGTGATCGTCACCTGCGGGTAAGCGGTCTTGTAATCCGGCACCCACAGGTTGAACAACGGGTAAAGCAGCGTGCTGCCGGTTTCCGACAGCGACACCGACGACGACGCCGGAGCGGTCGGCAGCGCCGTCGACGAGGGCGGAGCCGAGGATGAAGACGACGATGATGAGCTGGCGCAGGCCGCGAGCGCGATCGCGGCCAGGGCGGCGATCGCCGGCGGGGACAGGCGCCCCAGGCGCCCTAGGTGCCCCAGGCGCCCCAGCCTGCTGGCTGACTTATGAGGTGTGCGTTGTCTCGTTGCCACCGTGGGATACTCCCTTTGTTAGCTGTTCCTTGCTAGGTGTTCGCACGTCCGTTACGTGCGGGGTTGTGTCCCTGCCGTGCGCGAACGCTGACGGCAGCTACATCCGCCCGGTCGCGCTGCAACGCGGCCGGCGGTCCTTTCCCCCGGGCGCTCGCGACCGGGGGAAAGCCTGTTGTTCAGCCGAAATGGCCGCTGACATAGCGGGCCGTCTCCTCCTCGGCCGGGTTGCCGAAGATCTGGCCGGTCTCGCCGTGCTCGACGACCCGGCCGTTGTTGAGGAACACCGTGCGATGCGCCACCCGCCGCGCCTGGGCGAGGTTGTGGGTGACGATCACGATGGTCAGTTCCGGGGTCAGGCCGCGGATGAGCCGCTCGATGGACTCGGTGGCCACCGGGTCGAGGGAGGAGGTCGGCTCGTCGAGCAGCAGCACGCCCGGCTTGACGGCCAGCGCCCGGGCCAGGCACAGCAGCTGCTGCTGGCCGCCGGACAGCCGGAACGGCGAGTCCTTCAGCCGCCCGGACAGCGCGTCCCACAGCCCCACGGCGCGCAGCCGCTGCTCGGCGATGTCCCGCAGCTGCGCGCGCGGCACCCGCTCGTAGGCCCGCACGCCCGCGACCACGTTGTCGGCGATCGACATCGGGAACGGGTTCGGCCGCTGGAAGAGCATCCCGACCTTGCGGCGCAGCGCCATCGGGTGCAGCGCCGGCGACCAGATGCTCAGCCCGCCGAGCGTGACGTCGCCCGTGCGCCGGTAGCCGGTGATCTTGTCGTTCATCCGGTTCAGCGTGCGCAGCAGGGTCGACTTGCCTGAACCGGTCGGGCCGAGCAGCGCCGTGATCTTGCCCGGCTGGAAGTCGAGCGTCACGTCGCGCAGCACCGTGTTCGGACCGTAGCCCAGCGTCAGGTCCACGGCCGACATGCCGACCGCTCCCGCCGCGGGGGCGGGGCCCGCGGCGGTCCGTTCGGTCGGGTCAGAATCAATCGGCATCGGCTGCCTCGCCCTCAGCTTGCGGATTGCTGGTGATTCCCTCGCTGTTTGCCTCTGTAGCAGAACTTTAATTACTTCTATCACAGATAGGAAAGTAGTTCTATAACAGATACAAGTCGAGACCAGGCGCGGCGAACCGGCGGGAATTCACCTGCGCGCCATGCAGCCGCAACCTTTCGTTCAGGATAAAAAAGATGATTTCCCCGAACGGTCCCGGCCGTCTCCCCAGCCCAAGCCGGTTCCCCGGCGGGGACTACCCGGTCTTGACGGCCTGCAGCGTGTAGCTGTGCGGGAGCCTGGACGGGTCGTCGGCGAGGCGCCATTCCCCGTCCCCGATCCGCGCCATCTTCCCGGGGAGCGCGTCCCAGGGGACGCTGTCGTGCTCGGCCAGGGCGGTGACCGCCAGTCCTGCCTCGAGCAGCGCCGTGACGATCTCGGCCAGGCCGTGGTTCCACACGTGCGTGACGTTGTGCGTGAAGGCCGCGTCGGTGTCGACGTAGGTGCCGTCCTGGTCGAACACCATCGGCTCGGCGCGCTCGAAGTACGGGTACCTGACCACGAGCAGGCCGTCGGCGCGTTCGTCGTCAAGCGCCCAGAGCATGGGGTGGCCTTCGCGGATGAAGAGCCGGCCGCCCGGGCGCAACAGCGCGCCGACGACTCCGGCCCAGCGGCGGATGTCAGGCAGCCAGCACAGCGCGCCGACGCCGGTGTACACGAGGTCGAAGCCGCCCCTGCCCAGGACGTCGGGCGCCGCGTAGACCTCGGCTTCGGCGAACGTCGCGTCGGCCCCGGTCGCGGCGGCGAGTTCGCGGGCCGCCGCGACGGCGGGCGCGGAGAAGTCCAGGCCGGTCATCGACGCGCCGAGCCGGGCCAGCGACACCGTGTCGGTGCCGATGTGACACTGCAGGTGAACCCCGCGCAGCCCGGCGATGTCGCCAAGGCGCGGCAGGTCGAACCGGACCACGTGGCTGAGGAAGCCCGGGTCGGCGGTGAACCGGCTGACGGCGTACCCGGGCGACGCCACGTGGGCGGGCACCCGCTCGTCCCAGTTCGCCCGGTTGATTTCCCGGTAGTCGGCCACCGTTTCGTCACCTCTCTTCATGCCATGCCGGGTAGCGCGGTCAGCCAGCCATCGAGGACCGCGAACGCGCGATCGCGCGCCGCCGCGCAGGACAGCAGCACATCATGGCAGGCGTCGTCGATGGGCACGGCCGTGACGTCGTCCCCGAGCCTGGCCGACAGCCTGACCATGGAGCCGACATCGAGCACGCTGTCGCTGCGCCGCATTTCCTCCAGGCTGGCCTTCCCGCCCGAGCTCCGTGCCGCGCACAAGACCAGGATCGGCACCTGGATGCCCAGTCCGGCCCGCACCCGGCGCTGCCCGTCGTGCACGGCCGCCAGCCAGCCCAGCCGCAGCCGTGTCCCCGCGGTCGACTTCCAGTCCTTGTTGAACTCCCACTCTCCGCCGTAGTCGACGTGCAGGCTCTGGCCGTAGCGGCCGGACATGCCGCGCGGGAAGGCGGCCGCGGGCCTGCGCGCCGTGATCAGCCGCAGCGTCGGGTTCAGCACCGCCTGGACGCCGGGCGGCACGCCCGTACTCAGGAACGGGCTGTTCAGGAACAGGCCGGTCACCCGGCTCCAGGCACCGGAGCCAGCCGCGGCCGCCAGCCACAGCGCGGCGATGAGACCGCCGGTCGAGTGGCCGCTCAGCAGCAGGCGGCCGTTCCCGTCGGCGGTGCCTATGATGTCGGCCGCGGCGTCTATCTCGGGAAAATAATCGCCGATGGCATGGCACAGATTCCGGGTCTGGCCGGACTGGCAGGCACGTCCGCACTTACGGATGTCGAGCGCGTAGAAACTGACGCCGCGGGCGGTGAAGAACTCCGCGACGTGCCTGTGGAAGAAATAGTCGTTGTAGCCAGGCAGGTAGAGAACCGCGCGCCCGCCGCCGCGATCCCGGCCGGCGCCTGCCGCGCCCGCCCGGTAGCGGATGAGCGTGGCGACGACGGGACCTTCGAAGTCCTCGCCGAGCGGCAGGTCCAGGGCTTCGTAGGGGGTGCCGAGCACGTCCGTGCGCGCCGCGGACCAGATGTCCACGCGCCTCATTAGTCGGCCTGCTCCAACGCGGTCTGCATCGGCCGGAACTTCACCTGGGTCTCGGCTAGTTCGGCGGCCGGGTCGGAGCCCGCCACGATGCCGCACCCGGCGAACAGCCGCGCCCGGTTCCCGGCGAGCTGCGCGCAGCGCAGCGCGATGCCCCACTCGCCGTTCCCGTTCGTGTCCATCCAGCCGACCGGGCCGGCGTACCGTTCCCTGTCCATGCTCTCGAGTTCCCTGATCAGCTCGACCGCGGCGTCCGTCGGGGTGCCGCCGACCGCGGCGGTGGGGTGCAGCGAGCCCGCCAGGGCGAGCGCGGACCGGTCGACGGCGAGCGTGCCATGCACCCGGGTCGCGAGGTGCTGCACGTTGGCGAACCTGACCAGCTCGGGCACCGTGGACAGTTCGAGGGTCAGGCACAGCGGGGCGAGCGCCTCGCGCAGGGACGCGGCGGCGTATCGGTGCTCCTCGTTCTCCTTGGCCGAGCCGACGAGCTCCGCCGCGAGCCTGGCGTCCGCGGCGGCGCTCGCGCCGCGCGGCATCGTGCCCGCGAGGACCAGCGAGCTCACCTCGCGGCCGTCCCTGCGGATCAGCAGCTCGGGCGTCGCGCCGACCAGCCCGGCGCAGGCGAACGTGTAGCAGTCCGGGTACCTGGCGGCCAGCCGGCGCAGCAGCACCCGGGCGTCGACCGGCGCGGCGGCGGACGCGTGCAGGTCCCGGGCGAGCACCACCTTGCGCAGGTCGCCCCGGGTGATCCGGCCCACAGCAGTGGCGACCGCCTGCTCCCACTCCAGCGCCGACAGCGACCCGTCGTGCCATCTGATTTGTTCCGGCGCGGTCAGCGCCCGCTGCCGCGCCGCGTGCCACGCGGGCTCGCCCGCGGGGGTGATCGTGGTCAGCCACCCGGTGCCGCTGCCATCACGCCCGAGCACCGCGCGCGGGACGATGAGCACCGAGCCTTCTGAGCAGTCGCCGAACGTGAAGCTGCCGAACGCGACAAGCCCGGATCCCCTGCGCCCGGCCTCGTCCCGGACGTCCGCGCCCTCGAACACCTCGCGCAGCCACTTCTCGCCGACGGTGAACCTGTCCTCGCCGGCGGGCAGTGTCACCCGGGCCGCCTCGCCCCATCCCGCCAGCCCGGTCCCGTGCCGAATCCACGCGAGGGCGGCTGGCTCGGGAAGCCTGCTGAGCAGATCGCCCGGATCGGGGACCACCGTGCAGCGCACCACGAGGTGCTCGCCTCCGTAGTCCCCGCCCGGCTGTCCGTCGGTGTCGCGATAGTTCCCGTACGGCTCCGCCATGAGAGGCAATTGTAATGGTCAGGTAAGGAATGGCGGCCGAGTGGCCGGGCCGCCGCTCCTTTGCGTCGCTCGATTCCTCCCGCTCACCCCCCGGCTCACCCCCCCGCCGCCTGCGCGGTCAGTCTTTCGGCGCGAGCATCCGGGCCATCGCGGGAAGCACGCCTGGCGCGACCCGGCAGTACACCCAGGTGCCCCTGCGCTCGGAGATAATCAGGCCCGCCTCCCTGAGCTTCTTCAGGTGATGGCTGACCGTCGGCTGTGACACTCCCACGTTCTGTATGTCGCACACGGAGGCTTCTCCGCTGTGGTGCGCGGCGACCCGGGAGAAGAGCCGCAGCCGAACCGGGTCGGCGAGCGCCTTGAACATCCCGGCCATGCGTTCGGCGTCTGCGGCCGAAAGCTCCGCCGCGCCGAGCGGCGGGCAAGGAAACTCAGCGACGGGTTCGGCGATGAGTTCCATCGGATTCGTCATGGGTAAATACTTACGCGCACCGGGGTCGCCTGCTACCGATCCGGCGATAACGTGACATCACGTATATCTAAGGCTCCCTGATGACCCGGATACCCTATTCACCGCGCATTCTTTCGGCGGTGGCCTCCGCCGGCGTGGGATCCGCAATCGCGGTCCGCTTCCCGGCGCTGAATCCGCCAGCCTGGCGAGTTTCCGCTGCTAGCCTTCGTTTTCGTGCGCCTTAGACCGCCTTAGCCGACCCCGGGCCCCGACTCGCTCCACTGTCATGTCGGGCGGCGCGACGCGATAAGTAGCAAGTTCTCCTATACGGCCCAAAAGGGCTACCCGGCAGTAACGCCCGAAAGGCCGCCCGCGCCGTCGGCGTATATTCTGTGACCGTTCCCATTTGCCTCGTGACCTGCTGCGACTCGCCCGCCGCCACCCGGCCGCCGCCACCCGCCCGGCTCGCGATTCCCGGCTCCCGTTTCACACTCCCGCCCCGGCCCACGGTTCCCGTTTCTCCCGGCCCGCCGCACGCCGCGGCCTGTCTTGCTGCCGGGTTGGCGGCGGCGGCCGGTCCGCCAGGCAACAGGGGACTGACCACCATAATCCCGGCAAATCGGACCCCGGGCTCTGTCTCACGTCTTGGGAAGGTCGCGTCCTGGTAACGCGCCGATCTGCCGCTAGCGGGGGCCGCCCTGGCAGCACTCAGCCGGATAAATGTGACAGTCAGCCGCCTATAACCGGCTCGATGCCACATTCATCCGCCGCGGGCCGGGACATCGCGGCGACCGAGAACCGGGCAGATTATGATATACAGGATAAATCGCTCACGGATGGATGCCGTGAGCGAGGCGAGCAGGCCGTTACGATCACGTGATTCGGGCCAGAGCCCCTCGCGCGGCGGACGACGCTCCACGGGCAACCTCCGCGAGCCCCAAGGGTAACAGGAGAGGCTGTCGTTACAGGAGGCTGAGCTGCTCGTGGCCCGCTGGAACTGTCGGCGGCGTCGGCGGCGTCGGCGGCGCCGACGTCCGGACGGCGGGGGAGCGGGGCAGCGCCCGCGCCTGGCGCG
>NZ_JASIAL010000054.1:0-8502 GCF_030042015.1 Trebonia sp. | reverse complement strand
GGTTCTGCTCCCGGGTCAGGATGCTGTTGCCCGGCAGCGGCGCGATCGCCGCGTGCGCCGCGGCGACGGCTTCCCGCTGGCTGTCGTATGGGCCGTTCACCGGGCACGCCCCAGGCGGCGGGCCAGGTCCGCGGCCGCGTCGGCGTGCGTGGCGCCCGAGCCGGTCTCCCGCAGGCGCCCGTTGCCGTCGCGCAGGTCGGCCCACCACCAGCCGTCCCACGCCGTGTCCGGCGCGTAGGTGAGCGTGTGCCCGTCGGCGAGCAGGCTGGCTACGGCCGCCGGGAGGCCGGCGGGCTCGGTGATGATCACGCAGGCGTCCATGACGACGAGCTCGCCGAGCACCGTCGCCATGTACGCCCTGGTGAGCTGCCCGGCCGTGTAGGCGTCGAGGTACCGTGCCAGGTGGTCGCCTGCGGGCTTGGGCTGGCACGGCTCGCCCGCGGGCGTCTGGCACAGCGGGCAGGCGCGGCTGCGCGCCGTGCTGAGCGCCTGCGGGGTGATGGTGTTGACTGTCATCGGGATCTCCGTCCGGGATAGCGGCTGGGGGTCTGAGCCCGGGCCGGGTGTTCGCGCACCCGGCCCGGGCCGTTCTGCTAGCTGTTCAGCGGGGGGTCGTACTCGGCCAGGCCCCACTTCTCGTATTCGCTGTCGTCGTCGCTGGTGAGGATGGCGATCTGCTGCTCGTGCGGGAGGCTGCCGAAGTCCATCGCTTGCTCCTGTCCTGTCGTCTGGTGTATATACACCAGCCTAGCATGGTGTCTATACACCGGCAAGGCGGGAGGGCTAGATTTTGCATATACACCGCTGCTACTATCGGGGGCATGCCGAACAAGCCGTCCACGCCCAACCGCGCGGTGCGCATCGACGACGAGACATGGGAGCAGCTCGGCGACGCCGCCGCCGCCGCGGGCACCGACCGGTCCGCGGTGCTCCGCGAGCTCGCCCGCTGGTGGCTGCGCCGCCCGGGCGCGAAGATGCCGCCCAGGCCCGGGCGGCAGGATTCCTAGCCGACGCGTGAAGGGTGTGAAGCTTCCGGAGCTTTGCGCCCCACGCGTGCGCGCGAGGGCGGGAGCCAAACCCGGGAGCCAAACGCCACGATCGGCGGCGACGGGACGCGAACCTGAGCGGAGGTCAGCGGGCACGGCGCCGAGGCGCTGTGAAGCGCTGCGGTCTGTCGCGGAGGGACCGTCCACGCGATTGACGCATGGAAAATTGGGTACCCAGCTAAGCACGCGGGGGGAATCGCGAAGGGGGTGCTGCGCGGTGCAGACGACCACCAAGACCAGGCGCCGGTTCCCCGCGCGTGCGCTCCACGTCGTCGACATCGAGAACCTCGCCGGCACCGCGATCCCCAGCCAGCTCCAGGTCAGCGCCCTGCAGCGGCGGTACGTGGCGCGCCTTGGCCTGCGCCCTGATGACCAGGTGGTGATGGCCGCGAGCCACCTGGGCCTGCTGAACGCGGCACTGGGCTGGCCGCACGCGCGCTACCGGGTCAGGTCCGGGCCGCACGGCGCGGACCTGGAGCTGCTCGACGTGCTGCAGAACGAGGACGTGGCCGCCAGGTTCACGCACGTCGTGATCGGCTCGGGTGACGGCGTGTTCCGCCAGGCGGCGGCACAGCTGGCGGGCCGCGGTGTCTGGGTGACCGTAGCGAGCCGCTGGGGCAGCCTGTCCCCGTCCCTGGCACGGGCCGCCCTGGACGTGGTCTACCTGGACGCGCCGCAAATCGCGGCCGCATAAGCCTGTGCGCCGGCCGGCGCGGCGGGCATCCTGAACGCATGAGCATGCGGGCGGGCACGGACCGGTGATGTCCTGGGAGCACTTCGTGCTCGGCAGCGCCGACCCCGCCGCCGTGCGGGCAGCCGCGGGCGACCCCGCGGGGTCGGGCCTGCTGGCCGCCTGCGGCGCCCTGCTCACCGCGCTCGGGCGGGACCCAGGGAACGTCGACGAGGACCGGGTCCGCGCCAGCTACCCCGGCGTGCAGACCCTCCGGCTGCCCGGCAGCGGGCTGGTGGTCACGGTCGGCGAGCTGAACATCCTGCCCGACTACTTCTCGCGCCCGGCCGACGTGGCACAAGCGCCGGCCCGCTACCTGCTGCCGATCCTGCAGTCGGTCCGCGCCTGGAACATCAGGGAACTGCGCCGGACCGCCGGCCTGCCGCCCCCCGGCCGCCGGCGGCTCGCCGGCGCGCTCCCGTACCCGGCCTTCGGCGCGCTGGCCGAAATCGGCGAGGGTTTCCAGCTCGCGCGGCTCGGCTCCCGGTGCGGAATCCCGCCCTGGGAGCGCTATCCCTGCGTGGTCGCGCGCAACGCCGGCCACTTCGCCCCGTTCTCCTGGTACCGCTGGCAGCGCTTCCACCTGGCGGCCAGGGATCTCATCGGCGCGGCGGCCGCCGTCGGCGACCACGAGGAGCGCGAGGCGCTGCGCACCCGGGCCCGGGTCTGCGCGGGCTACGCCGACCACTTCCTGCAGGACTCGTTCGCCGCCGGGCACCTGATCAACAAGATGCAGGTCATGCAGTGGTACGCGGAGTGGCTGGCGGGCTCGCGCTTCCCCGTGCCCGACCGCGGGCAGCTCGCCGCGCTGACCGTGCGCGCGCAGCCGTACCTGCACGGCCCCGGCCACTACCGCCCCCGGCCGGCCGGTGACGGCACCGATCGGCTGCTGCCCGCCCGCGACCCGGGCACACCGCCGGTCACCGACCCGCAGGCCGCGCTTGAGGCCGCGACTGCCGGGGAGAGGATGCTGGGCAGCGGGGTCAAGGGCAATGATCATTCCGAACGATCCGTGGCCTTCGCCCGCTACCGCACCTTCCTCGCCAGCAGCGTGGCGCAGTCGGCGGCGGGGGTGCTGCACGGCTACTTCAACAAGCGCTCCCTCGTGGTGAGCGCCGGCCAGGACGGCAGCAGGTACCGGGCGTGGGGGGACTGGTCGATGCTCGCAGGAGCCGAAGGCGCGGGCCGCGCGGCGGACGCCGCCGCGCTGTCCAGGCAGGCGATAACCGACCTGCTCGAGCGCGGCGAGACAGCGGTCAGCAGCCGGAAGATCTTCGAGCTGTTCCCCGATCATGTCGAACAGGACGGCGTGCTGCTCGATCTTCCGAGCTGGCACGAGACGTACCTGCGCGGGCGGTGCGCCACCGACTTTTTCCGCAGGCGGTCCACCCAGCTCACCCGGGCTTTCCTGACCGTGACCTTCCGCCGGCTTGGCGCGCTTGACCCGGCTGGCTGACCGGTCAGCCCTTCCCTTTCTTGCTGTTATCAGAGCCGTCGCGGTCGTCGTCGCCCGCGTTCGGCGCGGTCCCGAGCAGCTCGCCGAGCACGGCGTCGGTGTCCGCGCCGAGCACCGGCGCGGGGCGGACCTCGCCGCCGGTACCCGGCTGGGCCAGCGGGCTCCCCGTCGCGAGCACCTGCCCGACGCCCGGCTGGTCGATCAGCCGGACCAGGGGATTGCCCAGCAGGCCGGGATCGGCGGCCAGCTCCGCGAACGTGCGGTACCGCTCCCACAGCACCGAGGTCCCCGCGAACGCGGCCGCGATCTGCGCCACCGTGTGCCGCGCGAACCAGGGGGCAAGCAGCGCGGCGATCACCTCGCGGTGCTCGTAGCGGTCGTCCTCCCGCGCGAAATCGGCGCCGAGCAGGCCTGCCAGCCCGGTGAACGTCTCGGTCAGCCCGGTGGCGGCGGCGAGGTCGGCGAAATGCCGCCCGGTGAGGGTCACGACCATGACCCAGGCGCCGCCCTTCGTCCGGAAGTCCCTGGCGAAGCCGCCGTACAGATGGTTGCCGATTCGCGGGCGGCCGGCCCCGGTCAGCTGCCCCTGGGCGAGCAAGCCGAGGTGACCGGTGACGGCGAGCGCCACGTCCGCAAGCGCCAGGGTGATCGCGCGCCCCTGCCCGGTGCGGCGCCTGTGCCGTTCTGCGGCCAGCAGGCCGACCGCCGCGTACAGCCCGCAGGCCACGTCCCAGGCCGGCAGCACGTGGTTCACCGGTCCCCGCGTGCCCTCGGGGCCCGTCGCGAGCGGAAAGCCGGTGGCGGCGCTGACCGTGTAGTCCACCGCGGCGCCCCCGTCGTGCCTGCCGGTGATCCGCAGGTGGATCAGGTCGGGCCGGCGGGCGGCCAGCGACTCATACGACAGCCAGGGCAGGCCCGCGTTGGTGAGCACGATCCCGCCGTCCGGGCCTGAGCCTGCCACCAGGTCCGCCACGGTGCCCCGGCCGCGGGCTGAGCGGAAGTCGAGCGTGACCGAGCGCTTGCCCTTGTTCAGCCCGGTCCAGTACAGGCTCGTGCCCGAGGGGGCCAGCGGCCACCGGGTGACGTCCGCCGCGCCGCCGGCCGGATCGATGCGGATGACCTCGGCGCCGAGCTGGGCGAGCGTCATCCCGCCGAGCGGCGCGGCGACGAAGCTGGAGATCTCCAGGATCCGCAGGCCGGCCAGCGGGGCGTCGTCGTGGTTGGGCATGGAGCCGCCTTGATGGCTTGCAGGTCAGTGGTGCGTGTCCTCCATGCTGCCAGCCAGCGTGCCCGCGGGAGTCGGCCCGGTCCGTTCGGGATGAAAGAAGGCCTTGGCGGGGCGGCGGGGCAGCCTGGCCGCGGGCCCGCGTCAGGCGGCGATGAGCGCGTCGGTCAGCGGGTTGATGCCGGCCAGCTTCGCCTCCAGGTCAGGACCGAGATGGTAGCGGGCCCCCAGGGTCGCGGGCGCGTAGTAGGACACCCTCGTCTGGCCGGCGTCATCCCACACGAGGACCTTGAGCGGCAGGTCGAGCGCGGACAGCGGCTCGGCGGCCATCACCGGCGTCCCCGCGGCCGGATTCCCGAAGAGCACGAGCACGGTCTCCCGCAGGTCCAGCCCCGCCTGGCGTGCCTCGGCGGCCTGGTCGATCACCGCGAAGACCTTCATCCCCCGCGCGGTCACCATGCCGGTCAGCCGCGCGACCGTGCCGGCCACCGGCCGCGGGCTCAGCTTGGTGATGATGCCTTCCTCGTTCGCGCCGATTCCGCCGCTCATGGTCGCCCTCCGTTTCCGCGCGAGCACTGTCGCGACTGATGCTACTGACATCTCACCCTCCGCACCCGACCCCCTGACTGCGGTCAACCGCGTGTGGCACGCTAGTGTGCGGCCAAAACCGAAGGGGGTCCGCCCGTGCCACTGCCCTCCGAGCCGGAACCGCAGCCGGTGGTGAGCCCGCTGACCGCTGCCGCGATCTTCCTGGTGCTGACGGTGAACCCGGGAGGCGAGGAGAGCGCGCGCGGCGTGCTTTCCGACATGGCGGCACTGCAGCGCTCGGTCGGCTTCCGGATTCCCGAGGCCAGCCTGCAGTGCGTCGCGGCGATCGGCTCGCGAGCCTGGGACCGCCTGTTCGGCGGGCCACGGCCGGCCGAGCTGCACCCGTTCCAGGAGCTTTCCGGTCCGCGGCACCGCGCGCCCGCCACGCCAGGGGACCTGCTGTTCCACATCAGGGCGAGCCGGATGGACCTGTGCTTCGAGTTCGCCACCCAGGTGATGGCCCGGCTGGCCGGGTCCGTGACGGTCGCCGACGAAGTGCACGGCTTCCGCTACTTCGACGAGCGGGACCTGATCGGGTTCGTCGACGGCACCGAGTCGCCAAGCGGGCGGGCCGGTACCGCCGCGGCCATCGTCGGCGACCAGGATCCGCGGTTCGCCGGGGGCAGCTACGTGATCGTGCAGAAGTACCTGCACGACATTCCCGCCTGGAACGCGCTGCCCATCGAGGAGCAGGAGCGCGTGATCGGCCGCACCAAGCTGGCCGACATCGAGCTTCCCGACGACGTCAAGCCGGCGAACTCGCATGTGGCGCTGAACACGGTGACCGGACCGGATGGCGAGGAGCAGCAGATCGTGCGGGCGAACATGCCCTTCGGCGACGTCGGGCGCGCGGAGTTCGGCACGTATTACATCGCCTACGCCGCCTCGCCGGCGATCACCGAGCTGATGCTGCGGAACATGTTCCTCGGGCGGCCGCCGGGCAACACCGACCGGATTCTCGACTTCTCCACCGCGGTCACCGGCGGCCTGTTCTTCGCTCCGTCCGCTGACTTCCTCGATGACCTGCCCGGTCCGCCCGCCGGGCAGGCGGCGGCTGGCAAGGGCTCGCTCGGTATCGGCTCGCTGAAAGGACTGCCATGAACAACCTGCACCGCGAACTCGCCCCTGTGTCGGACGCCGCGTGGGCGAGCATCGAGGACGAGGCCAGGCGCACGTTCGCGCTGCACGCCGCCGCCCGGCGGGTGGCGGACGTGACCGGTCCCGGCGGCCCCACGCTGGCCGGACTCGGAACCGGCCACCTCACCCCGATCGACGCGCCGGGCGACGGGATCAGCGCCGGGCTGCGCGCCTGGCGGCCGGTGGTTCAGCTGCGGGTGCCGTTCACGCTGGAGCGCGCGCAGATCGACGCGGTGGAGCGCGGCGCCCTCGACGCCGACTGGCAGCCGGTGAAGGACGCCGCGAAGAAGACCGCGTTCGCCGAGGACCGGGCGGTCTTCGACGGGTACGCGGCCGCCGGGGTCACCGGCATCAGGCAGGCGTCGTCCAACCCGGCGCTGTCGCTGCCGCCCGAGATCCGCGACTATCCGGACGCGATCAGCCAGGCGCTGTCCGCGCTGCGGCTGGCCGGGGTGGCCGGCCCGTACTCGCTGCTGCTGTCCGCGGCCGCCTACACGGCGGTCAGCGAGACCTCCGACCACGGCTACCCGATCCGCGAGCACCTGTGGCGGCTCATCGACGGGCAGATCATCTGGGCGCCAGCGATCGACGGCGCTCTCGTGCTGTCCTGCCGGGGCGGCGACTACGAGTTCCGCATCGGGGAGGACCTCGCGATCGGGTACCTGTCCCACGACGCCGGGCATGTCGAGCTCTACTTCCAGGAGTCCTTCGCCTTCGCCGTCTACACCACAGAGGCCAGCGTCACGATCGCACCCGCGTAATCGGCGTGCCCGCACTTGGCGGTGGCCTGCCGCGCCTGCGGGCCCGCCGCTGCTTGCCGCTGCTTGCCGCTGCCCGCCGCTGTTTGTCATGGCGGCCGTCCTGGCGCGCTCCAGCCTATGCCGAACGACAATATATCGCGGTACGATATAGAAATCTGCGTGCGGGTAATGTGATCGCGAGGCTGAATCACGGGATTATCCGTCGGCGGACACGAGGCAGGCAGTCGCGGCAGGCGACGGAGGTGGCCGTGATGAGCATGAGCGCGCGGGAACAGCAGAAGCTGGCCTGCATCGCGGGCCAGCTTGCTGGTTCGGACCCGGAGCTGGCGGCGCTGATGGCCACGTTCACCCGGCTGACGATGGGGGAGGATATGCCCGCCAGGGAGGAGATCCGGGCAGGCTGGCGTGCGCCCAGGGGGCACCGGGTCCGGCGGCGAGGGCGCTGGCCGCGTGCCAGGCGGGGCTTGCGGCCCGCGGCGCCGCTGCCGTGGCTGCTCGCCGCGATCGTGGTGACCGCGGCCGTGCTTGTCGCGGTGACGATGGCCCTCGCCACACGTGGCAGCGGGCGAAGGTGCATGAACGTGGGGTTCGCATGCATCAGCCAGGTGGCCGCGCACCCGGCCGGCTCGCCGGCCAAGGCGGCGGCCGGGCCGGCCCTGCGGGCCTCATCGTGAGGCCCCCTGGCTGGCCTTCAGACGAACAGGCGGCGGGTGATGATCCCCTCCCCGATGTCTCCGCCCAGCCAGAAATGAAAGTGCCTGCCGATACCGAAGTAATCAGCGGCGGCATTGTCGGCGACCCGCAGCGTGACCAGAACACGACGGCTGCCAGGCCAGAGCGGCCTGTCGTCGTCGGCGTTGACCAGGGCGGCGAAGAACTGGCTGCGCCCCGATTCACCGCTCCTCCCCAGCAGGACCATGCGACGCGGCGCGGGGCCCAGCTTCGGGCACTCCCGGCCGTCAGCCGCCGGATGCAGCGTGACCAGGGCCTGAAACTTGTATAGCTTCATGAGTGTCACCATCTTCTGAAAGCTACCGCGTCAATATATCGTAGCACGATATGTAAATGCCGAACTCATGCCCACGGCCGGCCGAGCCAGCCTGATCGGTGCCGGCAGGTGAGTCGGCTGCGCACCTGCCTGCGGTGCCGTCGGGAACCGCAGCCTGCATCGCTGCGACAGCACGATACAATTGAGGCGAACGAAACCGGCCGGTTAATCTCCGGTCCGCTTCTGGCTAAAGCGCCGCACGGCAGGCGCTGCGTGATAGAGAAAACCAGACGATGACGATGACCCGGCTCAGTCAGCAAGACTTCGAGAAGCTGCTGGAATTCCGCGTTACCCTGCGTCGCTTCCAGCGATGGAGCGAAGACCAGGCGCAGGCCGCGGGCCTGACCCATGTCCAGCACCAACTCCTCGTGGCGATTAAAGGCCACCCGGGCGGCCGGCCGCCGACGATCGGCGATCTCGCCGGCTACCTGCTGCTCCGGCCGCACAGCACCGTCGAGCTAGTAGATCGCGCTGAGGCCGCGGGCCTGGTCAGGCGGACTTCGGACAGCGA
>NZ_JASIAL010000375.1:0-2847 GCF_030042015.1 Trebonia sp. | reverse complement strand
ATGCCTACGGCGCCCGTCTTCAACAGCTCGCGAATGAGCGGACGCCGGGCTGGACGCGGACGGTCAGCCGAAGCCTCGTTGAACTCCTGCGATTGTCGGTGACGGCCGCCTGGCGGCACGGCTGGCAGCCGGCCGAGCTGGCCAGGCACGTCGGCCGGCAGCTTTCCGGCGCGCACGCATCGATAATCGCGGACATGATCGCGGCCGAAATGCAGGGCTATGCCGCCGCCACCGTGGATGCCCGCTGGGCTGCCCAGGTGGCCGCGCTTAGTGCCACCTCGCTCGGAGCCACCGCTTCCGAGGCCGCCACGTTCGGGGCCACCGCTTCCGTGGCCGCCGCGTTCAGGGCCGGCGGAGCCGGAAACGGGACCTGGTGGGGGACCGACGCCGAGTACCTGGGTGCCTGGCGGGCGCTAGGTCTGGCATATGCCGGCTTGCGGGGCGTGATCGCCGACGGGATCGAAACGCTGCACGCGCTCCAGCATCTCGCGGTCCTGGAACGGCTGCTTCCGCTGCCCGGAGCCGCCCGGCCGACCGCGCAAGTGCGTGCCGAGCCCGCCGACGAACGGCTGCTCGGCAAGATCCGCGCGCTGCTCGCCAAGGCGGAATCGACGGAGTTCGCCGAGGAAGCGGAGGCCCTGTCGGCTCGCGCGCAGGAGCTGATGGCCAAGTACAGCATCGATCACGCGCTGCTCGCCGCCGAGTCGGGGCACGCGGAGGAACCGGGCGGGCGGCGGATCGCCGTCGACAACCCCTACGAGGCGCCGAAGGCATCGCTGCTGCAGACCGTCGCGCAGGCCAACCGCTGCCGCATCATCTGGTCAAAGGAACTGGGCCTGGTGACGGTCATCGGCTTCCCGGCAGACCTGGACGCGGTCGAGCTGCTGTTCACCTCGCTGCTCGTCCAGGCGAACAGCGCGATGCTGCGGGCCGGGGCGAAGCGCGATGCCCACGGGCGGTCCCGGACCCGGGCGTTCCGCCAGTCGTTCCTGGTGTCCTACGCGATCCGCATCGGCGAGCGGCTGTCCGAGGCCACCGGTCACGCGGAGCAGCAGGCCGCGGCGCAGCAGGCGACAGCCAGTGCCGGCGGCAAGGACCTGGTGCCGTTCCTGGCGGCACGCCGGCAGGCCGTCGATGACGCGGTGGACGCCATGTTCGGCGACACGCTGACCAGGAGCCGCGCGGTCCGGGCGACCGACGCGGAGGGCTGGCATTCCGGCCGGATCGCCGCCGACATGGCAAACCTGCACAACCACGCCGCGGTCGTCGGCACCGCATCGGCGTAGCCTGCACCCACATGACCCCCGGCAAACGGGAGACGGCATACTGACCCGTTCGCTGTGGACCACGCTTGGCGCGATCGGCCTCGGCGCTGCGCTGGTAGGCGTTTCTTTGCCGACGTACGCCGACGCTGTTCTTTGCCGACGAACGTCGGCAAATGCTAATGTGGACGTACGCCGGCATATGAGCTGAGTCCACAGGGGACAGATGCGATGAAGATTGTCACCATCCACGACCTGGCTTCCGCTGCGCGGGGTCGCCGACTCGAGCTTGGCCTTACACAGGCCGAACTTGCCGAACGGGCCGGCGTTTCCCGCGACTGGGTCAACTACTTCGAAAGAGGGAAGGGCACCGTCGAGCTAGCGCTTGTCCTGCACCTTTTCGAGGCGCTCGGACTTGAGATGGAACTGCGGCCGACACGAGCCGACGCGAATCAGCGTGGCCGCGCGGCCAGCGAGCTCAGATCGTTTGTCGACGAGTACATGAGCCGATGACAGACACCCTGACCGTCATCGTCGGTGACGTGATTGCCGGGCGGTGACGCGCCTGGCTAGCGGCAAGCTCCAGTTCACCTACGACGAGCAGTACGCCACGATGGTGACCGCGACGCCGCTTTCGCTGTCGCGGACTGCGCGGGGGCCGTGCGCTTCGCGCTGCCGAGGGACACCGACAAGGCCCTCCGTAGGGTAGGCGCAGTCACCTGGCTAGCAGAAGAAGATGTCGCCGGACTGCTGAGCGAACTCCGGAGAGACTCGACGAGCTGGCTCGGTGCCGGTTTCACGGGCCAGTTCAGCCTCGCCGGAGCTCAGGCGAAAACTGCGCTCATCTTCCAGGATGGGCAGTGGGGGGTTCCCGCCGGGCGAGATCTTCTGCGGTTCGCTCCACCGCGGGGTCGCCGAACAGCAGCGCCAGGACCTCACCCTGGAGCCGGGACCGGAATACCGGCAGCGCCACCGTGCGTCCGGGATAACAGGGAACAGAAGGGGTGGCGACTGACCAGCGGTGCGCGGACGGCGGTGCGCGGGTTGCCCTATAGCCGTCGCTCGTTCGCTTTAGGGTTCCGCTGTTACGGCAATGCTTAGTTTTGGTTTGATCTCTTGATCCGGCAAGTTGGCGGGGCGCACAATAGTCGAGCCTGAAGTCACATTCCCCGGCAGGCGTTTCGTGATCATCGCAAGAACTCTCGAGGAAGGAGAGAGTGACTATGCGATTCAGACGATTCTGCGCCGCAACTTTCTGCCTCACGCTGGCCGCGGTGGCGGTCACCGCGATCCCGGCAGCGGCGGACCAAACGCCGACCACGGGTTCCGCGCTGGTCAAGCCGATGGCTTACAGCCCCGCCGGGTGCACGCTCCACGGGGGGCGCAGGCCGCACATCCAGACCAGTCCCAAGCACAAAGGCGAACGCTGGGCCGACGCCTTCGAATTCACATCGTGCAAGCGTAACGTGGGCACCCTGTACATCAGCGTCTCCCTTTACAAGACCGACCTCCTCGGTTCCTATTTCGAGGACAACGTGCACTACACGGTGCACAACAAGAAATATGTCGCGGCGAGCCCCGAAGT
>NZ_JASIAL010000374.1:0-3291 GCF_030042015.1 Trebonia sp. | reverse complement strand
GCCCGCGGCCGCCGCGGCGCCCCCCGCCGCCCCTGCCCCCGCCACCGCGAGCACGGTGGCCGGCGCGACGTGCGCGGCGTGCAACACGGCCAACCCGGCCGGGGCGAAGTTCTGCATGGGCTGCGGCCAGACGATGGCGCCGGCGGTCAGGCACTGCACCGAGTGCGGGACCGAGCTCCCGTCCGCGGCCAAATTCTGCGCCAACTGCGGCACATCCGTCGCCGGGTAAGCGGCGGCCAACCGCCGGCAAGCGCCGGGTAAGCGGCGGCCAACCGCCCGGGTAAGCCAGCCGATTTTCCCAGTCCGCCCGCCGGCCGCGGGGCGCGGCAGATCGCTCGTGATCACGAATTCGGTAGATACCCGAGGCGGCTGACGCGTTACCGTCGAAGGATGACCGGGATGACAATGTACGATTCCGTGCTGAACGACCAGTTTCCGGCCGGAGGACAGGCCTATGCCGCGTACGTCGACGGGAATGTTGGCAACCAGCCTAACTACGCCTTCATCGTCAGCACTTTCCCGAAAGCCAGCCACCTGAGCATCGCGCTTTACCCCAATAACAACGCGGACGCGCTCGATGTCGAGGCGGGCGCGTCTTCCCCGTCCGACCTGCCCGGCTGGTACGCCGTACAAAGAAAGCGGGGAATTCAGCGGCCGTGCGTCTACGCGAGCGCGTCGGCGATGACGAACGGCATCCTGCCCGTGCTCAGCTCGGCGAACATCAGTCGCGCCGACATACGGCTGTGGACCGCGCACTACGGATACGGCGAGCACATCTGCGGACCCGGCAGCTGCGGACTGGTTCCCGTCGACGTGGACGGAACGCAATGGACATCGTCCGCGCTCGGCCGCGCCCTGGACCAGTCACTGCTGCTTGACAACTTTTTCCAGACGGACCCCAGCGTCACCACGGAGGCCGAATTGCAGTCAGGACAGCTGAACCTCGGCAGGAACGCGCTGACGATCATGAGCGTGCCGCCGGGGTCCTCCCATCAGGTCGCGTTCGGCTGCGACAACGGGGTCAAGGGCCTGCCGCCCGCCGTGCTCAGGGTCGCGATCTGGGACACGGCGTGGCGGGTGCAGAACAACGTGGTGGTGGACGGCACGAAGGGCCTGACGATCGTCCCGTTCCCCAACCCGGCCAAGACCGGCGTGCTCTCGGTCATCCGCGCCGACAGCGGGGACGTGCAGGTCGGCTACGTGGTCTACTAGCGGATGCGGCGGCCCATCTCCTTGGCCGAGTAACCGCCGAGCTCGGTGACGGCCGCCTGGAAGCGGTCCGCGCGCAGCAGCGACCACAGCGGCTCAAGCAGCGGGCTTTCCAGCGCGCCCGGCGCCACCACCAGGTCATACGGTTCCCAGGTGACCGGCACGAAGTCCAGCCCGAACGCGCGGGCCGCCGCCGTGATCCCCAGGCCCGCGTCCCCCCGGCCGGAGGCGATCGCGGCGGCGACCGCCAGGTGCGTCGGCTCCTCGCGGGCATAGCCGGACACCTCGCCGGGCGAGATCCCGAGCTGCGCCAGCGCGTGATCGAGCAGCACCCGGGTGCCGGCGCCGCGCTGCCTGTTGACGTACCGCACGCGCGCTCCCGGCCGCGCCAGGTCGGCGATCCCGGCCAGGCCGAGCGGGTTCCCCGCCGCGACCATCAGGCCCTGCTCCCTGTGCACCAGCCGCACCACCGCCACGTCGGCCGCGGCCGCGCCGAACACCCGGTCCACGAACGGCAGCGTGTACTCACCCGACGCGGTGTCAAGCAGGTGCGACCCGGCGATGTGGCACAGCCCGTCGCGCAGCGCCACCAGCCCGCCGAGCGAGCCGACGTTGGAGGAGACCAGCGTGACGAGCGGGTCGTCGGCCCGCAGGGCGGACGCGGCCAGGTCGAGCACCAGGTCGTGCGACCCGATCGCCACGATCGTCCGGGAGATCTCTTCCAGGCTGCGCAGCAGTTCCACGGGCACCACCGAGCCCGCATGGTGCCCCTCCACCCCGGCGGGCACCACGAGCAGCCCGTCGGCGCGGACAAGCGAGGTGAGCACGCCGGCCCCGCGCGGCAGCGGGGTCGCGACCAGGCTGCCGCCCACCGAGCCGAGCCGCACCCGTACCCAGTCGTCCATGCCCAGCGGCGACGCGAGCTTGCGCGCCAGCTTCGCGTCGGCCCGCGGCCGGCGCCGCGGCGGCGTGCCCGACAGCTCGGCGAGCAGCGGGGCGGCGAAGATGTCGAAGGTCAGCGCGGCGGACACCGGATAACCCGGCGCGCCGAGCACCGGCGTGCGGCCGACGACGCCGAGCACCACCGGGTGCCCGGGCCGGACCGCGACCCCGTGCACGGCGAGCACGCCGGCGCCCGACACCACCCGCGCCGTGTAGTCGTCGCGCCCGGCGCTCGACCCGGCGATCACGATCAGCAGGTCGCACTCGTCCGCCGCCTTCCTCACGACCTCGGTGATCCGCTCCGGGTCATCTGGCTCGATCGGCAGGCAGCGCGCCTCGCACCCGGCCTCCCGCGCCTGTTCCGCGAGCATCAGGGAGTTCGTGTCCAGGATCTCGCCCGGCCCCAGCTCGGTCCCGATCGGCCGCACCTCGTCCCCGGTCGGCAGGATAAGGACAAGAGCCTTCTTCCGAACGGACAGGTGCGTCTGCCCAGCCGCGACCGCTGCCGCCAGGTCCGCGGCCCGCAGCCGGTGTCCTTCCGGCAGCAGCAGCTCGCCCGCGCTGACGTCCTCGCCGATCGAGCGGACGTGCGCCTGCGGGGGGACGGCGGCGCGCAGCTCCGCCCGGCCCGTCTCGTCGTAGTGCACGTACTCGCGCATCACCACGGCGTCCTTGTCGTCGGGCATCGGGTCGCCCGTGTCGACGATGTCGTACCCGCCCGGCTCGAGCCAGACCGGGGTGGTCTCGCCGGCGCCGAGCGTGTCCGCCGCGCGGATCGCGATGCCGTCCATCCCTGCGGCGTCCCACGGCGGCGACGAGCGGGTGGCCCACACCGGCGCGGCGGTCACCATCCCGGCGGCATCGGCGACAGGCACCGTGACGGCGGGGAGCCGTTCCGGGCAGCCCGCGGCCTCCCGGGCGGCACGCCAGGCGTCCAGCGCCTGCGCGGCGGGCACGTCGCGGATGAACGGGCTGTCAGGCATACAGGATCACGTCCACCTCACTACCCGCATCCAGCCCAGTGGCTTCCTCGGGGATGATTATGTACCCGTCCGCCGCGGTCAGCACCGACAGCAGCGCCGACAGGCCGAACACCGGGGTGGCCACGCCCGCGCCGACCTTGACCTGCACGACGTCGAG